>JAKAWY010000048.1 GCA_021816745.1 Thermoplasmata archaeon
ATTGAAATAAAGCCCCTTTCTGGAGCTTTTTCCAGAATGATTGCAGGAATGCCGATTTTCATGACCAGGACATCAGGTTCCGGGAGAATAGCATTCAGCAGGGATGGTTCAGGCCACCTGGCCTCCATACATATGAAGGCCGGGGAATCTTTGGATGTGAGGGAACACCAGTTTCTTGCAGCCACTGACAACATTGACTTCACTTTCAACAGGGTAAAGGGCGCAGCCAATATTCTTGTTGGAGGTAGCGGGCTTTTCATCGACACATTCACATGCCAGCAGCAGGATGGGATTCTCTGGATTCATGGATATGGAAATCTTTTCGAAGTGACACTAAACTCAGGAGAACAGATCGATATTGAGTCCGGTGGATGGGTATACAAGGACAAGACTGTGTCCATGGAAACTATTTACCAGAATCTCAAGACCAGGGCTCTTGGTGGATCAGGGCAGATTTTCTGGAACAGATTTACAGGTCCAGGAAGAATTGGCATCCAGTCAATGTATGTCCATATGCCCTCAGGCAGATGAGAGAGTCTTCAATCTCCATATATAATTTTTTTCTATTCCGGAATGTCAGGGGGATAAAGTGGGAATAACCCCTGAACTCCTTTGTGAAACATATGCGGGAAATGAGCCTTTTGTAAACAATCTTTATAAGATAAAAAGATATACACAATGCCGTCAAAATTGGGGGGGCCCATAGCTCAGCTAGGTAGAGCATCTGGCTTTTAACCAGAGGGTCAGGGGTTCGAATCCCCTTGGGCCCGTTGAGGTGGATAAAATGAGCAAATTTAATGTGTTGGATCATAATTTAGTACCAGAGCACGATTTGGTCAGTGAAAAGGACGAAGCAATGATTTTGAAAAAACTGAACACCATTAAGGATCTTCTTCCAAGGATTAGTATCAAGGATCCCGCAGTTCAGGCACTGATTCAGATTTATGGCGATATCAAGTCGGGAAGAATAATCAAAATTACACGAATGAACAAAAATTTTGGAATTACCGAATATTATAGGGTTGTAAGCAACGAGGTTATTAAATGAGAGAGATTATAAAATCATATTTTTCGAACGAGAGTATAGTGGGAGACCAGATAGAATCAATCAATAATTTTGTGGCAAACAGGGACAATCCAGAAAGCATAATGCAGAAGATTGTGGACGATACAAAGGTTACTGACGATGACAGGCCCGGTGTTATTACACTGGACAGAAGCAAGACAGGCGGAAGGAAGATCGAGATTTATTTTGGAAGACAAAAAGAGAAGGGAAAATACATAGGAAGTTCAACTATCTGGATTGAAACCCCTGAAATTAAGGAGGCATCCGGTGCCACAAGTCAGATCACACCTGAAGAATCCAGGATCAGGGACTTGAATTACATGGCCCCAATCAACCTAATGCTCAGGGTTGTTGAGGATGGAATTGAAAGCAGCCCTGAAACCATAAAAATTGGCGACATGCCTGTAATGGTAAGATCCAAGGTCTGCACACTTTACGGTTCAAATCTTGACAGATACATTGAAAAGAATAATGGACCCACCACCAGCTCCAGGATTGATAAACTTAGGTATGTGGGGGAAGATCCTGATGATTCAGGTGGATATTTTATAATCAGCGGCAGTGAAAGGGTCATTGTTTCTCTTGAGGATCTGGCACCTAACAAGATTCTTGTAGAGTATGAGGAAAAATATGATGTAAGGACAGAGGTTGCCAAGGTATTCTCCCAGACCGGCGGGTACAGGGCCATGACCTCCCTTGAGAAATCCAGGGATGGAGACATCAACGTTACCATACCCACTGTTTCCGGTTCAATTCCCATTGTAATTCTTATTAAAGCACTGGGAATGCAGAAGGATAACGAGATACATGATGCCATTTACTCATACAGGGAAATGGATCCAATCATTTATTACAATATTGAGGTCACCAGGGATCCTCAGAAAACCAACATGCAGAATGGAGTCATAACACAGAATGATGCCATTATTTACCTGGAAAAACGTTTTGCAGCCGGCCAGGCAAAAGAGTTCAGAGACAAGAAAATTTCACAGATTCTTGACAAGCTTCTCCTTCCTCATCTGGGAGACTCTGAAAGCGACAGAATCAAGAAGGCACTTTATCTTGGAAGAATGGCAAGGGCCCTGCTCGAACTCAATCTTGGAAAGAGAAAGGTTGATGACAAGGACCATCTGTCAAACAAGAGGGTTAAACTTGCCGGGGACCTTATGGATGAATTATTCAGGAATGCTTTCCAGGCAGTCATGAAGGACCTCAAATACCAGCTTGAAAAGACTTATAACAAGAAGAAGGGAATAAGAATCAAGCCTGCAGTCAGGCAGGATCTTCTGACACAGAAGATCATCCATGCCATGGCAACGGGAAACTGGATTGGCGGAAGAACAGGGGTTTCACAGTTATTGGACAGGGTTTCCAACGTCAGTACCATTTCTCATCTCAGGAGAATCATTTCACCCCTTACAAGATCACAGCCACACTTTGAGGCCAGAGATCTACACCCAACACAGTGGGGGAGAATTTGCCCCAATGAAACACCAGAGGGACAGAACTGTGGACTGGTGAAGAATGAAGCTCTTATGATAAACATTTCAAAGGGAATTGACACCACGGATGTCATGGATTTCCTCTTTACTCACCAGATGACAGAACCCAGGGGTGAGGAGAGGGACTTTGGAAGAATATTCCTTAATGGAGACTTTGTAGGTTACCATCCAGATCCTCAGGAACTGGTGAACAAGGTAAGGGAACACAGGAGGAAGGGCGAGCTTTCTGATGAAATTAATATCAGGTTTGACAGGTCAAACAATGAAGTAGTCATAAATTGTGACAGAGGAAGAATCAGGAGGCCATTACTGACTGTCAGCGGTGGAAAGACGCTGATTACCAGAGATATACTGGAAAAATTAAGGTTTGGAGAAATCGCATTCAGGGATCTCACAAAGTACGGTGTAATGGAGTGGATTGATGCAGAAGAGGAAGAGGATATCTACGTGGCACTTTATGCCTACAATTATAAAGAAAGATGCCCACACTGCAACACTTTGTTATTCAGAAGCATAGTTGACTGGATCAATGTGGGAGAGGACAAAGTGACTCTTGCATGCGGAAAATGCGGAAAAGAGTTCGGTGGGATCTCACTGCTCAACATGGATCACACCCATCTGGAAATAGATCCTTCCATGATTCTGGGTGTAACTGCTTCCATGATTCCATATCCAGAACACAACTCTTCACCAAGAATCACCATGGCTTCCGCCATGACAAAGCAGTCACTGGGTATGTCATCCACAAATTTCAGGATCAGGACTGACACCAGGGGACATTTCATGCATTATCCACAGGTACCGCTGGTAAAAACCCAGGTAATGGATTACGTGAAATATGACAAGAGGCCCGCTGGCCAGAATTTCGTGGTTGCCATAGTGTCCTATCATGGTTACAATATACAGGATGCCATTGTTTTCAACAAGGGCGCCATAGAAAGGGGCATTGGAAGAAGCAACTTCTTCAGGACATACAAGGCAGAGGAAAGAAGATACCCCGGAGGTCAGGAGGACAAGTTCGGAATCCCGCAGCACGACGTGCTTGGAGCAAGAATGGAGAATTTCTATGTCAAGCTGGATCAGGATGGAATCATTGATCCTGAGTCAAAGGTGCAGGGCTCCGACGTTTTAGTCGGAAAGACATCCCCGCCAAGATTCTCTGATGAAGATTCAAGACTCGGCCCTATGAAGAAGAGAGAATCATCCATTACCATGAGGCCCAATGAGAACGGATACGTTGACAATGTTTTCCTTACAGTTTCAGACAGCAACAGCAAGATCGTAAAAATCAGGGTTAGAAGTGACAGGATTCCTGAACTTGGTGACAAATTTGCATCCAGACACGCACAGAAAGGTGTCATAGGGGCAGTGGTTTCACAGGAGGATATGCCATTCTCTGAATCCGGTATTATACCTGATATCCTGATCAACCCGCACGCCATTCCATCCAGGATGACCATGGGTCATATACTGGAAATGATTGGCGGAAAAGTTGCATCACTCAGGGGGGATTCTGTGGACGGCACTATTTTCAAGGGAGAGCCTGAGAATTCACTGAGGGAAGAATTACTGGACTTTGGTTTCAGGTACGACTGTACAGAGACCATGTATGACGGTATTACAGGAAGAAAACTGAAAGCTGATATCTTTACAGGTGTAATCTACTACCAGAAGCTTCACCACATGGTTGCAGGGAAGTTCCATGCAAGGTCCAGGGGGCCAGTGCAGATACTCACCAGGCAGCCCACTGAGGGAAGATCCAGGCAGGGAGGCCTGAGGTTTGGAGAAATGGAGAGAGATACTTTAATTGCACATGGCGCAGCCATGGTGATCAAGGACAGGCTTCTTGATCAGAGTGATGGAACGATTCTCTACGTCTGTGGAAACAAATCATGTGGTCATATTGCCATTATGGACAGGAGAAAGAACATGCTTAAATGCCCTGTCTGTGGAAATACCGGCAACATTCACCCGGTGGAGACCAGCTATGCATTCAAGCTCATGAGAGACGAACTGATGTCCATGGGTATCATGATGAGACTTATTCTGGGGGAATTGAAATGAGCAATTTTATATCGAAAAGAATTAACAACATACAGTTTGCTTTGCTTTCTCCTGAAGAAATCAGGAGAATGTCGCAGGTGAAGGTAATAAACCCGGACACCAATGGAGACGACGGATATCCCATAGAGAAAGGACTTCTGGACACACACATGGGAGTTACTGAACCGGGACTGAAATGCTCAACATGCGGTGGAAAGGTCGACGAATGCCCTGGGCATTTCGGACACATTGAACTTGCACTCCCAGTGATCCATGTGGGTTTTGTCAAGGAAATCAAGCTTTTCCTGGATGCCACATGCAAGTCATGTTCAAGGGTCAAGCTTACCAACGACGAGATGGTTGGATACAGGGCAAGACTTACTGAGAAATCACTGGAAGAGTACGACATGGAATACCTGACTGTGATCATTAAAAGAATCACTGACCAGGCCATAAAGAGGGATGTCTGCCCACATTGCGGATCCAAGAGTCCTGCAGTCATACTGGACAAGCCCACCACTTTCAGGGAGAAGGAAGTCAAGATCACACCAAAGGAAATCAGGGAAAGACTGGAAAAGATCAGCGATGATGATTTGATCTTTTTCGGATTCAATAAGGATTTCTCAAGACCAGAATGGATGATTCTCACAGTTCTTCCAGTTCCTCCAGTGAACGTAAGGCCATCCATAAAGCTGGAAACATCTGAGACCAGTGAGGATGATCTGACACACAAGCTTGTGGATATAATCAGGATATCACAGAGACTCAGGGAATCCAGGGATAACGGATCCCCACAGCTAATCATTGAGGATCTTTGGGATCTGCTTCAGTTCCATGTTACCACTTACTTTGATAACCAGACTGCAGGAATACCTCCTGCAAGGCACAGGTCCGGAAGGCCACTGAAGACGCTGGTTCAAAGAATGAAGGGAAAGGAAGGAAGATTCAGGTCAAACCTTTCCGGAAAAAGGGTTAACTTTTCAGCCAGGACAGTTATTTCTCCTGAACCATTCCTGTCCATCAATGAGGTTGGAGTTCCTGAGAAGGCAGCCAGAGAACTTACTGTTCCTGTTTCTGTCACAGCATATAATATTGATGTCATGAGGGAATGGGTCAAAAGAGGCCCTACACCCACTGAAGACGGTAAATATATGTCAGGGGTGAACTATATCCTGAGGCCGGATGCCAGAAGAATAAAGATCACTGACCAGAATGCTGAAGAAAACAGCCAGAGGATCGAGATTGGCTGGATAGTGGAAAGGCAGCTCTCTGAAGGGGACATAGTTCTTTTCAACAGGCAGCCTTCACTGCACAGAATGTCCATGATGGGCCACACTGTAAGGATACTTCAGGGTCACACATTTAGATTCAACCTTGCAGTCTGTACTCCATATAATGCTGATTTTGACGGCGATGAGATGAATCTGCACGTTTTGCAAAAAGAAGAGGCCAGGGCAGAGGCAAGGATCATAATGAAGGTTCAGGAACAGATCATGTCACCAAGATACGGTGGACCAATCATCGGCGGTATCCATGATCATGTCACCTCAATGTTCCTTCTTACACATGAAAATCCTGAATTCACGCAGGATGAAACACTTCACATTACCAGTTATCTGGAAAACGCCAGACTTCCAAAACCTCACAAGGGGGAAAACAACACTCTCTGTTACTATGGAAGAGACATATTTTCATCCATACTTCCTGAAGACTTTAACATCAAATTCAAGAGCAAACTCTCTTCTGGTGCTAAAGCCGCAACGCCAGGCGGACCATTGATATCAGAATTTGAAAAGGATCCCAAGGATGTCTTTGTAACCATAATGAGCGGAAGAATGGTGCATGGAACCATCGATGAGGCGGCAATATCACCATTTGCAGGAAAGATCATAGACAAGATATACAGGAAATATGGTCCAGATGCGGCTTCCAGTTTCATTGACAGCATGACAAGGCTTGCAGTCGGTTTCATTTCCTACAGAGGTTTCTCCACAGGTATAGCAGATTACGATATCGCTGAATCGGCCACAGATGAGATCAAGGAAATATCAGAAAAGACTGAAGTGGAAGTAAATAAACTGGTTCAGAGATTCAAAGAGGGCAATCTTTCCCCCAGGGAAGGAAAATCCACTGAAGAAACACTGGAAGAAGAGATCATGAAGGTTACTGGACAGGCCAGGGATGAATCAGGAAAAATAGCTTCCCAGAAGCTGGGACTTACCAATCCCTCAGTTATCATGGCCAGATCAGGTGCAAGGGCAAAAATGCTGAACATTGCAGAGGTATCTGGTATGGTTGGTCAGCAATCTGTCAGAGGTCAGAGGATCAACAGAGGTTACGAAGAAAGAACCCTGACACACTTTATCAGGGGAGATCTTGGTGCAGACTCAAGAGGTTTCGTCAAATCCTCATACAAGGAGGGGCTTAATCCGCTGGAATATTTCCTTCACAGTATTGGAGGGAGAGAAGGTCTGGTGGATACTGCAGTCAGGACTTCAAGATCAGGATATATGCAAAGGAGGCTGATTAACGCCTTCGAGGACCTGAAGGTGAATTCCCAGGGCCAGGTGGTAAACACCATAGGTGAGATCATCCAGTTTACCTACGGAGAAGACAGCATTGATCCCACGAAGAGTGACAACGGAAAGGCATTTGACCTGGACTATGTGCTCTTTGATATGGAAAGCTCTGGGGAGATAAAGAGAAAGGCAAAAGCAGAGGAGGCTGAATCCAAATGAAAGTTCTATTATGGAAAGATAATGCTGCCAATTCACAGTTTATCAGAAAGACCCAGGTACCATTCCAGTATGCGCTGGACTTCAAGGTACCTGAAGGAACCACTGATTTCTATGTGAGCACCGGTGGGAAAAATGCAACTATTCACGGCAAAATAAGCAACATTGCACCTTTTTCAAAGGAAATGGAAGTGCATGGAAACGCTGAGAAAGGCTTAAAATCAGTCATAACAGTTGAAAACGTGACCTACATAGAAAAGGGAATTGCTTCAACCAGATTCTTAGTGGAAGGAAAAAAACTGGAATCCATTGATGGCACACTTATGGCAGATTTCGGCGAATCAAATGTTGCAAAGCAGGAATCAGTTCCTGAAGCAATTGAGGTAAAACCGGCAAAGATCCACAAACCGCTGGAAGATCCGTCTGGTAAGAAAACGGTGCTTGTCTGGAAAGACACCTCACAGAAAACCAAGGCCATAATCGCAGCAGGTTCTCTGAAATATGCCGTGGACTTCACGATTTCCGAAGATATCACTGAGGGGTATATATTCACTGACAAGAAGAAGACATCCATAAGGGTTTTAATTGAAGGCATCACGCCATATAAGGAAGGAGAAGAGGTAATCAAGAAAAAGGCAAAGGGCCTGAAATCTGTCCTGAATATTGTGCGGGTGGAATCACTGGAAAAACCACTTAAGGTATCTGAGTTCATCATGGGAAAATCACCTTTGGCTGCAGTGGATGGGAACTACGAGGTTTCGATCACCAGCGTAAAGATTTCCATGAAGGATGCTTATAGGACCACCATTGACAACGAGATCATGAAACTGGTGGATCGTGAGATGGAACAGGGAGTCGTTCTTCCCATTGAAGCAGCAGGGAGGCTCGTCAAGCTTCGTTCAGAATTGTCAGAGGATTCTTTCAAAAAGCTCATGACCAGGGTAAGGGAAGAGATCAGGAAGAGGAAGATTGAACCCTACGAGGCAGTAGGAATCATTGCTGCACAGAGTATTGGGGAACCAGGAACACAGATGACCATGAGGACTTTCCACTTTGCAGGAGTTAAAGAGGTGGATGTGACACTGGGTCTTCCAAGAATTATTGAAATTGTGGATGCCAGGAGAAGGCCATCAACACCATCCATGGATATATTCCTCCTTCCAGAACACGAGAAGGATGAGAATTCAGTGAACAAGGTAATGAGGGAAATTGAGAACACCAGCATTAACGATATTGCTGATATAGTGACATCCATCACTGAAATGTACATCTCAATTGAACCCAGAAAAGACCTTATGGAAAGAAGAAAGGTGAACATGGAGGACATCGAGCGTGCAGTTTCTTCCCTCAAAGGAATAACCATACTATCCAGTGATGAAAAGGCCATAACCATCAAGCCATCACAGGAGTCTTTCAGGAAGCTATATTCTGTCCAGGAAATGCTCAAACTGCTTACAGTCAAGGGATTCCCGGGTATCAAGAGGGCAGTGGCCATAAAGGAAACCAACGGATCATTCAAGATCCAGACACAGGGATCAAACCTCAGCCAGGTTCTTGAGATTGAAGAAGTGGATTCCAGGAGAACCATTACCAACGATGTGGTGGAGATTGCATCTGTACTGGGAATAGAGGCTGCCAGGAATGCCATACTGAACGAGATCAAGGAAACACTCAGCGAGCAGTCACTGGAGGTCGATGAAAGGCACCTCATGATAGTCGCGGACATGATGACACTGGAAGGAAGCATTAAGGCAGTGGGAAGGCAGGGAATATCAGGAAAGAAGAGCAGTGTACTGGCAAGGGCCGCCTTTGAAATTACCACCAAACATCTCATGAGAGCAGGAATCATCGGAGAGACCGATCAGTTAACCGGTGTTGCTGAAAATATCATCGTGGGCCAGCCCGTTACCGTAGGAACCGGTGCTGTTGACCTTGTATACAGGGGCAACATCAAGAACAAGGTGAAATAATGCCGCCAAAAGGCATAGTCATCGATAACCGTATCATTGAATACCGTGCACTTTTTGCCAGGGTTACAAAGATGGAGGTAAAGGAATGCATGGAGAACGAAGATATGGTGGTCTTTATCATACCTGAAAGAAAAATGAAGGAGATGTTCGAAAGAAATCCTGATGTGGTAAACAAGCTCAGGGAAAAGAT
>JAKAWY010000049.1 GCA_021816745.1 Thermoplasmata archaeon
AGGTACTTGCTGATGGCAAGCCTCAGGGCTATGGCCACTGCAACCCTTTCTCCACCACTCAGTTGTGAAACTTCCTTGGTGTTTCCTTCCTGGGTTATGGTGATGCTCAGATCCTCTGCAATGCGGATATCCTCAATGGAAAGGTTGAATCTTGCAACTATGCTCCTGGCCCTGGATGTTATGCTCTGTACCGCTATATCTCTCAGATACCTTGGAATTCCGTCCTTCCCGAAGATTCTTTTCAGTTCAGCCAGGAAATTATACGCGTTTTCCTTTTTGGTTATGCCTTCAATTTCTTCCTGGATTTTACCAAGATTCACTTCCCATTCCTCTATTAGGCTTTGGTTCCTTCCTCTGTCAATTCTGCTCTTTTCCAGTTCTTTCCTGAGATCTGACACGCGCCTTTCATAATTGATGCTGTCTGCTTTAAGAGAGTCAAGCCCCTTGATGTTTTCCTCCTTCTCTGCCAAGGAAGTGCTTTCATTTTTTAATTCCTGCTCCAGGCTTGATCTTTCAGCATCTTTCGCAGCGATCTGCTGGACAAAAACATCCATTCCTGCTAATTTTTCATCAATTTCCCTGATCTCTTTTTCAATCCGGGTTACGCTGTCGTATGTGACTCCATTCCGGGCAAGCTTTGCTCCTTCACCAAGACTTTCAAGGGAATTGTTCAGTTTTTCCAGTTCCTGGATCTTTGATTCTATTTCCTTTTTTAACTCATTAATATCAGTGGCAGACAGGATTCCCTCCACTTTCTTCAGATCGTTCTCCTTTTGCTCCCACAAGCTTGAGCTTTTCTTCATGGTTTGGAACTGGTTTAGCTTCAGGTCATATTTTTCATGAATTTCCACTGCTTCCCTGATTTTCCCGGACATCACTGAAAGTTCATTTTCCAGTGTTTTGATATTTTCCAGTGCGGATATGTATCGGTGCGTCAATGAAGAATTCATATTTTTAAGTGAATCGTCAATTTTTTTCTTCTTTATATCAAGCGCTTTCCTGTGAGCATTTCTCTCCAAAACCAGTTCTTCATTCTCTTCCTTCTGTTTCAAGAAGTTTTTCATCATCTCTTCGTGATCATGAACTTCAAGTTCATGCCCGCAGAGAGGGCATACCGATGCATCCCTCAGTCTGCTTATTTTCTCTTCAAGATCGGATAGAATGCCATTCCCTTTAGCAATGATTCCAGAATCATTCTCCATCTCATTGGAAATCCTTTCAATTTCAGTCTGTAATTCATTAATTTTTTCTGGAATTTTAGAAAGATCCATATTCAGTATTTCGGGTGGCAGGGTTTTTTCAATCTCATTCAGTTCATCTTTTTTCTTTTTGAGGTTTTCCTGGTTGGACTTCTCTCCTTGAATGATCCCGATGGCCTCTTCATTACCTTTCCTCAGGGAATCTATTTCACCTTCAAGTTTTTCCATTTCCAGCTTCTGTGCCAGATATGGCTTTAACTCCTCCTCCATCCTTGTTTTCGCTTCAACTCGTTTATTGTAATCGTCCTTTGCTTTCTTGTTCCTTTCTAGATTTTCCTTTGCAACTTCAATTTCCCTCATTTTGGAAATAGCGGTCAGGAGATTCTCCCTGTTCACATATTCGGTTTTCCCTGCAAGCTCTGTTTTTTTTAGCTTCAAAGCATCTGACTGGGAAATTCTGGCTTTGAGATCAATGATTTCCCTTTCCAGTTTTCCAATCCTGTCCCTTCTTTCCTTCAGTGAATTTTTTAATTTTTCCACTTCCTTCTTGACCTGCTCCATCCGTGTGACTTCTGCCTTAATCTTTTCGAACTCAGCATTTTCATCGTTGAACTTTTTCTCCTTCCCCAGTATGACAGTTTCAATGGATTTTAGCTCATTTTTTGCAGTGGATATTTTCTCTTTTGTCTCCCCGGATTCATTCAAGAGAGTGTCTTTTCTCTTCACTTCGAGTCCAAGTTCCTTTATCAATGGATCAAGTTCCCGTATGGCCTTTTCGAACCCGTTCAACTGAATGATCTCGTTGAAATTCTCCTTCCTCTTTGCAGGTGAATCTGTTATGAGGCTGTCTATCTGGCCCTGTTCTATGAACAGTGAATTTGTGAGTGCATCCTGGCCCATCCCCAGTTCCTTTGCCAGTCTTTCAATAATTCCATTATGGGTTTCCTCAGCCATTTCATCATTAATTTTCATGATGGCATATTTCATTCTCTCTGCGCCATTCTTGTTTTCAAAGGCCCTCTCCACGTGAAATATCCGGCTGTTATGCTTGAATTCCACCCATATTCTGCAGTTTGTCTTACCGTATGAAATGATCTTGCCTCTCTTGTTTGACTTGATTCCATACAGTGCAACCAGCATTGCCTCCAGAATGGACGACTTTCCTGCCCCGTTTTTCCCCACAAAAATATTCAGTCCTGTATCAAGAGTCACAATACTGTCCCTGTGTGACAGATAATTCTCCACCCCGATGGATTTAATTATCATCTTTTTCCTCCGAGGCAAGTTCAATTATTTCCTTCTCACTGAATTCACCTGATGTAAGAAGTTTGTAGATATGATGAGCGATGAGGCCCCTCTTCTGATCTTTCATGTATTCCTGGAATATTTTTTCGAGATTGTGCTCCGGGTTGAATTCCACAACAGGAATCCCTTCCTGTGGTAAATTGAAAATAGGATTTCTGAACATATATCTGTCTGAATACTCAACCATCTTATCTTTCAAAATTGATAAGCCTGACTTCTCAGTAATAACCATTGATATCAGAGGTTTTTTAACTTGATCCTTCTTGATTTTGTCAAGGTGGGAAAAAATCTCATCCACGCTCCCCCTGACTTCATACTGCATTCTTGCTCTGGTAATCTGCTTCCTGTCTATTTCCACCCTGTCATCAATACTGACAATATTTATCCCTTTTCCCTGCCTCAGAAGCCCGCTGATCTCATTTGTGCTCTTCACCTCAGTGGATCCTGCGTATGAAAAAGTTGATGTTCCCACCATTTCTTTCCTGTACTGGTGAATATGCCCAAAGGCCAGGTAGTTGAAATTAACCGGAAGTTTATCCTTGTCAGTTTCAGACTGTTCTTCCGGGAAAAACGGTGATACAGCCTGGTGTGACATGAATACACATTTTTTCCATTTTTCCGCCATGATATTGGCTTGCTGGTATATCCCGTCAAGCTGCTGCATCCTGAATCCTTTCATATTGCCTATTCCAGCCACCGTGACATCTCCCAGCGTTACTGTATCAAGTTCTCCTGATCCTATGATTTTCAGGCCCATGAAATCAAATATGGAGTGAGGGGAAGAATCGCTTCCTCTTGGCCTGTCGTGATCACCTGGAATGGCAATCAGTGGAATCTTCTTCCCCTGAAGCTTTATCATGTTGTCCTTCAGGCATGTAAGAGCACTGTTGGATGGTTTTCCGGTGTCGAAAAGATCCCCTGAGTGGACGATGAATTCCACCTCATTCTCTATGGCTATGTCTATGGCCTCTGAAAACGCATCATAGAAATCAAGCTCCCTTTCCGGTATCCCATACTGGACTGCCCCGATATGGGTATCAGATATGTGTGCAAACCTTGTCATTAAGAACTGAGCCTCCTTATGAGGTCTCTGTTGCTGTCAGGATCAAGTAACTCTTCCCTGAGTTTCTTGGATTTCTCCAGAAGTGGAAGGATGTCAATGTCACCCCCACCCTCTCTGGTCTCCCTTCTTCTGACTTTCACAATCACGGGGAATCGTACGAATTCACCCACCAGGACGGCCTCTCCAGTGTCAAGGGATGGAAGATCGTTTATGACAGATTGGCTTACACCCTCACAACTCTCCTCAATGGCCCTCTGATCCAGTGGATTGGTTATTCTGAGTATGATCTGTGAGTTGCACTGGCTCAGAACATCCTGATCGATCTTTCCGGGCCTCTGTGTAATCACCACCAGAAACACCCCGAATTTCCTTCCTTCTGCAGCTATCTTCTTTATGAGTCCCGGAAGTTTCCCGATACTCTCCCTTCCCACGAAATTATGTGCCTCTTCTATGAATATGAACACAGGATACTGGAACTCCCCGGAAACTTTCCGATCATAAATTTCGTTCACCACTTTCAGGCAGAAGTATGATGTGATGTCCTGATCCAGCCCTGAAAGATCCAGGATGGAAAGCTGGCCCGGCTTAAGGTATGTGTCAATGCTTGTGGTGTTGTTGCCGAATATGGTCTTGATTGCTTTCAGCAGGGATACCCTTCCTGCTATCCTTGCCCTGTCCCCCTTATCCAGTGCCTGGAAGGAATCCAGGAAATCATCCAGGGAACCTTTTCCCTTAGTGCCTGAAATTATTTTCCTGACTATCTCTTTTAAAGAGGTCCACTGGTCATCGATCCTCATGATGTTGAACAGGTCCTCCTCAGAGAGATCCTGGAATCTCAGTGAAAATATCTCTGTGACGGCATTCAGTTCCTTTCCATATCTTCCAGTGCTCATGGGTGTTTTCATCACCCTGGTGAAATCAGACATTTCCTTGTCTGCCTTGATCAGAGCATAATCTGCATGCGGATCCAGAACCACCACAGTGGCCCCCTTTCTCACCAGTTCTTCAATCATTACTGCAGCTGCATTGCTTTTTCCTGCACCTGTCTGGGCCATTATGGCCACATGCCTTCTCATGCCGTTTATGGATGCCCCCACATCCACAGTGGAATAGTTGCTCAGGGCCCCAAGAATTATGGAGTTATTATTGTCATACCCGAAGAGAACCTTCATCTCGTCAACGCTTGATTTTCTCACGCCTGTTCCGGGCCTGATAAATTCCCTGTTACCCTTTGAAACTCTCCCGTCATTGTGAATTGTTCCCACTGATCTTGCCACTGCAATATCCACTGCTTCCTTCACATTCACGTCGTGAAGTTTGCTGATTGTCCTGTAATCGATGTTCTGCTGCATTATATCGCTGAATGAAGTGAGTCTCTCAACCCTTCCAATGATCTTTCCACCCTTCCCCTCCAGTGTAACATATTCCCATTTCCTGATTTCTGCCTCAGGATCAATGACAAACCTGAAAATGTCACTGTCATTCTCCCCGGTTGTAAAGCCGATATCATAACCTGATTCTTTCACGTCTCTGCCCCCTTGTCTCAGCGTTCCATACCTCTATCTCATTCTCAAACATTTCCATTACCACCCTGGTTGTGTCCCTGTTCAGCTTGACCTTTTTATCCACCAGTGATACCCATAAATTATGGGATCTGATTCCAGTGTAACCCCACATCATCCATGAAATGATTTCATCCACTGAAGTTGTGACGCCTTCCGGGATAATCATATCTATCTTCATGGGAAGATCATCCATTTCAGGTAAAACATGGACTGTCTGGAAATTGCACGTATATCCTTCATAGTCCCTCTGGAGTGAAACTGGCTCTGTATAGCATGGCTTCTCAGCTATGGATTTAATCAGTACATGATCAGTGAGATTGTTGATCTTCACAAAATCTGGCAGAGTTTTTTCATTTTTATGCAACTCTTTCTTCATCACCGAGGTTTCTGATGTTTTTGAAATATACAGTACAATGATCTTTTTCTCCCGGGCCTGTTTCAGGAATGAAACGAAAGAATCCATATATTCCCTGTAAAAATCTTTTCCTATTTCTCCTTCATATACCTTTTTTCCCCACCAAAATCTCCCGGAAACTGAACCATCCATGATCATCAGGCATGATTCTTCTTTCTTCACGGCTTCCAGTGCAGCCTTGTGCTCTGCATTCTCCATTATTCTCTTGACCAGCTGCTGCACATCGTCCCGATCCATTCCCAGCACGTTGAAGTATGTGCTGAAATATTCCCTGTCCATTATCTGGCTGATGGCCCTGGCTACCACGAATTTCTTTCCATTGTAAAGTTCCTGCACATATTCAGAACCGTCAGTGGCGCATATTTCATAAGGAGGTTTAACAGGTTCAGGCATTTCGTGGAGAACGTTCCTGACCCTGTCCCGGTAATATTCATACAGTGGGTTGCTCTTGCTGAGCATCAGGTCTTCCCTGATACGTGAGGAATTACTCTTCAGAAAAGTGTCAAGTTCAGAGTAGAAATCCATGTATACTGATCACCGTGCTTCAATATAAATTTAGACTGCCAGAACCATTATACTGTTCACTTGGTGTGAAATTTGAGCCGTTAAAAAGGATCAGATGAGTTTGCCTATTTTTTTCATGTACTTTGCAGGCACTGCTTTTTCCAGTTCCCATATGATGTTCATAGGATTGCTTCCCTCATGTGATTTGTAGTTCACCATACCAAGGAATGTGTATGGAGCACCCAACCCATCCACAGTTTTCTTGAATTCCCTCACAAAAAGAAGGATGTTGTTTCCCGTTTCCCTGTGGCTGGCGTATCTTCTTCCGGTTACCGATCCTTCAGAGGTGGTGCTCTGGCTTTGCCAGTGGAAAAGCCTGTCGCTTAGGAGATAGTCCTCATACATCGTTGTGGGGGAATAATCCTTGTCGGATTTGTTCAAGGTCACAAAAAGTATATCTGTTTTCAATTCCGGGATGAACTTTACTCCCTCCCTCATATTTTCAGGATTCTTTACACCCAATGAAACAAGCACCTGGTCCCTGGTGTAATTGCAGTGCAGTTCAAGCGGGCATTCATATCCAAGATCGATGTCAAAATCAACAATATCTGTTCTTGAAAGCTGATATTCCATTATTTCCATCATCTCATTGAAAAGGGGCCCGCATTCCCTTATTCTTGTGAATGTTTCAACATAGTCCCTGAAACCAGACTCCTGAAGTGATTTTCCCCATGCGGTGTACTGGAACATGTTCAGCATTTTCTCTTCAGAATTGGAAAGATCCCTCAACTCAGCAGTATCAAGATGTTTCATTATATTCAGGAGGAAATTGAGCCATTTCCTGGAATCGATATCTGATACTTTCCTGATTGCCTTGGTAATTCTATCTTCATCCTGATTTGAAAAATCTTCCCCAATCCCTGCCAGTACGGATAATCTTGAAAAGGATCCCTTTGAATAAATATCTGAAGGATCCAAGCGGTAATATGTGAGGAAATTTTCCAGCGTAAGTTCGATTCCTGTGTCTTCTTTGAAGTTTTTAATTCTTGTAACCAAAGCGGATTTAACGCCGAATGTCCGCATGATGTTTTCAAGTATGTATTTTTTAGCGAATTCCTCGAGTTCAATGTAACTTCCTGCAGGAAGGTGAATGAATCCATCCCTTATCTGCTTCTCAATGCTCCTGCTTGAGTTTTTTACCAGGGATGCAAATTTCTCCTCAAAGTTGTATTTTTCATTTGCCTGGCCTATGAAGTCTAGCACTGTTAGGCAGTCCTTTCCCGGTGATAATCGAAGGCCCCTCCCAAGCTGTTGTATGAATACTGTCAGACTCTTGGTGGGCCTGAGGAAAAGTACTGTGTTGACTTCAGGAATATCCACACCTTCATTGTAAATATCCACGACGAAGATGAATTTTATTTCACCAGTTCTGAGCATTTCTTTTGCATTTTTCCTTAAATCATCAGGAGAAAAGCTCGTAAGATACCTTGAACTTATTCCAGCCCTGTTAAAAGATTCGGCCATGAACTTTGCGTGCTCGATGGAAACACAGAATCCAAGCCCTTTTGTGTGTTCCATATCAGCAATATATTTCCTGACTGAAGCGACAATCAATGAGGCACGTTGCCCAGCACTTCTCACGTCAGATACGTACAATCTGTCAAGTTCATTATCGTCATAACCTCCCCTTTTCCAAATTATATTTTTCAGATCCACGGAATCGGTGATTCCAAAATACTGGAATGGAGAGAGCAATTTCATTTCTATGGCTTCAGGCAACCTTATTTCTGCTGATATGTGGTTATCAAAATACCTTTCCACACTAATGCCATCACTTCTTTCCGGGGTTGCAGTGAGTCCCAGAAACACCTTTGGTTTATAATGGGAAAAAAGGGGTTGATATGATTCTGCAGATGCATGATGAGTTTCGTCCAATACTATGAAATCATAGAAGTCTTCAGGTGTTTTTTCATAAAATTTCTGTGAGTTGAAGGTTTGTATGGAGATAAAGAGATGATCCATCGAATCTGGCTTGTTTTTTCCGACATAAAGTGAGCCAAAATTATAGTCCTTGAGAACTGCCCTGAATGTCTCGATTGCCTGGACCAGTATCTCTTCCCTGTGGGCAAGAAAGATAAGTCTGTTTTTTCCAGACGGATTTTTTTCACAGAACGATTTGTAATCAAAAGCGGCTATAACGGTTTTTCCCGTTCCTGTGGCTGCCACCACCAGGTTTTTGTTCCTCCCTAAAAACTGCCTTTCGGCCTGCAGCTTATCAAGAATCTCCTGTTGAAATGGAAAAGGGCGAATATCGAACATAATTGAAGAATGTGTTTCCTCTCCAGCTGATTTCTCTGCATTTATTGCCTCCTTCAGTCTGTCCTTCTGATCTGAGGTGTACAGTTCAAATTCCTTTGAATTCCAGTAGCTTTCAAAAGTTACTTTTACTTTATTCATTGTATCAGGCAGATCACTGGAAGTAATCTTTACATTCCACTCCAGTCCGCTGGATATGGCCATGCTGGAGATATTGGATGAACCGATGTATGCGGTGGAAAAACCTGTGTCTCTGTGGAATATGTATGCTTTTGCATGCAATCTTGTTCTTTTTGTGTCATAAGATATCCTGATCTGTGTATTTTTCAGATGGCTAAGTTTTTCAATGGCTCCAAAGTCTGTGGCACCCATGTAAGTTGTAGTGATGATGCGCAAGGTGCCACCACTGTCCGTAAATTTCTTTAATTTATCCATCAGGAGCCTTATTCCGCTCCATCTGATGAAAGAAACAAGCAAATCCACCTGATTGCTTGTGATTATCTCCTTCTTCAGTTCATCCACCATTATCGGTTCATCTTCAGACGCAGTGAATAGTGAGCTGCGTGATATTGAAGACAGTGGTCGCTTATTTCTTTCTTCACTGATACCAGGAAAATTGTGATCCTGCTTTGCCATAAGTGAAAGCAGTTTTTCAAGGGGCTCGTCTATGATCATTTTATCAGAAATTACTTCAGGTACTTCTGTTGAAACCAGTTTAATTATTTCATTTATCAGGTTTACCTGGCTGGAGGGCCAGTTCCCTGCATCCTTCATCTTGAGCAGTGCATCATTTATAAGGCCTCCAGCATATTTTGAGAGAATGTATGATGCCTCTTCCCTCTCTATTTTTTCCCTTTCTGCATCAACATCTTTCAATGCATTCAGTTCATTCCTGAGAATTCTGTTAATAATCAGTTCATATATGCCGTTCTTTAGCATTAGACCTGAATATATGCCTGAATTCCTATTTAATTTATACGGTG
>JAKAWY010000050.1 GCA_021816745.1 Thermoplasmata archaeon
GTAATCCATTGTGAAACAACTTTCCTAAGGCTGCCCTTATCAACCATACGAGTAAATTGATATCAAGGATATAAATTATTCTTACCCAGGATGATTTCATATAAATTTCATCCTGACACAGGACGATATATGTTTTTTTCTTCATTGAAGAAGTGATATACCTGAAATGTTTTAGGTGTTATGTATACGAATAGAAGAATGACATTATTCATTGTATTAATCTTAAACAAAGCAGTAAAATCATACCCAGATTATGGTGAGCAGGAAATTCCAAATTCCCTGATATAGAAAGAGGTTGATATTCCATCCTGCAGGGCCCTGTGTTTTTTCACCGTAATTGTACGCCTGCCGTCCTTCTCCTTCTGAAGTTCCAGAATAACCTTGGAGAAATGATCCAGGAAGAATCCGCCATAGGGTGTGGTATGGCCTCCACCAATATCGAAATAGATCTGGTTTGTAATGAGTATTCCAATGTCATACTCAGTTGAAATGGCATTGAGTATCTTCAGCTGTTTCATCTGGGAGTTATTCCTGGCACCATCATCCCTCTCCAGCCTCATGAGGGCGGTAAAAGAATCCATTACCAGGAGATCAATCTCCCTGTCCTTTTCAATAAGCTTTTCAGCCTTGATCACAGCGACTTCCTGATCCGGAAGATCCATTACACGGTACAGGAACATCCCTTTGGAAGCAATCGGGTTGTTTTTGCTGATCTGTAAAAAACGGGTGGATGAGAATCCTTCGGTATCAATGTAAATGACCTTTTTTCCTGACTGGATTGAGTTTATGGCGGCCTGCATTGCAATGTTTGTTTTACCGACTCCGCCTTCCCCGAAAACCTGGTTCAGAACACCCCTGTCAAATCCACCACCCAGCATTTCATCAATGCAGCCTATTCCAGTGGGAAGTTTCAGATCAGGCTGTACATCCTTTTGCTTCATGAATGTTTTCTCCTGATTTCAAGGGCAATTTTTGCAATTTCCATGAAGTTGTCTGCCTTGAGATCATAACCGTTAGGCCTCCTGAACTCCTTTTTGTTGTTGAAGCTTATGAAGTAATCCGTGGAGGTGAACATGCTCTCATCATCCGGGGAATCTCCTACGGAAACTGTGAAAGAAGGTTTGTGGATTCTCTTCATGTGTTCGACTATCTTCCCCTTGTTTTTGGGGTCCACAATTGCCACTCCGTTTGGTAGGATCTCATCATTTCTGGACATGACCAGGTTTGCAAAATAGTGCTGAATCCCAAGTTCTCTGGAAATTCTTTCGGCCAGCCAGAGGAGGCCACCTGACACAATAACCGGGGTATAGCCATTTTCCATAAGCAATCTGCATCCTTCCCTGGCTCCTGGATAAAGTTCAACCGAATTCAACAGCTCCTTAACACTGGAAGCAGAAATAATCTTTCCTGATCCCACCCAGTTTTCAAGGTCCAGTCGTAGAAACTGGTCATAGTTGATCTTCCCTTCTTTGTATTTTTCATAGTTCTGTGAGTTGTCCACGCCCATGGCCAGGTTCACCATGTTCCAGCTGCTGATCTCTCTGGTAAGTACCCCATCCATGTCCAGGAATATCATGGGGTTGTGGTTAATATGGCCTGGAGAAGAGGGATGTCCTTCCATCTTTCCCACATACCTCGCATTTACCTTCCTTCCCTATATTCATAATATGCCCCATCATGAATAGGGAAAGTTTTTCCTCCATCTTTCTTGCACATGCCTCATCATAGCACAGTATGGGTGTCCTTACAGCATCCTCAATATCCCCCAGCACTTTTCCTTCCAGTGCATCTTTCAGGATATTGTTGGATCTGCTCATTAATTCCTCAGATACAGAGTCAAGAAGATCATTGATCTTATTGAGATCAGCAACGGGAAGTGGTTCTTTTTTCTTGCCAGTTCTAGTGGCCACCGTAACCTTGTTCTCTTTGACTTCCCTCTCCCCTATCTCAATCCTCAACGGAACACCTTTCATTTCCCAGTAATTGTATTTATAGCCTGGAGTATAGTTGTTCCTGCTGTCCAAAATCACCCTAATTCCCATGGTTTCAAGGTTCTTTTTCACATCCAAAGCAAAGGATTCCACTGTTTCCTCTTTCCCTGGAATGCTGACTATAACCACCTGGTAGGGGGCCACAGAAGGAGGAAGGATGAGGCCTTTATTGTCCCCATGTATGCTTATAATATCTGCAACCAGCCTTTCACTGATACCAAACGTGGTCTGGTGTACAAACTGTGCTTCTCCCTTTTCATCTGCAAATTTCACGTCATAGTTCTTTGAGAAATTCTGCCCGTACTGGTGAATGGTACCGATCTGGAGAGTTCTTCCAGATGGAATAACAGTATCAAATGCCCTGGTGTACATTGCGCCAGGGAACTTGTCCCATTCAGGCCTCTCCACTTCCATATATGGTATGCACAGTGCATCTGTGAATTCTTTCCATTCTCTCCTGTATATTTCCATCTGTGATTCTGCATCTTCAAAGGTTTCATGGGCAGTATGGCATTCTATGAAGTGAATATCCCTGGATCTGATGAAGGGCCTGGTATGTTTTGTTTCATATCTCCATACCTGCACTATCTGGAAAATTCTCATGGGCAGATCTGCATGATCCCTTATCCACAGCTTGAACATTGGATAGATGGCGGCCTCGCTGGTTGGCCTCATGGCAAGGTCATCCTCAAGGGATTCCTTTCCACCCTTGGTGATCCAGTAAAGTTCCTTCTCAAATCCCTTGATATGTTCAAACTCCACCTCGAACATTTCCCTGGAGATCAGGGCTGGAAACATTACTTCTTTAAATTCATCCTGGTAAAATCTCCTTCTTATGGTCTCATCAATATTTCTCATAAGGGAGAAACCATAAGGCATCCATACGTTCATTCCCTTTATGGGGTATCTCTTATCGGTAAGTTCGGCCAGCTCAATGATCTCATTATACCATTGGCTAAAATCAGATTTGGGATTTTCCATTGCCCTATTATGAATAATGGTTATATTAACAATGCCCTGACATAAGGTCTGATTCGCTTGCAATTCGAAACTATCAATGGATGTATTCTCTCGCCGGAAAATATAAAACTTATTAAGAGCATTCAGGAATAATTGATTTTTATATCCTGCGTTTCAATCAATATATTATCTATTTTGATAAATTTTGGCTGAGCAATAAGTAATTGAAAAAAGAAAGAATGTCACTAATCACTGTTTATTTTTTGATTCAGCATAATCTTTTTAGACAAAGACAACCAGGCCATGGGAATAATGTGTTTAAATCATTATGTTTGCAAAAATACTTTTTCAAATTGATCGTCTGATTAATTTAATTTGGCTTCACAATCAAAAAAAGGAATAGTGTATAAAATTATTTTTTCCTCCTGTGCATCAGAACATATCCTGAAACTCCAACAATTAATATTGCAGCGGCTGCCACTTCAAGAATAGTGTTATCAGGAAGCAAAAATGGTGCAGATGTATGATCCAAAGGTACGTTTGTATTAGTGGTCTGTAAATCAATGTAAATTGAGACAATCTTTACAACGAGTCCCGAGTTCTGATCAATGTAAAGGGTCGATAAACTCGCACCAAGCGAGGGATTGTAGATTGAAACTTTGTCTGTCAGCACATAACCCATGGGTGTAGAGATAGGGACTCCTGTCTGAATCGTCATAATTTGATTGCTAAACAGGAAAGTTAATCCTGTAAAGGTAGCAGAAAGTATGCCGGAATTAAGCAAATCCATGGTTCTGGGGCCATAAATAAGTCCATATTGATAATTAACCGTGTTCTTGGAGTCATTGTAAGTACTTGCATAGGAATTGTAAAAATCAAATTTTCCCTGGTAATACACACGTTGGGAAAGGTTGAATGTATACTTGCCCGTGTTCACACTGGTTATTTTGTAAGTACCATTACCCGGAACTGTCACATTTCCCGGTAGAAAAGTGCTAAGAGAGAATGAAGTTGTAGAATTGTTAAACACAAATACGGGCTTAATTATGGGTAAATGAAAAACTGTGCCTACAGAAATTGGTGGTGTTTTTCCATAGGAATAGTTGTAAACGTTACCTTTTCCCCCATTACCACCTGAGTAATTGGAAGTGTTAGTTTTTCCACCGTTTCCTCCCAATGTGGAAATATTTCCCGATGTCAAATTCGATCCAGAGTATGAAAGAATTATTGCTCCTCCGCCACCGCCACCTGTGTAAGCATTGTATGTAGTACTGTTAAGCCCGTTCTCTCCCTGTGAGCTTATGTTTCCTGCAATAATTTTGTTTGCCTGTATATATATTCCATATCCGCCATCCCCGGATGAAGTGAAGTAAGAATAACCCGTTGTGCTATTATAGTAGCTATAGTACTGGCCAGCAGCACCAGTTAGATACTGACTAAATCCTGAACTATACATTCCCTGAATTATTCCATTGTTAATAACGGGGATTTTAACAGAAGATCCGTTTTGTGCATGTATTCCTGAAGAACCAAGCCCACCAGGGGCAATGGTAGAGTATCCATTGCTGTCCAGGGTGGAGTTATTGCCTCTTGCCCCTCCACCAGACCCCCCGTAAGAAAATTGTTCGACCATAAGATTATAGTTTTGGCCAGTGTAGACATGACCTTTATTGTCAAAGGTGCCTGCAAGGTATATGTTGTGACCATCAGTGTATAGAACACCCGCAGAGCTTATATTAAGATTATCTGCATAGAGTGACCCAACAAGATGCCCTGAAATTATGTGAAGACTTGGTAAATTGCAATTGCTACTGTTGATGGATACATTGGGCAGTGAAACATTTCCACCAAGGTATGTATTGGTGGAAGCCTGATAATTGCTGACCGGCATATTTTGAGGTGCACTGTGGGATGTATTCTGATTTTGCATTAATATTGCAAAACCGGAAAGCACAAAAAGCGTGACTACTGCTAAGATATAAAATTTTTTATATTGCATAAAAAATAAATGCACTTCCTGTATTTTAATTTTTAGTCTTCTTTTTTTAGGAATTAACACTTATTGATTATTTTGATATCTTTTTTCTATAAACATACAGGAATGAGGCAGCAATAAAAAGGCATGTTATTGATGAAATGATAAAAAGATCACTTTCGAGGAATGTGATGATTTTTCCATAGATGGTGGTAGGTTTTGTCAGATTGATGTAAAATACGTTAGTGGAATTTGCAAGGATGACAATTTTTTCCGAGTAATTATTGTATCCCTTTGATGTAGCTTTCAGGCAGTATGTTCCAGTTGGCATGGAAATAGTCATGGTTCCATTGGTCAGTGTCTCATTGGTTCCGTTTATGAGAAGGGAAGACGAAGAAGGATTAACATTGATCACCACCTGCATTATTTTTTTGAAATTTATTACAATACTGGTATTGGAGCCATTTATGCTGAATTTTCCGCTCACAGATACATATCCTGTTGCATGGGCAGAAAATGTGAAATTTCCGTCTGGAAGTAGCATGGGAATTACATTTTGATCAATGCTTGCTTTATAATACAAAGGATAATTAAAAGAACCATTTGTTTCATTTAACCAGATATAGAAAGAGCTGCCTGCAGGAAGGTTAGAATTTATAATGGCTGAAAGTGAAGTTGTGTCGCAAACGGTAATATTAATGATTTTAACCCTGGTATTTGCACTTATATTTCCAGATCTGTTCTTGAAGTGAAATGATAAAAAAGGGAAACAAAATGAGTTAAAGGAATAAAGATAGTAGCTGTAATTAAGTATTGGCATATTGTAAGTTTTGACCAGCGATAATTCTTCAATGTATCCACTTCCCATCTTAATACCGATCCAGGAATAATTCACAACAGAATTATACACCTCATTTCTACCTACGAAATTTACGGGCCTGAGATTAAGTTTAGAACTTAATACCATTCCAACTGAGGGATGGTAATCAGGTGTGTACATACTACCGTCGGAATAAGGGGTGCTTGCAGTGTTAAACGTCCACAGATTGCCTCCAGTTGCGTTAAATGTAAACGGTGGGTTTGATATATTCATTCCATTGACAATAAATCCTTCTTTCAGCCTTATTGCTGTGGTATTGAAATAATTCATGCCTCCATCAGTGGTGTTATTGGCTTCTACCACTGCATTTTTGAAAAGAAATTCATTGTTAAAAACATAGTTTCCATGCCCTTCAATCTTGATTCCGTAGGAGTTTGAAGAAAGATAGTAACCACCTGAGAATAAATTTCCCGCAATGTAATTAAATGAAGAATTTACTAAAGTTGTAGGGAAAAAGCAACTTAAATTGTTTCCATATAAAATATTATCAGAAGAATTGATCAGCAATATGCTATCACAACTATTATTAACAACACTGATCCTGGAAACATTTGTCAATGTCATACCTATTCCTTCAATGTTACTTATGCGGGCATAAACGTCCACATTTGAAATAGTTACAAAGTCATTGCACAGAACCCGGTAGGAATAAGTATTGGCATTACTGAAAAACTTTGAGTACAGGGTCTGTTTAAATGGATATGAAAAATTTATCAGTTCATAAGGATGGCCAATCGTACCATTCCCTGAGGTGGAAATTGAGGCAAGCTGGCATGTGTTTACTGCCTCTAAGGGGGTATAGACTCCGAAAGAGGAATTTTTTTGCAGAGTAATTGAAATATTTGAGGTGCTCATGTTTGTAATAAATTCGTTATATCCAGAAAGTAACAATGCTAAAGAAAAATTTAAATCAGGAAGGGAAAAATTCAAAGATCCTTTTGCGTCCAGTGGGACCCAGCTATATGATGTATTGTTATCCGGCATTGAAAGTCCAACGAATGCAAAAGCGTTTTCAGGCTTAACGCTGACAGTATATTTTTTCGAGGTATAAGATTGTGAATTATTCCACATTCCATAGAGAACGGATGGGCCTTGCGTAACATATGCTGATTCATTATTCCATGTAAATGCAATTCCGGCTGATGTTTCCCCTGTATCAATACCATAGTCAAAACTGGAATTGACTGGAACATATTGAGAAGAATTGAGATAGTCAAGTTTCATGGATCCATTGAAATTAAGAAAATCAATATTTCTACCGCCGTATTTTCCACCGATTGTAAATTCAGCATCAAAAGCGGCATACGACTTGACATACCTCTTACCACTTATCAGATAGGTGGCGGGAAAGGTATTTGAAACCTGGTTTTTTAGAAGGACATTATCAAAAGTCCCATTGTTAGTGCTTCCATTGGTTATTATCCTGTAATTAAAAAATACATGAGTGGCGTTCAATACATTTAATGTTGATAGTGAAAGACTTATGGACAAGGAATTGTTGAAATGGAAAACGGGACCATAATCAATGTATACAAATGAGTTGTATATGGAACCATATCCCTGCAGAATTGACGGATTAAGGACATAATAGTTAAAATCCCAGACATTATCGACAAGTGAAACGGTTTTCGTCCTAAGATTCACGACGGCTACATTCTGCGTCCAAAAGTCATAACATTTTGATGAAATATTTACTTTGGCCAAAACTGCGTTAAGCTGGACAGAAAACTGATCAGAATACAACGTTTTTATTCTGGACATGTTGGATATATTCAATATGCCGCGAAACCCGTTTGTTGATAAATTAAAACCACTAATGTTGCCGCTTTTATTCACAAGACCCAAATCTGAAATCCCCATGGGTGCAGGAGATCTGTTATAATTTATTGGGGTTATGTGGCCATTCTCCATATCAAGCTTTGTAGAATTGCTCAATGGAAAAATGTATTTTGGAGTATTGTTTGATTTATTCACATTTTTAACGGGAGTTTGCAATGAATAGTTTAAGGAAATACCATTTAATTTATGGGAAGGACTGGAAGATATATGTGGAGAAACAGGGGGAATCACCATCAGCAGGATTAGAAAAACAATAATGGTGATCTGTATCTTTCCAATTCCCATATTCATTATCACTTATATCCAGTTAACCAATAAATAATTTATGACTTTGAGAAAATGTGGGGGTCTCCGTTGACAAACCATTTCTCTGGTTTCCTATTACACTTTATATATGTAGGCTACATACATATAATAATGGGAAAATTCAAGCAGACTTTACTCACTGAAGAAGCATACTTACAACTAAAAGAGGCAAAGCAAATTATGGAACAAAATACGGCGAGAAGAAGTTCTTTTACTGAAGTTATAAAACAGACTATCGGAAAGCAACTGACAATAATGAAAATGGATAGTGATATAAAAAATTATATAATGGCTTTCGTAGATCTGATAGATGCAAATCCCCACACACTGGGTGTGATACTTTTTGGCTCTGTTGCAAAGAACAGTTTTTCCAAATTCAGCGATATAGATTTAGCAGTTATAACTGACTCTAAATTCATTGACTGTTTTGATTTTTTAAATATGAAAAGGAAAGAAGTAAATTCATATCAGGATATATTGATAGAAAGAGGTTTATCCCTATATATAAGTCCACTTATACTTACTATGGAAGACCTCGAGATTATAAACCCAATATACTTTGAAATAGCAGACTACGGCATTGTCCTCTTTCAACGGAACAATGCTGTTACTAATTTTCTAAATAAAATTGCAAAAACTAAACATAAACGTAAAAATACAAAATCTGGTGAGATGCTGATATGGGAGTAGAAATCGCAGAAAAGGCAATTGATACAGCAGAAAGTTGGATCAGTACTGCAGAGACAATGGCAGAAAAGAAGATCTATAATACTTGCCTATACAGCGAAGAGATGGCAGTTGGGATTGCTCTCAAGGCCGTACTCTTTGCAATTGGTATAGAACCACCAAAAACGCATAACATAATTGAAACTGTAGAAAAAAATATCGTAAACTCCCAGAAGATATCAAAGGATAAAAGAGAGGAAATACGGGAAATTGCAAGATCACTACTTCCTGAATTGCTTGGAAACAGGCAGACAAGTGGATATACATTTAATTATAACATTGACAAAGCAACACTTGAGACAATTGCATTGAAGTATCTTGAACTATCTAAAAAAGCAGTATTATTATGTAAAAATATTGTAAAAGAAATATCAACATAAACGCTAACTGGGATTGCTCCAAAAGACAAATGAAATCTGTCCTTCCATATTAAGAACTACAATCTTATATTCTTTTGGTAATGAACACTTTTATTCATTACTAATGAAAACATTTATTAGTGAAAATGGTTCGTTTCAACCATTTTAAATTAAACTTTCTATTTCCATTCTCTTTTTTTACTTGAGATCTTAGAGTTCTCAATTTGTTCCATTTCCTAATGGAAAAACCCATAATATCATTACC
>JAKAWY010000051.1 GCA_021816745.1 Thermoplasmata archaeon
ACCAGGCCACCGTCCACATTGACTGGAAGAAACAGGGAAGATCCGGCACCCAGTATTTTTGTATCCATGTTCCCGCCAAAATACTGAGGCGGTATCATTCCATAAGTTCCACTTTCAGGCGCAGTGCCAATCACACCCAAAAAGGGCCTGTCCTCCAGACTTACATTTTTAAGGAATCCATCGGCACATGACCATTTTCCATCAGTCTTTTTCCATGTCACAAGCTTCCTGGGAAATCTATTTTTCAGGAGTCCGAAATTATCTATAATGGCACTCCATCCGCTATTCCCGGATTCCAGGGATTCGATATCCACCCTCAAAGTGCCACCACGTGTTGCACCTTCTATAAATATTGGCCCCAGTGCTCCATCAAACTTGGATTCATCAATTGTACCCAGATCACTGTCACCCATCCATGGATGAATTTGCCCCACTGAAGAATCAGGAATCTTCAGCGTTACAGTTTCTCCCTGCCCGATCCTTGCCACAGGTTTGTTGTTTTTGTCCCATGTGAAATGTATATTTTCCATAGAATTTCCATCAATAAGCATAACTTTCCATAGTTTTCTGCCATATTTACTTTTTTTTCATTTTTGTAAAACATTTTTAGTAATAGATCAATTACTTGCCATGTTGGATATATACACCATTGATCCTGGAATCTTTCTTGCCGCCATGGGCATTACCCTCCTGGAAATGGCAGAAGCATCCGCAGTGGGCATAGTCCTGGCCACAGACAGCAAGAATAATGTTCCATATCTTGCAGCTATTGCAGGTGTACTGACCATACTAATTCCAACAGCAGTTGCAGGAAACTACATTTCACTTCTACCGAGAATTTACGTGCTTCTGGCTTCAGCACTTTTGCTTCTTTACTTCGGCATCAGACTGATCAAAAGTGCCAGGAGATCCTTCAAATTCCAGATACTGGGGCCGTCTAAAAATGGGGGCGGACATGAAAACATCGAGAAAGGTGTCGCAATTACAGCCTATTCCGTTGGTGTTACAGAGGCATTCGAAGCAGCCATAGTCCTGATTGCACTTTTCCCGCAGAATTATTCTTCCACCCTTATTGGGCTTGTGGCAGGA
Organism: Thermoplasmata archaeon; assembly: GCA_021816745.1. Lineage (GTDB taxonomy): Archaea > Thermoplasmatota > Thermoplasmata > Thermoplasmatales > Thermoplasmataceae > Cuniculiplasma. Next base: position 1,090 of record JAKAWY010000051.1, read on the forward strand.
TCTATCTTGGTGGTAATCTTTGCAATTATATTGAAAACGAGCATAAGGAAAGTAAAGCAGGCCATTATGAAAGCTGCAGTTTCAGCCATACTTCTTACCTTTTCTGCGTTTTGGTTCTGGGAGTCCTATGCAGTAATATCAAATACTGCATCACCGGATGAACTGTTTCTGATACCTTTGTTCGTGGTCTTCTTTGCTTTCGTCTACTATGTTGCAAGCATGAATATCAGGCCAAAGGCTTCCGCATAAACCTCTTATGAGAAAAATGCAGACAATCTGCAATTTATCTGCATTAATTAACCGGAAGAGTGTATTTTATTTCATTTTTTCATTAATACTAATAAATATATACTCAAACTCATTTTGAATTTGTGATTGAACTTAAAGTGTCCAGAGGACTCGAAAATGAAAAACTGGAAGAAATATTTTTGAAACACGTGGATACGGTTCACCTAGTTAAAAAGCACATTGCACATCATACAAAATCCATTACAATGATAGGAGAGAAAAAACCTCATAATTCCAGAGAGAAATTGATGTTCGTGATGTCTTCATTTTTTGATTCTGTAGAAGAGCATCTTGTTTTTGGTAGATTTGGTGTTGAAAAAAATATCCTTGATATCAGGGCAGGGGAAACAGAAGCCATTGAAGAGGAAATTCTGAAAGAGGTTCAAAATCATGCTGCCTCTGTGGGTGGTATAGTGATCAGCAAACATGAATCCCAGTCGTCATAATGAATATTCCTGGTTCATCACTTTCTCTTTTTGGTAAGTATAAAATTTTTATTTCCGTATATTTCCATTTGAAAAGAATCGTGTAAAAACAAGTTTTTGAAATGCGGGAATCTAAAATGATTTTTAGCGCCGGGGGAGAGATTCGAACTCCCGATCCACCAAGGGAACCAGATCTCAAGTCTGGCGCTGTACCACTGAGCCACCCCGGCTTAAGTGATTATCTCCTAAGCCTGCCGTTTGCCCTTATGGAAGGCCTGCTTTTAGCGGAATTTTTCCTTCCGGTTCTAAGACCCCTTCCCTTGTAGCCTGCTGAGGTGAGTCCCCTGTATACCCTGCCCTTGTTCTGGGGTTCGGATATCCAGGAAATGTGGCTGTCCTTGTAAATCTCAGGTTTGTTCCTGTCTACAAGGATAATCTCGTAATATTTGAAAAATCCATCCTCTCCAACATAATAGGAATTAAGGACTTCCATGTTCGGGTACCTGTCAGCGGCCCTCTCTTCAGCGATCCACTGAATGCTCTTCTTTCTTGTGAGCTTTGAGTATGCCATTCTCCTTGGTCTTCTTCCACCCATGATCTTGGGCCTGTTGGATCCGCCTCTTCTGACTCTGGATCTGACCACGATATAACCGTTCTTTGCTTTGTATCCCAGCGATCTTGCCCTGTCCAGCCTTGTGGGGTATTCAACTCTTTCAACAGAGCCGCCATTCCTCCATTCGATCATGCGCTGCCTCTGGAAGATTAATATTTCTGATTTCTTTGGAGAATTCCAGGATTCAGATATCCTGCCATAGAGATTCGAGTGATTGACCATTTTGTTCTACCCTTGAATAAGTGGTCGGTTATACCTTGCTATAATAAATAATTTTATCTAATTGTTGAAAAATCAATAATTAATTGCAAATATTTATTCTTGCCACTTTGAAAGGTTATATTCAAGGTTCCATTAAACTTTTCTGTATTAATTTCATTGGCATTTTTACATAAACATAACATTTCCCTATGCCCAACACATGATTCAAAATTAATAACCTTACAGAACATGCCCAGTTATGAAATGTTCCCCCTATAGAAAGAGATACATCCTGATACAGGTTGTAAACAGGCAGCAGGGGGACTTTCTCGTGAAAAACCTTGGAAAGATATTCCATGTGAAGGAAAAATACAGGGACCAGAAACATTCCATTATTCTTACAGATCAGTTCCTGAAGGATCAGGTATGCCTGCAGATTCAAAAAAACGGGGATTCTGCCATGGTGATCACAGTAAGTGGCACCATTAAAAAATGCAAGAAAATGATGCAGGCTCCAGTTTAAGATTATTCTGTGGAAAGATAAATATCCAGATCCTCTGGCATTGGTGGATCGAATTTCTTTCTTTTCGGAGACATGTTGGAATGCCTGAGTTCCATCATGGATTTGTCTGTAAGTGAAGATGAAAGTTCATCTGCCAGACCTCCTGCGTAAGATGACATTTCCCTGAAGTAAGGCCTTGATTCAATAGCATCTGTCTCCGAGATATGGAGTGATATCTCCATTGCCCTGACTACCCTCTTTATGGAGGATCTGCTCTTTTTTGATCTGCTCATGGTTGAAAGGTATGTGGGAAAATCGTATTTCGTGTATCCCCCTTGTTTGTCCACCTTGGAGAAAGTGGCAGCGGAAAGTTCATCCAGATATCTCCTGGAGACTTTCCTTGAAAGTAAGTCTATCAATGAGATGTATTCCTCCACTGAATTCAGTGCATCAATGGTCACACATTCCTTGGGAGCGTTGGTGTTTAACCACTGCACCAGGGTGTCTTTGTCAATATCGCTTTCCCTGATGCTCCTGAGGTTTGATTCATAATCAGGTTTCTTCAGTACATCCCTGATCACTGAAAAAGTCTCAGTTTTTCTGTCCCTGTCGCTTTGCATTGATCCACCTTGTGACAGGGCATACGAATAGGAATCATTCACTGCTCCCCTTAGATCTGGTAAATTACTCTTTACTATGCTCTCAATGGAAGATCTTGATGTTTTAATTCCCTCGCTGTTGCATTTTGAAATTATCCTGTCAGTGATGGTATCCAGGGCATTCCTGTAATCAAGATCGTTACGCTTCTTGTAAATTGTGTATTCAACAACCTCACACAATGATATAATATCCTTGGCAGTGCTTTTTCTGTAGAATTCCCAGTATTCATTCATCGTAATTACCACGGGTATTTTTGTTTCTCTCAGTGTATCCCTGATGGCTACGTATCCTCCGCGTTCCTTGCCCGCGCCTCCACGTTCAAAAATGTTGTCTGCCTCGTCCACAAGAACCATTTTGTCGATCTTTCTTTTTGGGGAAGGATCTGCAAAGGAATCCAGATCTCTGTACATAGCAAACATACCTGCAGTCATATTCAGGAATTTTTCACTTCTAAAATCTGAGGAATTAACCTCCAGTATGTTCCATCCCTTGGATTTTGAAATAGCAATGGCCGCAGAAGTTTTTCCCAGCCCGGGGGTTCCATAAAGGAGCAAACCCCTTTTTTTAGGTGAGCCTGATTCCCATGAAGCTATCCAGTCCTGTATCTTCTGTCTTGTTTCCCTGGACATAAGTAGTTCATCCAGAGAGGATGGCCTAAGGTCCTCAGTCCAAATTCCCATGTTCCAGAGTAGACTTGGATGCATAAAACCTTTACCTGGGATAAACAATTATATGATCGATAAATTACTATGAATGTGAAAAGTGTAAGTGCCTATAGCCCACTGAGAGTAAGTTTTGCAGGGGGAGGCACAGATATTGATCCTTTCCTGAGCCGGTTCGGAACAGTCCTTGTTACCACCACCATTGACCGGGGGGTTTACGTTTCTTATAAAGTGGATGAACAACCACTGGAAATATCATCCAGAGATAAAGTCAGGACAATTATTTATGGAGGCAATGAGGAAGAGACTTTTCAGGAAAAGATCATAAGTTTTCTGGATGAGTATGGCATTAAAAAAGGCAGATTGTACTTGAACGGAGAAGTACCACCAGGATCTGGACTGGGCTCCTCCAGTGCCATGATGACAGCACTCATCAGGGTTGTGATGGAAATCAGGGGAGAATATGAGAATCCTGAGAAGCTGGCCAAAGAGTCCTATAGGATTGAAAAAGATAAATTTGGGATCACGCTGGGCATACAGGACCCTTTTACCATTGCCCTGGGAGGATTTAAGAAAATGGAATCCAACGGAGTCGATTCTCATTTTACCTTCTACAATGACTCTGAAATTATGAAAAAGCTGCATACCGGAATGCTCATATGTTTCACTGGAAACACCAGAGAGAGCAGTGATGCCCTGAGGGAGCAGGTCCAGGGTGCAGAAAAAGGCAACAGGGATGTTATTTCCAAACTGAAGGAGATGAAAGAACTGGCAAAACAGACGGCAAAGTCTGTGGAGGAAAACGACTGGGCAAACTTCAATTCACTGGTAAACCATGGATGGGAAATAAAGAAAAGCATAAGTTCAAAAATAACAGGAAAAAACGTTAACAATATCATTAAAACTGCCTTGGATTCAGGAGCATCATCCGCAAGACTGCTCGGAGGAGGGAGTGAGGGATTTGTACTTGCACTCTGCCAGGAGGAAAATATCTGGGAGGTACAGCAGGCACTTAAAAAAATATCCGGATTTGTTCTTAGAGTCAGCCCGGTAGAAAGGGGAACCAATCTATTTTCATTCTGATCCCGGCAGTATTCCAATCCTCTCCAGGATCCGGTATGTCAACCCCCAGACGATGTCGTCTCCGAATCTAAGGCATGGCCCCTTAACAGAATCCAGAAATCTAACTGCATTTTGAAGATTATACCACCCCCCATATTCCATCTCATCCCCTGGTATAACCTGGAACTCCACATCACTGCTATAGATAACAGGAAAAACTTTCAGAGGGCTGAATCTGGGTGTCTGGAAAAAATCCATCTGCCTTTCAAACTTGATATTAATACTGTCAACTCCAGTTTCCTCTGAGAATTCCCTTGCTGCTGTTTCAACAGGTGTTTCCCCTTCCTTTGAGAATCCTCCTGGAAAGCTCATATCTCCTGACCAGGGATCGCCTTCTCTCTTCTTCCTCCTCAGCAGAAGTACACTTGATTCATGAATTACAACACATATTGCAGCTGTTTCTCTCACAAATAGCTGAACATTAAGTTACGCATAATCTTTATCCAATTAGTTTGTATTTAACTGGAAATTACAAAACCATAAGTGATTTCACTTTCTCACTATGAATATATTGAGTTCTGCTGTAAAGAATAATATGGAAAAACGTATAATGATTCATGGAAGGATTAAATATTGCCAAAGAAAAAACTGCGCTAGTTCTCATTGATCTCCAGAAAGGAATCGTAGGAAGGGAAACAAAGCCATATTCGGCTTCTACTGTTGTGAGCAATGCCACAAGACTGGTTAAAGCATTCAGGAAAGATGGAATGCCGGTTTTCCTGGTTCATGTCAATTTCCAGAATTCTGTTCCCGTCCGTGTGGAAAGTGATTCTTCCTTTGCACCTTCATCACTTCCTCCTGACTGGTCTGAGTTTGTACCGGATCTTGAGGTGGAACCTTCAGATATTATTATAACCAAAAGGCAGTGGGGAGCATTCACAGGCACAGATCTTGAGCAGCAGCTCAGGAGAAGAAAACTTGATACCATAATCATGGGCGGTATTGCAACCACTTACGGTGTTGAAAGCACTGCACGTTTCGCCTACGAGCTTGGATTCAACCAGGTGTTTGCTGAAGATGCAATGACGGATATGTCTGAAGAGGCACACAAAGTATCAGTGGAATATGTCCTTAAGAGAATGGGAAAGGTCAGGATTACTGAGACAATACTAGAGGCTTTGAGATAAAACTCAACACCCCTCCAATTCATTACGAATAATCTCTGAAAAATGTTTGTATTGTAGGGAAAATAGTTACAAAAGATAAAGAAATATTTATATAGAAGTTTATTTTTACTAGTTGATAACCATGATAGGAGGACAACCCGTATTCATATTAAAGGAAGGCTCCAAGAGGGAGACCGGAAAAGATGCCATGAGGGCCAATATTGAGGCCGCAAAAGGAATTGCCGCAGCTGTAAGAACAAGCCTTGGACCAAGAGGAATGGACAAAATGCTGGTGGATTCGCTTGGTGACATAGTCATAACCAACGATGGTGTAACAATCCTGAAAGAGATGGATGTAGAGCACCCTGCTGCCAAGATGATGGTTGAAGTATCAAAAACACAGGACACCATGGTTGGAGATGGAACCACCACCGCCGTAGTTGTTGCTGGAGCACTTCTACAGGAAGCTGAATCACTGATCAACCAGAATGTTCATCCCACTGTAATTGCAGATGGTTACAGAATGGCTGCTGAGAAAGCAAAGGAAATACTGGAAGAGATTGCTTCAAAGGTTGATATTGCAGACAAGGAAAAGATCGTTAAGATGGCCTCCACCTCACTGAGCAGCAAAGCTGCATCAGGAAGCAAGGAAAAGCTTGGAGAGGTTTCATATGAAACAATAAAAGCCATAGCAGAGAAAACCAGCAAAGGATACAAGGTTGATATGGACAATGTGCAGATCGTGAAGAAGCAGGGCGGAGAAATAGATGATTCAACACTTATCTATGGAATCATTGTAGACAAGGAAAAAGTCCACCCAGGTATGCCTGATTCTGTCAGCAACACAAAGATTGCAGTTCTGAATGCTGCACTGGAAATTAAGAAACCTGAATTTGACACAAACATCAGGATCGATGACCCATCCATGATACAGAAATTCCTTGCACAGGAGGAGACCATCCTGAAGGAAATGGTAAAGAAGGTCAAGGAAACCGGAGCAAACGTTCTTATTACACAGAAAGGCATAGATGACCTGGCCCAGCATTACCTGGCAAAAGAGGGTATTTATGCAGTAAGAAGAGTAAAGAAGAGCGATATAGAGAAACTCTCAAAGGCAACCGGGGCCACCATAGCTTCATCCATAGATGAACTCTCAGCATCTGATCTTGGAAAAGCCGAGAAAGTCGAGCAGATCAAGATCGGGGACGATTATCTTACCTTTGTAACAGGATGCAAGAATCCAAAGGCAGTTTCATTGCTTGTCAGAGGCGGAACTGAGCACGTGGTTGATGAGATTGAAAGATCCATAGTAGACTCAATCCATGTGGTTGCTGCTGCCATTGAAGATGGAAAATATGTTACAGGCGGAGGATCTGCTGCAGTGGAAATTGCAGTCAGAACCAGAGAATATGCAGTGAAAGTCGGTGGAAGGCAGCAGCTTGCCATTGAAAAGTTCGCAAACGCCCTTGAGGAGATACCCAGAGCACTGGCAGAAAATGCAGGAATCAACGCCATAGATATCCTCATAAACCTCAGGAATGAGCATGCAAAGGGAAACAAGAAGGCCGGGCTTAACCTGTATTCTGGAAATATCGAGGATATGGAGAAGGCTGGAGTAATTGAACCCATCAGGGTTGGAAAGCAGGCCATTGACGCAGCAACTGAGGCAGCTGTCATGATCCTGAGGATCGATGACGTAATAGCCACCAGGGGATCCAAAGGCGGATCGCCACCACCAGGTGCAGGCGCAGGGGACGAGTAATCCCCTTTTTAATCCCTATTTTTTTACTAATTAATTTTACCTGAATTCATTCTGATTATCAGAAATGAGAAAGATATTATCACCATTCCAAGAGGAAACAAATAACCAAAACCTTGAAATGAAAAACCAGTTCCGTTCAATTCCTGAGGTAATACGTTTAGAATTGGCACTATTCCAGAGATCAAACCACCGGCCAGATAGATTATTGATGCATTTCGGTAACTGTTGATTTTTTGTTCAGTCCCGATCTTGTAAAATCCATATGCATAAATCAGCGATGCAACGCAAAAAATTTCAAAAAAGAACCCGTTTAATTGTGAAAAACTTACACGTAACAAATCATTCTTAACCAGTAACTCTGGAATATATGACACGTACCAGGCAATTATAGCAACGGTACCTATAAGTGAAGCACTCTGCTCGGAAGACATGGTATAGCGGCCACCTGAAATCTTGAAAAACGCAGATCTGAGGAATATCAGGGAGTATGAGTAAATTACAACGGGAAACAACAGGAGTAAAAGGAACCAGTTTGAGGGCAATCCGAAAACTGGGGCAAAATAGGATAATGCTGCTGCCAGAACTGTGGAAATTAGTGCAAATGTGGAAAAATTCACCATGGGAGTTAAATCGGATTCAACAGGATAGAAATCATAGGAACAGATGGGACAGTGCTTTGCAGTATCCACAACATTAGTATGGCATTTTGGGCATATCATATTATAATATGTTATAGACATATAAATATCCTTGTTGAGAAATTCAAATGGTCGAACCTAATTTTATAAATATATTGCCTAAAATAGAGAATGCTCATATTCCGAAATAAACCACCAAAAGAATTTGAACTC
>JAKAWY010000052.1 GCA_021816745.1 Thermoplasmata archaeon
TTGCATTTTCAATAAATTTTATAACATATTCGTAATTACCCCTGACCAGAATGCCCCGGTAGTGTAGTGGCCTATCATACAGGCCTGTCGAGCCTGTGACTCGGGTTCAAATCCCGGCCGGGGCGTAGCATGTGCTCCAGAATATATTTTCTTTCATTTCCAGTGTTATCAATTTCACATAACTGGCCGTAAGATTCTGATGTGATCCAAATTATTGTTTCACTCAGTTTCATCCTTGCTGGACGTTTTATTCATGTAATTATAGATTACGTAGACATAAACAATTACGAAGAGGAATAAGGAAGGAATGATGCCTAAGGACAACTGTGGACCAAAAGCAAGGAATAATGTAATTATCATTGAAGAAAAAAGTGAGACTAAAACTATGGAAGAAATACTTTTGGAAAAATTTCCCATTTCCCTGTTAAGTTCCTCCAGGTCATAACCAGCTTCATTTAGTGGAACTACAATTTTTTTAGATGTCTCATGAATCATGGAAAAAACTATGAAAGATTCCACAAATACCAGGGAGAATGCAAGCAACTGGATCTGAAATGTGGTGGAAGAATTGAATATTGGAATTATCGCATAAAGGAATCCACTTGACAGCATCAGTGCTGTCAGGGGAAATATAATCACAACGAATTTTGCAAATGAAAATGCAGCTGGAAGTTTTGCACTCTGCTTAGAATCAGCGCTAAAAATTGCAACCAGCATAAAAACTGCAGTCATGGCAGCTAAAACCCTTGCGAATTCGGATATGAAATCAACAAAGAAAATTGTGGTAAAGATAAGCATTGATAAAACGCTTCCAGCCAGTTCAAGTTTGTTTGCCATTACCATCCACCCCTTATGGCGATTTCATAAGCAGCCTTTCCAAGATTCTGGGTCACCGGATCCCATGTGACTGTGCTCTTGGGAGTATTTGTTATATCTTTGCCTTTGCCTGTAAATATTCCAATAATTCTTGGTTCAATTCTTTTAGCAACAATGGATTCGGCCAGAATGTTCACCAGTACGACCCCGGCACCAAGTTTCAACAGTCTTGAATATGTATTCATTATTTGTTCCCTGTTCCTTGCATTGAGAGACGTAATCAAGGTAATTTGCGGTTGAGTCTCCATAATAATTCTTGTCAGAACAGGATCAAGAAGGTATCCCTTCTGAAGAGTCCTGCGGTATTCTACACGTAGAAGTTTATCCCTGATCCTGTTTACTACGTCCCCTCCTGAGGATGGCATAACATATTCCAGTGGTTTTAACACTGTTTCACTGAGGGGCCAGTAGCCCACGTTGTAATTCTTCGATGCTAGATAATTTGCCCCGGAAAGAATTAGTGATATTGAATACTCAAATGGGTTTTCATATGATACACCCCTGCTCATGGGATTTGAGGTATCCAGCAGAAATATGAAGTTTTTAAGACCTTCCCTTTCGTACTGGTTCACCATTATTTTATTATTATACGACACACGGGCAGTACTTTTCCAGTTTATGCTTTTAAAGGAATCACCAGAAACAAATTCCCTTATCCTTTCAAATTCATTTGTAGGTGGTCCAAGCCTTGTGACTGCATATCTTGGCTTGACAAGCCTGCTCCTGATCTGGAACTGGCTCTTTTTAAGGATCTTTACCGGGGGAACCACTATGATGCTTGATTCGACTTTCTGGGTTAATCTCTTGTAATTATTCCTGCCCAGGATGGGAGAATATTCAATCTCAATATCAGAATAAGGGAAAATGCCTCTTCTTGTGGTTCTTACCTTATAGGTGTATTCTCTTTCTTCAATTTTCTTTCCTTTGTAAATTATATGGACATTGCTGCCTTCCAGAAGTTCCATTTCCCTGAACGTAGGCAGGTCAAGATTTATCATACCCATTCCCCTGGTGATTTTAACATGAATTTTGAGTTCAAGTTCATCACCCACAGCGGCCCTGGTAGGAAGATTATGGGTAATTTCCATGTCAAACCTCATTTCCCTCAAAGCCAGAATCGCAAAAAGAAAAATTGGAAAGAACAGTGATGCAAACAGTGTCTTTATTTCAGTATCTATTCCTACAACTACAATTACTCCTGAGATGAAGATGAATATGAAAATCTGCCTATACCAGGAGACTATCAAGGAATATCACTTTGGGACTTCCTGCTGTTGCAGGAAGGAAGAAACAACGTTCTCAGCTTTAATCCCGTCCATAAGATCTTCCGGATTCAACACGATCCTGTGTTCCAGGCAGGAAGCGGCCATAGCCTTCACATCGTCAGGGAGGACGTAATCTCTCCCGTTGACCATGGCATATGCCTTTGAAATTCTCATCAGGGAAATAATCCCCCTGGGGCTGGGGCCCGCCATTACTCTTTTGTCTTTCCTTATTTTACCAAAGGATGATATGTATTTCATTACCTTTTCATCCACATAAACCAGTTCAGCAAGTTCCCTGAGGGAGCTCAGGGATTTAGAATCACAGATCATCTTTGCAGAACCGGAAGGATCATTCATTTTCCATTCCGTTCTTCTTTTAAGAATTTCCAGGTCATCCTCAGGATATCCAAATGAAACCCTGAGCATGAATCTGTCCATCTGGGCCTCCGGCAATGGATAAGTTCCTTCAAATTCTATGGGATTCTGTGTGGCTATGACAATGAAAGGCTGCGGAAGGATCATTGTGTCACCCTCTATGGTTGCCTGTGATTCTTCCATGGATTCCAGGAGTGCTGCCTGGGTTTTTGGAGGGGCCCTGTTTATTTCATCAGCAAGAAGCAAATTGGTGAATATTGGGCCTTTCATTAATTCAAACTGACCTGTTGAAGCTTTCCAGATCTTAGTACCTGATATATCGCTGGGAAGTAGATCAGGCGTAAATTGAACTCTCCTGAAGGAAATGCCAAGAACGGATGAAAATAGTTTTGCTACAAATGTTTTTCCAATTCCGGGGTTATCTTCCAGAAGTATATGTCCGGACGCATAGATTGAGGCAAGAATTTTTTTAATAATCTCACGGTCTCCCACGAAGTACTTTGAAACCTCATCCATTATTTCTCCAGTAAGTTTTACGCTGTCTTTGAATCTGTTTTCGAGCTCTTCATTTACCATTTTTTACACCTGTTTAAGTTCACTCAATATCCTGCTCACTAAGTCTACTCTTTTCCTAAGTTCCCATTCCACGTTTTTCCTGTTGCCATGAAGCCCTAAAAGTAATGAATTTGGCGGAGTATATGAAATCAATGGTTTAATCGCGGTTTCCACTTCCTGGACTGTTCTCCCCTTTTCTGAAAGATAAGCGGTAAGGTTCATGATTAGCTTGTCCTTCTTTCCATATTTTTCGAATTCTTCAATGCTCTTTGAAATGCTGTTCACATTCATTATTAATGATATTTGCTCCTTCCTGTCGAATTTTTTAAAACTGGATACAACGTATTTTTCATTAACAGGTACTAAAGAATGGTAAACGGCCAAAAGAAAATCACTGATTACATATAACAATGTGATGACGATCAAAAGTATCATCAATACCGGATAAACTCCATTGGAATTCTGGTAAATGCCCAGCAATATACCGTCAAACAAGGATATGAGAATATATTTGGAACGCCTGATGGTGATAAAACTGGAGGGCATGGATATTATTCTTTTCCTGTTATTGACAAATGAGTGTAAAACACCTATTAACATCAACACGAATGATGAGTATAGAAATGCGTATGATAAAATAAATAAAGGGTAAATGGAAGAAAAGAAATTTTGTATAATTAAATAGATCACTATAAACAGAATCCCAATGAATACGTTGGAAACAGTACGGAAGTAAATTGTCCTGTAATCCAGCATATCATAGAAAGATTCGTAACTCCTAACTCTTAATATGATGATGGCTAACGGGAGAAAATACATTAAAAAAATGGCTGGAAGTGAATTTAGATCATTCAATATTGAGAATATGAAATAAAGAAAAATGAATATAAAGAAAGCAATCAATATTCCATTTTTAATAAACGCACCCATTATTTCATATTTTCTGAAAATAAACCATAGGGAGAGATACCAGAAAAACAAACATCCTGTTAAAAGTAGGATGATAAGATCATAATATGGAAATATACCTGATACAATAATAATAAAAGCAATCAAAACTGATATCATGGATGCCAAGACCATATATCTTGGGTCTTTATTCGCCAAAGTTTGGTTAATTTCCATTCTTTCTAACCATCCATGTTATATGGGGATTTATAAAACCGTTTCCTAACGATCTCAGAAACTTCTCATATTCTTCCCTTTTCAATATTTTCTTACCATAAATTACTCTTTCGCAAATTGTAATTGCATCACGGATGCTTTCATGGTTCATGAATTCATTCTTCATTTCATTCATGGAATACACTTCTAGAAGGGTTTTAGACAAAATCTCAGTTCTGATATTTTCAGGTATATTCACAATTGTAGAATCTCTTACATGTTCTTCATATGGGATTCCAAGCAATTCAAGAACTGTCATTTCATTTCCGGAGTTTATGGTCAGAGTATTCAGGCCATAGGGCAATACAATCTGTTCTTCATTCAGTGTGGCATCGTTAAATTTTAAATCTGAACTACCTGAAGAATTAATTTTCAAGGGAGTAGAATCGCTCCAGACAAGAGGCAAATCATTGGAAATAGGAATTGTCAATAAATCATTTCCTCCCCATCCCTTCAATGGAGTACTGATTTTGGAAAAAAGGAATTTTCTGCCGTGTGTATGGTCAATTTCCATAGGTGAATTATCAAAAAGAGTTGATTGATCTGGAATTTCTAAATTAACTTCATTGGTAGAAGTTTTACCCCCCTTTTTAGCAGTTTTACCGATATTTGCATTTCTCATAAGCATAAAAATGATAAAGATTATAGTAATTATTGCAATGAAAATTAATATGTATTCATTTGTTAGTAAAGGAATGACGTTTGGATTCTGATTTTGGCTTGAGGATCCAGAGCCACCACCAGAACTTCCCGTGGCAGAATTTCCCGGGAAATGGGTGGATGGGAGTTTCAGTGTTGGGAATCGAATATTGGGAAGAGGAAACAAAGAAAAAAACCATGCAATGGCATTAAAAATAGGTGTGAGAAAATCAAGGTTGATGTTGGGAAAAATAAAGTTAAAACTGGAAGAAGGAAATTTTAATCCTAAACCTCCTCCCAAACCACTGCTCCCTTGACCGGTACCACCGAGGCTACCTCCGGGTCCAGGAGTACCCGGCCCTGAACTGGAACCTCCTGATACGTTGTAATTAGCAATTTCGGAAAGAGATGAAACTAGTAGCCATGTCACCAGGATCAATGCTATTAATGACAGAAGAGCCTGCCTTCTTTCCATAATAATTGAATGAATAAGGATATATTAATGTTAAGAATAGTTCTAATTTTCGTAACCTGCTCTTTATAATAATAGAATCAATGACAAATATATAAGGATGCTTGCATTACTACCCATATGTTGGTTCTAGAGCCCGATGAGAATGAACTTCTCCAGGAAGATTCAGTCATGATACAGAATGATGCAAGGATTGATGATGGTATCCTTCACATTACCAACCGGAGAATAATTTATGAGAAAAAGGCTGTAAAGAAGCTCCGAAGGGCAGAGCCCGCCAGGATATATCTGGAAATACCCATGTATGAAATTTTGAATGTTTCTTCTGCAGTTCCTAAAATGAGCCTTCTCACCAAGAAAAAGCTTAGCCTGGAATACCGATCCATGGGAGATGTTAAAACTGTGGAATTTGAGATCAGAAGGCCTGATAGCATGGTCGAGACAATCAAGAACTGGGCCACTACTTCCAAAAGGCAGCATGAATCCATGCTGAAGGATGAAGATCAGGAAAAATTCAGAAGAGAGCTTGAAATGGCCAAGGCAAAATCCAACAGGAGCAACATCAACATGATAAATCTGGGAACAGGAAAAGGTGCTCAGGAAATCAGGAATGCCAATACAGGTAGTGAGGGCACCCTTCCAAAGCCTACAGAACTTATTGACACCTGTCCGGAATGCAACTCCAGCATCCCGTCCGGAAGTAAATTCTGCCCGCAATGTGGTTATGAACTTTCATAATTCTTGTCGGTCATAAATTTTAGTATTAGCGAACCAAGAATTGCAAGGAGGAAGAATCCAAGTCCCATGAGCAATTCATTTGGAACAATGAAAAGCAATATTATGATCAGCAGGATGAATCCGGTGATGGGCTCATGCTTGTAATAATTATAGAGTCTGTCAGGCATCTCAACAATGTTTACCAGGTATCCTTTTCTGTTGTATATGGTCATTATAACAGAGATTAATGCTCCAGCCAAAAACAGGTTGGAAATAATTTCAGGGCCAATATACGGAATCATGTAAAATAAAGTGTATACGAAACTTACAAAGAGGGCGATGGCTATAATTGTAAACCATGATGTAACGGTATCTGAAAGGGTGGCGGAAAATGAAAAATTTCCATTTTCAATCTGGTCAGATGATGCATAAGATTGCCAGTAGAAAGCAAAAACTACAAAGAAGAACCATATGGCATGAGTGATAAAGAGGAAAACAAAATAATCTACCTGTAACAGGATTAGATTTGCCAAATAGGGTAAAATAAAGGAATTAATCAATGCAAAAATTACGTCAATCGTGATAGAAAGAATGTATCCGATAATAATGCAAAATATGAATGGAAGGATAATCAATGGATTTTTTTGAATTATTCTAAACGAAAAATCCAATGAATCACTTTCGGTAGGCATTGGTGCTGAATGGTAATTACAGATTTATAAATTTGTAAAAAGGAAAAACACACAACACATTAATATTAATATTGAAATAAAAAAAATGAGACTATTGTTTAATAATAAGATCTGTAAGGTTTTTAAGCACAGTATCAGCAATATTGTGGTTGCAAATTAGAAGTATTTCTCTGTCAAGTCGGTAAATTTTTTCAATTTTAATGTTCTGCACAGAAAGATATTCAGCCACAGTGAATGTGATTCCTGGAACATCAGAACCATGGTCAGGAAGCAGTATCCTGATGCATGCCATGTTTCCCCTGTTTTGATCCTGCACTATGAATCTATACTTATTCCTGTACTGGTATGCAAAAAGGAAGTTGATGGGTTCATCAGGGAATTTATCAAGTTCTATCTCTGTATACCTGTATTCCATTGATATATTAGATTCTTTAAGAATCTTCGATTGCCTGTCCCAGGAACCTGCATATACGTCCAGACTGGAAAGAATCTTAACAAGAGTGTTAAGCTTGACATCCTTTTCAAGCATGCTGTCTACGGTAGGTTTGATTGACTTGGATAAACTGGTAAAATTTACGAAACCACTTCTCATGGCCAGGGAGTATAGGGGATTGTTCTCAATGATCTTCTCCACTACATCCTTTATTCGGTTCATTCTGTAATATGTTTTTTCCTTATATAATGGTTATTTATAGTACATTTTCAAATGAATTAATTTTCTTCAGTTGATGCCAGAATGATATCTTTGACTATATCTTCCGGTTCTTCTGTCCCTACCGAGAGCCTGATTGTTCTTTCCGTGATACCAAGTCTCTTCCTATCTTCAGTGGAAATAGATCTGTGAGACATAGTCCATGGGTGAGAAACAGTGGAGTTAACACCACCAAAGGTATTTGCAGGTTTCGCCAGGTTTAATCTTCGCATGAATTTTTCCGGAGAACAAGATTCATTTGAAAGATCAAAGGTCACAATCCCTGATCCTCCATAAAGTATTCTTGTGGATAATCTGTAATCCGGATGAGAAGGGTTTAACGGATATCGAATATTTTTAAAATTGCCTGAATTAGACAGCATCATTGAAACCGAGAGGGCGTGTGAGTTTATGTTTTCCATCCTGATTCCCAGAGTTTTGAGGCCCCTTATGGCAAGAAACGCAGTATTAGGATCCATGGATGTACCCAGGGTTCTTCTGAATGAATCTATTTTTTCAATCAATACTTTTGATCCAGAGATTGATCCGCCAATTAGATCGTTATGCCCGGACATAAATTTTGAGAGTGAATGGATAACAACATCTGCGCCTAATTGAAGCGGATTGATATTGAATGGTGTTGGAAGAGTGGAATCAACTACCAGTATTCCATTATGTTCGTGCACTGTTTTTGATATTTTTTCAATGTCATATACGGTAAGCATGGGATTCGAGACTGTTTCAAGAAAAACAATTGCCCCTTCTTCAATATGTGAAATTACTTGATCTGTACCTATGTCGGAAATAATGGTATTAACTTTCCATTCCCTGAGAAAATCTTTTGCAAAGTTATATGTCCTGCCAAACAGGTCATACGGAATAATCAGTTTCTTTTCGGGCCTTAGCAATGAAAGAAGTGTAGTGGATATGGCACCCATTCCTGATGAGGTGCATGTAGTTGCCTCAGATGATTCGAAAATAGAAATAATCCTTGACAATTCCTCCACTGTGGGATTAAGCTCCCTGGAATACCTGTAATGTTCTCCTTCAGGCATCTGGAATGAGCCTGTCTGGTATATTGGAAAAGTCATGCTATGGGCATGATTCTCAATTGTTTCATGAAAGAATTTTTTCCTCGACGTATGCACCATTAGCAATTCCTCCACTATATATGGAATATGTTATTCCAAATTCTTTAAATGCCTGTTCACTCACATCACGAATTCTTTTGATCGATGGTTTATCAGAAACTACAAGTATTGAGGGGCCAGCTCCACTTAGACAAACTCCAGCAGTCATTCTGTCAAGAATATTTTCTTTAAATGTACTGTAATATGGGTACAATAAGGCTCTGGATTTTTCCACTATATCGTCATGCATTCCCCTGCTTATCTGTTCAAGATCATCTTTCAACAACCCTGAAATTAGGGTAGCCAGTTTAGAATTGCCATGAATATGATCTTTCATCGAAATGCTTGAAGGCACTAACTGTCTTGACTCCTTTGTTTTATTTTCAATCTTGATATCTGGAATTATAACTGTAAAGGATAGTGATGAATTCTTGGATAACTGATCCACATGAAATGGATTAAAAGATGATACCATGGTAACTCCACCCATTAAACTTGCAGAAACATTATCCCAGTGGGGTGAACCTGAAACAGCACTTTCTCCAATGCCTGAATAATAAACTAGTTCATCACTGGAAAGAGACAGGCCATACAGGGAGTCAATAGCCTTCACTGCTCCCACCGAAGAGGCCCCGCTGCTACCAAGTCCAAAGCCTGAGGGTATTTGTTTGTCCAGTATTATGGTAATATTTCCCTTTAA
>JAKAWY010000003.1 GCA_021816745.1 Thermoplasmata archaeon
TCTAACCTTGGATAGTGTATTACCGGCTTGTTCTCCATTATGTTGTATATTTATATATAATATATAAACTTATACATGAGAGACCTCACGCAACAATCTACTTCTTTAAAGAAATCGGCAGTCTTCCGGTCATGAATGCAGTACCTAAGGGGCAAATGTTTCTATACGAGATTTTTTGAAGAAAAAGCTTCTGATTAGCGAACCAGCTATCAATGGCCCCACAAGACCATAAAGCTCATTATCCAAGATCTAACTTCAGATTTCATATAATAAGCAACATTACTCCACAGATAATGGATCTATTTGGTGATTTCATTAAGAAAAATAGGGATAAAACACTGAATTAGAGGTGGTGAATGTTTAAAAAATTCAATTGGCAAATCCCTGTATGGCACATTCAATTGGGGAAGTCAGGCTGTAGAGAAGAGAGACATTCCCATATTCATAATCACCACTTATCCCTGTCATCTCAGCCTTATTCACGATTCCGTTCAATGTCACCACACCCAGATATTCGGGAGGGAGAGTCTTTATCCTATTCTCTTTTTTGACCCACTTTGCTCTGGTACTGTAGGCATAATAGTTGTTCCCGATGTATAGTCCCCTGTTCTTGTATTTCCTTGCCCAGTCGGGAATATTATTCACATAGCGTATATATACCATGCATATAAATATACAGACGATCACCCTCACTATTTTAAACAGCTAAAATAACCAAGACTTGATAGACCTTTTAAGAAAGGGATTTCAATCGTTATGCATAAATAACGGAGTTAAGGCTTAAATATGATTTCAATGAAAGAGCCGTGCAGGAAAATTATGACTCATTGCCTCATATGCTCTCATTACCCAATTCGGATGGATGTTTGACTTTTCACCTGAAAATCTTCTCTTCTTGTTCTGGACAGGCCATATTTCAGAAATTACCTGGTTTACAATTGTTGTTGTCACCGCCGCTGCAGGATTCGTAATGAATAAGCGTACTGTGCCCGTCTAATCAAAGCCAGGAGCACTTAAACTGTTCATCACCGCCTTTCGCAGTCTGAAGATGAATACTAATGCGATCAGGGTGATGGTTGTTATCAGCGGGACTATCCCGGTCAACTCTACAAACTCTGCCCATATCAGAAGAGGGGTGAGGAGACCAAATGCAAGAGAAAACAACTCCTTTTGGTTATCCTGAGCAGGGAGATGTTTCATGACCGAAAAAAGCAGTGCGGAGAATGCTGCCGTCAACAGAAACATATCCAACAAAGGTGGAATCCTCCCGACACCATTTTGCCCAAAAGGAAAAGCAATATAAGCTAAGTAAAATGGGAAAACAAGGAAACCGGCAATGAAGAATTTCTTCCTGCCGGGAGACGCTGTTCCTCGAGGGAAGAACAGGTTGGAAGGAACTTTTACGGCAACCAATACAAGGAACAGTGAGAGCAGCCCAAAGAACAGGTAATCCAGTTCTGTTGGCATGGGCCTTCCTGGAATGGTACTGGAGATGACGTAAAGCCAAATATTGAGGAACAGCACTGTCAGCACATAAAATGCTCCAACTGCAATGGAACCCTTCCTTCCAAGCAGTGGTTCTTTTGAGTACTTGGGGAAAGCGATAGTGAGTAGGAGAAGCGGCAGTCCTATGCTGAAAATCGCATGAAAATAAGTCAGGCCCACTGCCCAAACCCAGTCTACTCCTGCGTACCTTCCATATATTTCGAGAAGGCCCACTGGACTTCCGGAGACCTCGAAAAACGTGTGAACAGAGATTCCCTCCTCCATTATCCCGTAAGCGCAACCGAGAATGAACACGGAAACCCAGCCCTTCCTGTACCTTATGACAAACTCCCTGATCAGCAGGGCTCCTGTTGAATACAACCCAAGGTTTGCAAGAAGTTCGAATAAGAATGCGAAGGGACTGGCAATAAGATTCGTGATTGGAGTGGATCCTGTAAGGTATTCTGGTATCCCCGGCGTCATGATCATGAGAAGCAGCATCATCTTCTTCCGTGTACCACTGGGAACCATATATCCTCATCTCGTTCCCGACTACCGAAGGACCTGCCCGGAACTGTACAATTATTCATGTGTGGTATAAAAATCTGATGCACCGATTTCTCAACACTCTATCCCCAAAGCAAAGTTGAATTTCATGGATAATGGGTTTGTGACAGGAGTTCCTGTAATCCGGGAGAGATACCTGAACGCCTGAATGAAAAGAATAGGAACAGCTGGAAAGTGCTGCTCCAGTAGATAGAATTTGTATATCCTTTCACAGGACTTTTTCTGGAAATACAGGGCCTGTATCCGTACATCGTAAATGGTGTGAGCACAATGGCTGTATCAATGAGAATCAACTCTGTGGCCCCAACAGTCCATGAAAGAGTCATAGTATAAATCAGAACCCCCTCGGTACCTATTACTATTCCCTCTATCACTGGAGCGGAGATATATCACCCATTCCAGAGTATAAACAATAATATATCATTGCCAAGATAAAACCCGCAATATCCGTCACAAGGTAGAATATGAAGAGCATGTGACTGTCAGGGAAAGTGTTGTCATAGGGATGCACCTGAGTCCGAATAGAATGCTTTGTTGAACTCTATTGCATAGCCCATTTTAACCATTACGAACATGGCAGCAATCCCCAGATGCCAACTTCGCAAAGAGTCATCCACAGACTCTGTCCGTTCTGCCTGGACGTTATGTAAATACCCGAAATCGAGATACTTGAACCATTCCCACTATTCAAGTTAGCATGTCATCAAATGCAAGATCGTTCACGCAACCAGACCCTGATCTATCGTTTTCTTACAATTTCTTGTGTCTGGTCTTAGGATTCAAGAAATGATACAGGAACTTGGGATATAGAATAATTTGCATCGCAATTGGTCAAGGATAGGTAGGGATTTGAACCCTAGTAAATGGGATCTGCAGTCCCACGCATAACGTCTCTGCCACCTATCCGCGAAATGGGTATTATTTAATGAATAATTATTTTTGCCTTCTTGGTAGAAATAAAAGCGTATTAATTTGCATATTTCGTCTAAAGAATTTATGCCAGGTCACAATACAAGAACGATGAGTTCATCAGATTGCCAGGCATCCTTTAAAGCTGGTAAATTAACTTTTTTACCTGTTTCCATTATTTTGGCATTCATAGCAATTATAATTCCAATTTATCTTTATCCTGCTTTTTTTATCAATAATTTTCTTGGCCTTTTCCCGTATGTCATTCTACTCATATTCATATTTTACTATGACAGGGAGCGCTATTTACGGTTGGCAACAATTCAGATATTTAGCGACAGAATTCATATCATAAAGAAAACTGAGAAGAATAGTTTTCGATTTTCAGAGATTACAGGAATAGAGAAAAAACCGGAAATTGGAAAGAAGCTTTTTGTCATATCAATGCAGGATGGAAGAAAAATTGGACTATACGACAGGAGAATTCGTTCCTTGGGCAACTCTTTTATTAACATTATTATAGATAGAAGCAGAAAAGATATCGCAAAAACTGATTAATCTTTAATATTATCTTCAGATATATGACTTGTGGCAGGCAATCCCGGGAGAATAAGAAGAAAGGCAGGATTTTGGATTATTTTATTCACAGTGCTGTTCCTTCTGTTCCTGGAATTATTTAAACTCTTTTTTGAATTATCGTTAGTAGGTTTGGATTTCATAATAATCACATCATTCATGTATGCCCTTTGGTTGTCCTTCTCCTTCTGGTCTGGCAGAAATTCCTTATTCTCACTGGTTTTTGCACCATTTATCTTATTTGAGCTGATTATTGGGTTCAACAATGCAACTCCGTCTTCGTTGAGTTTTTCAGAAACTATGCTATCTCTTATATTACTCGTTGCAGACATTGTATCGCTCTGGATTATGCTGGAATTCAGGTATGCCATAAGAATCAAAAAGGGGAAGACACCACAATACCATGATGAAATAAAAGAGGTATTGATGGAACTGGAGTACCTTGAACCTCCTCTTTGAAACAATGGTTCTATCTACTTTTCTAAAATAATTTTTCCCATAATCCTATTTTCTTATAAGATTGGGAATAAACTTACTGTAAATCCATTATTTAATGTTTTAGAATATTCCTCTGGGCCTTAGTTCACTCATTCCACCATCAATGTTAGCCACATTAAAACCGCGATCTGAAAGAAACATCGTGATGTACATGCTCCTGTTACCATGTTCACAAACTATGGCGTATCTCTTGCTCTTATCCAGTGTTTCGTATTTTGCGATAATATCATTCATGGGCATCAAAATTGCCTCTTCTATATGGCCTGTTGCCCATTCATATGGATCTCTGACATCTATGACGTTCCACTGGTCCCGCTGTTCAAGGTACTGATCAGGAGTCAGATTGGTTGCATGTGCTACCTTGAATTTACCCTTTTCCAGAAAATCTTTGTAAATATAAATCTGAGGCTCTACTCCCCTGGACTTCAGGCTGCTGCTGATTTTTTCCGATATTTCAGGATTTAGTGCAAGAAAAACCAATTTTCTGCCTGCATTTTTTGCATAGGAAGCTATGTCATCAGGCCATCTTCTTTCATAAAAAGTCGCAAGAGCTGATTCAGGAATATGAGATTCCATGTACTCCTCAAAGGAGCGAGTGTCCACAAGCTCTACTTTTCCTTCCTTAAACATTACAATATCTTCTTCTATGGACATCTTGATACCTCTACAAAACATGAATTAGACTTAACCTATTAATCTTTAATATGAAAAATTTGGTAAAATAGATTCAATTCATTCCCCGATTCTGGATTTTCATATACATACTGATAGAACTATTAGGGGACAGAAAATGGATTAAAAGTATAACACTGATGTAAAAACATTCTTTACACCCCTTACTGAAAAATAGATATAACATTTTCAAGGAAAATCCAATAGATCCCTTTCTTCCCCTGCTGTAGATAATGTTGTTGGCTAGCATTTTTCCTATTAAAATCTGATGAAATATCGCATAATTCGGATTCGCACTTTTAACTAAAGTTGAAAGTTTTTCCAAATTTTCAATGGATTCGTCAGTAAATTTCACCCTGGATGACAAAAACTGATCAACTGAACCAACAATTCCTGTAACACTCTGGTGTTTTCTATAATAAGTGAGGGGTATTTCAAGAACGCCAATCTTCCTTCCATAATCTACAGAAGCCATGAAAAGCGCCTTATCCAGACTGCGTTCAATTTTTCTTATCTGTGGTGAGTATCTCTCTGCGACCTCTTTTCGCATTGAAATACATGAGACATACCAGTCAGCCCTGCTTGAAGTTATTTTTCCAGGTTTACTGATAACGGATTTTATAGAAAGATCATAAATGGTTATTCGACTTTCATGAAGGTCTATTCCATCCAAACTGGAATATTTAGAATCTTCAGAAATAGTATAGATGCCATTGTGAATGTATGCAAGATCCGGATCACTCATAAACAGGGAATAGATTCTTGAGAGTTTTTCAGGATGAAACATGTCATCATCATCCATAAAACAGATGAAGCTACCAGAGGCGTTTTCCATACCAATGGCAAGTTTTACTCCGAAACTTTTCTCATCCGTGAACATTGTTTTTATTGAATTACTGGACAAAAACGCGTCGATATCAGGATCCTGGAAATTTTTTACAACAATAATTTCAACTTGAAATTCATTTTTAAGTGATTGTCCAAGAATGGAATTTATGGCATCTTTCAGGTATTTTTTTCTGTCATGTGCCGTGATAATTACTGATACCGTATTTTCAGGATTCATAGACTTCCATTATCCTCCGCATGACGTTTTCAGTGGAAAATCTTTTAATAAGAGACTCCCTGATTTTATTCAGCTCCAAATCTACCTTATAATTATCCACTGCTTCTCTCATGGTGGCAGCTGAATTCACTATCTTAACTATACCCTCTCTGCCTAATTCTCCCGATATTCCAATGTCTGTACAAATTACTCTGGCCCCTGAATAAGCAGCCTCCACCATGGCGACTCCAAAGGACTCAAACCTGGATGCAAAGAGGAATGCATTTGAATTTGCCATAAGAGTATACAGATCGTTTTCTGGTACATTTCCCAAAAATTTGATCTCAACGCTATTATCCAGGCCCGTTTGCCTTATGGAATTTTCATATCCTTTGTCAGGGGTATTTCCGGTTAGCAACAGTGGCATCCCGGTTCCTTTTATGGCCCTGACGATAAATTCAATATTTTTGTTTTTCTGAAGCCCTCCCGAATGAATGAAATAGTTGTTCTTTGCAACTGAATATTTTGTTAAAGTTTCTTCAGGATTTTCATTTATCACAATTTTGTGAAAATCCACAGGATCAGGCACTACATCTATTTTTTTCGACAATGAAGGAGAAATTTTTTCAGTTATGGCTTTTTCATATTCTGTAAGGCAGATAATCCTGTCAAACTTGTCAAGGAAAGAAGGCATAAACTGATTATAATACAGTGAATTCGCAATGCCTCCGTAAATCATCTGATAGAATCCATGTGCTGTAAATATTTTCTTTCCATGAAGATCCTTCAGGTGCCAGTAAAGGTAATCAGAGCTCCAAACTCTTTGACCATGAATATGAAATATATCAGAATCAGTGGAAGATAGATCCTTCCAGTAAGAAGATGGTGGAAATCTGAACTTCCCTACCCTCTTTAAGGAAATGCCATGGTAATGTATTCGATCAGTGTCCTTAAGGGAAGAAAGATCTCCATGGTCTGAAAAAACATGCACTTCATGACCCAGGGATGCTGCGCTCTCCACTGAGGATCGCACCACTTTCTCTGTTCCACCTGTATGCGGATAGTAATGATGACTTGTATACGATATCTTCATTTCAATTCACTTTCTAGCTTTTTAAGAATATTTCTGATGCCTTCCTCCAATGGGATTGGATTCTCAACCGGAGAATTTTTAGCCACAAGTTTATCGGCCTCTTCAAGGATAAAGGGCTTTTCTTCAATTTCGATCTTTTTTCCGCTTATTTGCTCCACCATCTGGATTAGTTGATTTACCGAAACTCCTTTTCCTGTCCCAAGCTCATAATCACCAGGTGTGAGTTTCCCGTTAACTACCTTTATTACAGCTTTAGACAGGTCACTAACATTCAGGTAATCTCTGACATGTGTACCATCACCAAACCTGATTGCCTTTTCACCAGTCAGGGCTGCCTTAGAGAAAAGATAAACTGCACCTTTCCTGGCATTGGTTCCATAGATGTTGAAAAGCCTGAATATGGTTGCCCTGGTTCCGTATAAATTTCTGTAAAGATTTATCCATTCAGTTCCATGTTTTTTTGACATGGAATAAGCATTGCTGGGTTCTGCAGTCGATCCGGACGACGGGAATAAAAACATTGCATCTGTTTTTCTTGCCAGTTCCAGGCATTTCATTGTAAGGGCCAGTCCATCCTCAAAGTATTCATACGGGTGGTTCAGGGAATTTCTGATCAGGGTTCTTGCACCGAAATGAAGGATTGCATCAAATTTAATTTCCGGTATCTTATCACCAATATCAACACCAACAGGGGCATATCCTGCTTTTTGCAGATCTTCCATTAGTTGCGTTCCAATAAATCCTTTGCTGCCTGTGACCAGGATATTCATGCCACATAATCGGCAACACAAAATTAAATATTTTCAATGTCACTTTTTTTCCACGTGACCTAAGTAAAAGGAATCAACAAATTTAAAAAATTTTTCATTGACACTCTCAGAGTTGTAATTGTTCCTGAAGAATTCTATCCTTCTGGATTTTTCAATTCTCAGGGAATCAATGGACTCCATTGCAGTTTTCAGGGATAGTGAAACTTCCTCAGGGGTGCTCTTTATGAATTTCATTATTCTTTCTTTTTCAGCATCAATAAATGAAGATCTTATCACACGCCCGGAAATGACAAAGCATCCAGCTGACATTGCTTCAAGAACTGTATAAGGAAAAGAATCCCAAAGTGTAGGGTAAATGAAAATATCTGCATTACAGTATTCACGCTTTAAATCCTCGTCACTGAGTTTGCCCATGAACTGTATACCGTAGGGGGCAAGGTCAAGTGGTTTGTATGATCCTGTTCCCACTATTTTAAGGGATGCACTCCCCGATATTCCGGACATCTTCCATCCCTGAATAAGCACCTCTATTCCCTTTATGGTCTCAAGCCTTCCCACATAAAGGAATTTTACGTTCCCCTGATTGGATGGGGCGTTGCATACAATTTCCGGGGATCCATTGGGGAGCTTAAGGATGGTGGCCTTTCTTCCAAGAATGCCTGAAAGGCTATCTCTTCCAGGATAAACATGAAATGCTCCAATACCTCTGTAAATAAGTCCTGCAGCATAGAGCCTTGCTTTCATCATGCTGACTAATCCCTGATCATGAAATTCAGTATGTGAAGAGCCAATCATTTTCTCTCCCTTGAATAATCTCCAGTATTGATTTTTAGTCAGATAAACTACGTCCAGGGATTCTTTATTCAATTTTTTTTTGTAAAAAGGTGAAAATAATAAAACAAGGAATGGAATAAAGATGATATCGAGAATGAAGGATAAAATACGGCTTTTCCTGAAAAATCTGAGATTATTTTCTATAAGGTCAAGTTTTACTGAATGAAATTTTAAAAGGTAATCTGCCTCCTTTTCCAGTCTCTTCTGATCTGAAAAATTTGTGCTGATAATAGAAATTTCAACATTATCAGGAACGTTATGGAGCGTGTTAATGAGCCATCTCTCCACTCCTCCACCCATGGAAGGATCCGTGATTAGATGAAATCCCATCCTGGTGGCTGTTTGAACCATGGAAAGACAATATGGAATTGTATATATAGATAACAATCAGCACTTCCGAATTGGCACTTTTATATTGTACTTTTAAATGTGTTCATGGGGTTTATAGGAGGCATGAATTTCAAAGCAATTCACGGAAAGGAAATTTTTAAAAAATGTGTTTCAATATTCAATGACAGATACACACTTATTTCTTTGATTATCGCCATGATTTTTGCCATAATTTACAGTTATATCTCAATTATGAGGTATCTGGCCCTCACTCAGAATGTGCTTGATTTAGGGGTAAGTTCAAATCTTCTGTATTCTGTCACTCACGGGGGCCTCTTTCCCACTGCACTTAATCCAAGGCCTCTGGTTCCTGCAAAATTAATTTACATTCCCATGGGTTTTATTTACTCTCTCTATCCGCACGAATGGTCCTTATTGATTTACCAGGATTTCTTTCTGTCACTTTCACCCATAGCGCTTTACTTCATTGGTCGGGAATTAGGCTTTGGTAAACGAATGTCCCTGGGGTTTGAGGTACTTTATTTTCTTTATTATCCTTTAAGTGGTGTATACTGGTTTGATTTCCATTTCATGGCGTTTTTCCCCACACCTTTCCTTTTCGGTATTCTGATGTATCTTCGAAGCAACAGAAACTGGATTCCACTGTTATTCATAGCGTCAATCACTGATTATATGGCACCAGTGCTTGTCGGGTGGTTCCTGATGATTGAAATGGTGAAGTCGTTCAGGAAAACAGGGATGAAGTCCAGGCTGTTCAATGAGATTATCATGTATATACTGATGG
The DNA here is from genome assembly GCA_021816745.1 of Thermoplasmata archaeon. Classification (GTDB taxonomy): domain Archaea; phylum Thermoplasmatota; class Thermoplasmata; order Thermoplasmatales; family Thermoplasmataceae; genus Cuniculiplasma. Next base: position 9,585 of record JAKAWY010000003.1, read on the forward strand.
TTATATTGTTCCTGGTGCCAACCCTCTATGGAGGCAGGCCATACTACTCAAATTATATGTCCGTACAAAATTCTAGTGGATTATATCTTACAGATACCCTGAAATACGATTTTATTTTACGTGTGCTTCTTCCAGTTCTGTTCATTCCTCTGGTCGCATTTGAGTATTTAAGCATGCTGATACCATACTGTCTTTTTATTATTTTTAACAACTATGCGCCATACCAGAATTTAATGTTCTTCCAATACGGTGCTCTTTACACCCCGGTTGTGATGTTTTCCTTATTGGTCGGACTTTCAAGAATTATGGGAAAACTGGAAATGAAGTGGGGAGCTAAGAAAAGTAAAATTTCAATTAAGGGTATAGTGTGTGCAGTCATTGTGGTAAATATGGTCATGTTCACCCTATACACTCCAATTGGTGCATCTTATAACGGACATCTTGCAAAGGAGTACGTAAACCCATCTTTGACAGGCTCTGCACAGTATTATGAATTTTTCCAGAAGATCACGCCTCAACCTTACGATGCAGCCATAATGAAAATGATGGATAAAATACCAAAAGGTTCTTCTGTTTTCGTCCAGGGAAATCTTCCGGAACTTTGCCAGGGATACAACGCCAGCGTTACAATACAAAGCCTTTCCCATCCACCAGAATATTTTGTGGATGATCCTTATAATTACCAGTTTTACAACATAATTCCATACCCAGTGGCCGGTTTCAAAAATATCTCATTCCTCCAGGCGACAAATATTCTTTTGAATACAAACAATTATGGATTAGTGGACTCATATCAGGGCGCATCTCTGTATGAGCTGGGTTATTCAGGCACTGCATCCAGTTTTACTCCATTGGATTACAATTTTTCCACGCAGAATCCAAATTCAAATGTGGAAATTCAGTTTTTAGCACCAGGAAATTATAATGTTTCCATAAGCAATTCCACCGGGGGGAATTTGAGCCTGATCATTGGAAATTCAACACTACATCCAGTCGGCCAATTAAATGGAACTTACTTTTTTACTTATACAACTGCTTTTTACGAAAGCAATGTACGGATGTCCATACAGGGCTCAGGTCATTCCACCATCTTAATCAATTTAGTACAGGGGGAATTATAATTGGATCACAAATGGAATGAGTCAAAGGAAGTTGTGGAAAGGCTTGGGTTTCTTGCACTAGGTGCTGTGATTCTGATTCTTCCCAATGGGCTCTATTCAGACACAGGCTACACGTCTTTCCCTTCAATAATACTGGAACTTTTCGCATATATTGTCGGGTTCCTGATTATACTCTATGCACTCATATCCCCCAATTCAAAAAAGGATAACGGGAATAGACTTGTATTCATCATGCTGGCCTCCATGGGTACAGTGACTCTCCTGTATTTCTTCTATGGAATAGCGGTTAAACATAGTGTTACGGATGAAACTTTCATCGATATGACAGCTGCAAAAAATTTCCTTGCAATGATTAACCCATACGGGTTCCGCATTCCAATCTCCACATTTAATCAGAATGGTGTACCGCTTTCTTATCTTACCCCAACTCTTGCAGGTGGATTCGTAAATACACTGGGATACCCCTCCCTGTCATTCCTGATGCTTGTTCCTATGGTGTTATTGCATCTGAATCCTGTATTGTTGACGGTTCTGTTCTCATCTCTTCTTCTCTTTACTATCGGTCTGAGGTACATGAAAAGCAGTGTCAGATATGCTTCTCCTTTGGCTATATCGATTTCACTCCTGAATCTTAACGTGATATTCTTTTCACTGAACGGGATAAATGACGTAGTCTGGGCAGAATTTTTGGCGTTGTCTATTATTTTTATCAATAGAAAATATGCTGGAGGTCTGTTTTTTGGGCTTTCCCTTGCATATAAACAGGTACCTGTCTTCCTGATGCCCTTCTTTATGGTTTATTTGCTTAAAACACACGGGTGGAAGAGAATGTTACAGTTTGTTTTTTCATCCATTGTTACATTTCTTATATTCAATCTGCCATTTATCATATGGTCTCCTTCCACTTATTTCTCTGCAGTGCTGTCACCAGAAAGCACCTCCCTTTTAGGAATTGGCTTTGGGCCTTCCCAACTGGCATTTGCAGGATATCTTCCATTTGTAGGTGAAAAAGTTTTCCAGTATACAGAAGTGGCAGTTTTTATAATTCTTATTCTTCTTTATTATATAAATTTCCAGAAGTTGAAATATGTCATGACTGCACTTCCACTCATCTTTTTCCTGTTTAATTACAGGCTTCTGGAGAATTATGTCCTTTTCTGGCCGATCCTTTCCCTACTGATTATTCCACAGATTATTGAAGATCATGATGCAAATCCTGAACCTCGGACTGTGGAAAATAAAAATGTAATGAAAATCTTTACAGACAGGAGGAAAACGGTAATATCTGCTGCTTTGGTTATCCTGCTTGTTCTGGTTCCCATATCCGCTTCTATGGTAAGCATGGAATCCTACAACCCTTCTTTTACAATTATATCTGTTTCCGGGAAAACCACTACTACTGAACTCCAGAGCATGACAGTGGAAGTTCAAATGAAATCCCCTGTAAGCAATGGCACGTATAATTTCCGTGTCCTGACAGGTGGCCCCCTCTTTTTCCCAAACGGGTATCTGTGGAATGTCACATCTCTAAAATATATGCCAGGTAACACCGTGAAATTCCACATTCAATCATACAATTCCACCCAGGGAATCGTAAAAGGCAAAAGTTACATCCTCGAGATATACTCTGTTAATTCGTCAGGATGGATTGAATTTGTTTACAACGGCAATAATGTGTCATTTAACAATGTTCAATGGTACTGATTTTTTAAAAATATTTAAAGAGAATTGATCGAGTGTATAGACAATATTTCTTATTTTTAGAATTTTTTAAACTAAAACCGATTCTATATAAATAAAATTGAAAGGTTTATTAATAGTGGTTTTACAAAGTGTAGACATTAGACAGACACACCCGGTAAAAAAACCAAATGTTTATATACAGCTAAAATAATACTACACTATGATCCCGGATGCCAAGGACATTAAAATTACACTTAGGATATCAGAGGAGGATTTGGATCAGATCGATTCCTTCCTTGAAGAAAATCCAAAACACGGTAACAGATCAGAATTTTTAAGGAATTGTGCACTGGATTCCATTTCAAGGATAAAAAATTTTAAGGGCGATGGCCAGGCAGGCCCAAAATTCACTGATCGCGAAAACATGATCATGGAAAAAATGATCGACATGGGATACTATTACAACATGGATGACGTAGTCAGATCCATAGTGGATTATTGTTTTGATACAGGCGTAATAAAAGCAATTTTTGAGGACAAAATAAACAGGTTCAACCAGATAGAGAACTCCATCTCAAGGGGTTTCAGCATCAGGGAAGAGAAAGTTGGGAGGTTATGAAATTGGAAGTTAGTGAAAGAGTCCGCGAAAGTAGCAGGAGCATACCATATCAGATGGATCCCTCAGCTATATTCAGCATATATAACGGAATGTCCATCCTGGTTCTTGGAAACAAAATGGAGAACGTTTTCAGGAAATTGACCGAGAAGGTAAAATCTGGTGAACTCAATACCAGGACTGGAATTTACTTTGTCAGGGATGTCCAGACAAATTCATTCTCCAGCAGGGGCCCCATAAGGGGATATATGAGCACATCCAAGAACGATCTTTACAGGGAGAGTGAAATGATCACGCTTCTTAACGAAGATGGAACTGAAATGGATGAAGAAATTGAGGAGATCAAAAACCCTGATGTAAAGATCATGGCCCTGGAGGACATCGTTTCAGATTCAGATTTCAGGAAAGGAGCTGAACTGGTTGCAGGACTGGTGGACAGAACATGTGCAACCATCATTGTGAGTGACTTTGATGATGACTTCGCAAGAAAGATTCACGCTTCGCTGGTTACCAAGATACCTGTGACAAGAGAGGCTACTGCATCCTTTGTCATAAGGAACAGGGACATTTCAAAATCCAACGTAGAGGCCATAACCCTGATCAACAGCATCAAGGCGCGTATGGACAATTTCATGGTCATCGAAAAGAAGAGCCTCATGACCAGAATACCTGTTATGGAGAACGCCAGGGAAGAACTGGAAGTCAAAATTATTAAAAACGTAGTGGATTTCATGGACCAGGTTCCTAGCCTGGTCTGATTATTTTATTATAGAGTTCCTGATTTCTTCAAGGCTCATGGTTCTTTCACAGTACTGGCAACGGTAATTGTTTCTGCTTCCTGTTTTTTCCCTTTTAAAAACTGACTTGACAGGTTCCTTGGCATTGGTAATGCAGTTCTGGTTCTGGCATTTTATCAGGTCTTCAACATTTTCAGGAAGAGATACCCTGAATTTCTCAGTGATTGCGAACTTTTCCACAATGTTTATGGTGGCATCAGGGGAAACCATGCTGATGAGATCCAGCTCTTTTTTCTTGAGAATTTTCTTTTCAATCTTCACAATGTCTTTCAGGGAACCGTTACTTGACCTGACATTCATGAGCATACTTACAGTGAATCCGGATCTGCTTGTGATCTTGAGCACTGAAAGCACTTCCATGGCTGAGCCAGCCTTTATGTGATCAATGACTATCCCATCCTCTATTTTTGAAATTTTTAGGGTTTTTTCCTCAGTCAAATCAGGCACCTCCAAGAATCATGTCTATCAAAGCCATACGAACGTACACACCATTTTCAGCCTGCTTAAAATAAAAGGCCCTGGGATCCCTGTCAACATCAGGGCTTATTTCATCAACCCTGGGAAGAGGGTGCATTATAATGGCATTCTTCTTCATCTTCGAAACCGTTTCCGGATCAAAGGAATATGAACCAATTACCTTGGCATAATCGTTCAGATCCACAAAACGTTCCTTCTGAATCCTGGTAACATAAAACACGTCAGTTTTTTCAAGAATTGGGTTTATATCAGTTCCTTTGGTGACCTTTTCCGGATGATCAAGAGTGGAAAGAATATGATCAGGCATTTCCAGAGACTCAGGTGAAATAAGTGTTATGGTGGTGTCGAATCTGTTCAGGGCCCTAAGGAGTGAATGGACAGTTCTTCCATACTTCAGGTCACCGACCATGGAAATGTTCAAATCATCCAGGGACTTGAATTTCTCCCAGATGGTAAAAAGATCAAGGAGAGTCTGTGTTGGATGCTGGCCCGAACCGTCGCCTCCATTCAATACAGGGACAGAAGAAAATTCTGAGGCAAGTCTTGCAGCTCCTTCCATAGGATGCCTCATGGCTATGATATCTGAATATGAGGAAGCCATCCTGATGGTATCAGCCAGAGTTTCTCCCTTTGAAGCTGAACTGCTCTTTGGCTCAGACACAGAAATGACGCCGCCTCCCAGCCTGTGCATGGCACTTTCAAAGGAAAGCCTGGTCCTGGTGCTGGGCTCAAAGAATAAAGTTGCCATGATTTTTCCGTCCATGGTCTTTATTTTTTCCCCCTTTGAAAGTTTCTGCTTGAAGCTTGATGCTCTTTCAAAAACCCTAAAAATATCATCGTTTGAAATGTCGCCAATACTGACAACACTCTTTTTTGTTAGCATTAAAAATTAAGATGCATGTGAAATATATAACTATTCTCAATAGGTGGAAAACAACCTGCGTGCTTGAAGTTTATCTTATATTTTAATAATAACCTGGAGAAATTTAACCATTATTTCTTATACAGTTAAATTAATAAATTCATTCTTAAAAAATAACAAAAGTGTTAAAATCCCCATAAGTAATAGATAAAGATGAAAAATCAGGATATGGTTCTGATTCCAGGTGCATGGTTGGGATCGTGGGCATGGGATAAAGTAAATCCCCTGCTTTCCAAAAATGGATTCAATCCCCATCCATTGACACTTTCTTCCATGGCTGACAGGAAACATCTGATTTCTGAAAATATAGGAATGGAAACTGTCATCAACGATGTTATTAATTATATAGAATACAGGGACCTGGATCAGATAGTACTGGTGGGGCACAGCTTTGCAGGAAAAGTTGCAGCAGCTGTCACTGATCGTATACCTGATAAAATCAGTTACACCTTATACATAGATGCATTTATTCCGGATGATAGCACAAAGCCACAGGGCATATTTAATCCAGTGGAAGAGTATGGGAAGAGTGAGCTTGGCCTGTATGGAATAAAATTCAGTGAAAAAATCATAGAGATGATCGGAAGGGACGTCAAGGGGAAAGACAGGGAATTGATGCTCAGGAAAGGAACAGAATGGCCACTGAAACTTGCAACTGATCCAGTTGTACTTACAGGAAATTACAAGAAAGTTAAAGAAGCCTATATTTTCTGCCTTCTGCCGGAGAAGGGTAAATCCGTGGAGGAAATATATAAAAGTATAAAGGGTGAGATAGACACGCTGAGAGGAAAGCACAGGATTATGGAATCCGGGCACTGGCCCATGATTTCCAAACCGGATGAGCTTACAAAACTTATGCTGGAACTCCTTGCATCCTGATCTTTATCTCCTTGAAGTCAAGATGACTGGATTACTGCGTCATATACCTCTTTTCTCATAATCTCAGGTTCAGGGATCCTTTTTTCCGAGAAGATAGATCTCACCATGGTTCCGCTGAATCTTTTCCTGTCTTTTTCAGGGTGCGGGCAGATGGTTTCATCAGTTATTTCAGCACAGGATTTGCAGTGGAATGCTTCATTCATGTATATGGGGGTTATGCCAAGTTTTTCTATTCCTGAAACATATTTCCATGCATCGTAGGGCCCATAGAAGTTTCCCACCCCTGCATGATCCCTGCCAATAATGAAGTGTGTGCATCCAAGATTCTTCCTGATTATGGCGTGCATCAGTGCCTCCCTGGGGCCAGCGTATTCCATAACATAGTTAAGAGGATGCAGTACAGTTCTCTCAGAAGGAAGATAGTTGGATATGTAGGCCTCATAACCATTTACAATCTGTTTATCGTTGAAATCCCCTGTTTTTTTCTGTCCGACCACAGGAGTCAGGATAAGTCCATTTGTTATTTTCAATGCCGATTTATGCAGATATTCATGTCCGCGGTGAGGCGGATTTCTGGTCTGGAATCCAGTGATGGTTTTGAATCCACGCTTTTGAAATTCATCCCGTGTCATTGAAGGATCAATCTGGGGGTATTTCAGGAATTTATTGGCTCCTGATACCACCTTCAGTTCACCTCCAATAAAATGGTTTCCTGATTCAAGAGTTCTCCTTACTCCCGGGTGCTCTAAGCTGGCTGTTCCAAAAACATTCCTTGAGTATTTTTCCAGATCCAGGGTATATTTTTCATTAACATTCATAATAGCCAAAATGTAATTGTTGAAGTTGAGCGAAACATCATCACCCTCCCTGATATTTCTGTATTCTTCCTCACACAATGGAAAAAGGACAGGTATTGACCATGGTGTGCCATCCTGCAATGCAGAATTATTGATAATTGAATCAACTTCTGAACTCAAACTAAATCCTTTCAATGGACTGAAAAGGCCTTTACCAATACTTTCAACCCTGACCATCTGGTTTTCATCCAGTTTTAAATTAATTTGTGGCGTATCCTCTATGAGACTTTCTGAACCCTGGATGTAAGTCCTCTTTCCTCCATGATATTTAGTTTCCATTATTTCTGGCCCCCGCTGTATTAAGATGAATCCCGCATTCTTTGCTTTCATTCTCCCACCACCACCTGCCATCCCTTTCACCCTCTCCCACATGAACGGGCCTGGTGCAGGGAAGACATCCTATACTTCTGTACCCTTTCGAATAAAGCTTATTTTCCTCTATCCCCCTGCTTCTTGTGAACTCCTGGACATCATTATAGGTCCAGTCAAGCAGGGGGTTGATTTTCACAATAGATCCTGTGTTTTCCAATTTTTTCGATCTTGCTCTCAGATTGGTCTGTTCTGATCTGATCCCCGTAACCCATGCACTTCTCCCTTCTAAAATTAAATTCATAGGCTTCACTTTCCTCTCATTGCAACAGGCATGCCTCATTTCAGAACTTTGATAAAACAGGTTGGGCCCATGGGCTGAAATCAGTTTGCTTAGTGATTCCTGGTCAGGATAAACCATCCTGATCTGAATTTCCATGGACTCTTTCACGTACTGGATAAGATCATAAGTTTCCTGCGGCAATCTACCTGTGTCAAGAGTGTAAATATCAATTCCAATTTTATTTTTTTTAAGCAAGTTCAGGATAATCATGTCTTCCCTGGAAAAACTGCAGAGAAAAACCATTCCTGTTTCATACTCAATATACTGTTCAGAAAGCAGTGTTGAAGCTTCCATTTCCAGATTCCTTAGCCTGTCTTCAATCATATATATCCAGAAGTTAAATGTGATTTATTTACATATTTAAAGAGGTAATAGGCACAATATTTGCATATATTTCGCATAATTTATATGCTTTAATAATATGCCAATAAATGGATGGAAACCATCTTTTTTGTGAAGATATAGCCCAAATACCCAAGACTATGGAAAAGCGTAAGGCAGTGACAATGGTTATTGATCGATTATCCTATGATCCTTCATTATTGGATGATATTGGTGTTTATGCCACTTATGTGAAAATGGGGTGGGGGCTTTCATTTCTTTTGCAGGAGAAAGTCCTGGCAAACAGGATCAACAGGTACAAAGGATTAGGGCTGGGAGTTTCAAACGGAGGCACCTTCCTTGAAAAATGCTACCTGATGGGTAAATTTGATGATGCATTGGAAAGGCTATACCGTGCAGGTTTTTCATGGCTTGAACTCAGTGAAGGGATAACGAACCTTCCAAGAAAATACAAGAAGAGTTTTACTGATTTTGCAAATTCAAAAGGGTTGAATTTTGTGATGGAGGTAGGAAGGAAAAACCAGGGGAGCCAGCTCAGCCTCACTGAAACGCTTGAGGAAATTAGCCAGGCAATGGAATACGGGCCGTCTAAAATAATTATTGAGGGCAGGGAGACTGGTGTTGGAGTTGAGATATACGACATGGAGGGAAATATAAAATGGGACTGGGTACAGGAAATTATATCGAATTATCCCATTGACATGATCATGTTTGAAGCACCACAGGAGAGGCAGCAGGTGGAGCTAATAACACACCTTGGCCCTGATATAAATCTTGGAAATATTTCCATGTCATCCCTTGCTGCATTGGCCAGCCAGAGGCTTGGCCTGAGGGGGGATACCTTTGGCATTGAAATTTCCACCGGTAATCTTTCTGCAAGTCCAGCTACTAAGTTTGTCTATCACGTCATTAAAAATTCCATATCTACAGATCAAACACTAATTATGAAAATTACAGGACTGGAAAGAAGGACTGTGCAGAATTCCATTAAGGAATTGATGGAAAATGGATGGATAGTGGAAAGATCAGATCCAAGGGATATGAGAAGAAAAATTTACGCACAGAAAAGAAAACCATGATTTTGCCTCAGATATAGGCTAAAACCTTTTGAGGCATTATGGAATTGTTATTGGATATTATGCCTTCGGTTAATGTCTGTCTGGTGCATCCTCCCAGTATCTACGACTTCAGGAAGAGAGATCTCAGGGAGGGGCCCATCAGCGACGTTATTCCTTCTACTCCTGTTTTTGAAATGTATCCTGTGGGGTTCATCAGTATGCTTTCCCACCTTGTGAAAAATGGATACAGGTGCAGGATCGCCAATGTTGCAGTTCAGATGCTTATGAACAGCAATTTTGATGTTGAAAAATACCTGGGAAATATCGAGGCAGACATTTTTGGAATAGATCTTCACTGGCTTCCTCACACACATGGTGCTTTCCAGATCGCCTCGATCATAAGAAAGGTCCATCCGAATTCATATATCCTTCTGGGTGGCTATTCAGCTTCTTATTTCGCTGAAGATATAATGAAAAACAAGCAGGATATTGACTTTATCCTTGCAGGGGATCTCATGGAAGAACAGATTCTGGCTCTGGCTTCACGGATTGAGCAGGGGAAATCGGTAGAAGATGTATCCAACCTTTTTTACAGAAAAGATGGAGCTATAAAAAAGAATCCAAGGAAATATGATAAAAATGCCATTGCAAATGTATACATGGACTACAAGGGACTGATTAAAAATGCAATTCAGTATCATGACATCAAGGGCCATCTACCTTATCTGGAATGGATCAGGAATCCCGTGGCCATGACTCTTATTCAGAGAGGTTGCCAGTACAACTGCGGGTTTTGTGGTGGTTCGTACTATTCTTACAGCAGGAATTACGGTGGAAGTTCTCCCATAATCAGGGATATAAATACACTGGGTGAAGAGATGGAAGACATCATGGACACCATAGACACTCCAGTATTCATCGCGGGGGATCTGAATGCCATGGGGGAGAAATATTACAGATCATTTCTTGCTGAGTTGAAAAACAGGGGCATTGATCTTCCACTTTTGACAGAATACTTCGTACCACCGCCTGAAAATTACTATGAGTTGCTGTCAAAATATGTTCCCGATTACGCCTGTGAAATTTCACCAGATTCACTGGATCAGAAAATCAGGATGAAAACAGGACGGGGGTATTCAAACAATGAGCTTGAAAAATCAATTTCGTTCGCATCAAAGTACGGTTCCAGGAAGTATGATGTATACCTGTCCATAGGACTTCCGGAACAGGGGATTGAAAATGTAATGGATGATACAGATCGATTAAAGTCTTTAATGAAACAATTCTCTACTCCGGAAATGCCTGTTTATGGGTTTATTTCTCCCTTATCGCCATTCCTTGATCCTGGTTCTTTATTTTATGAGATGAGGGAGAAATTTGGTTATATCATCAGGGCTAAAAGTGTACAGGAATATTATGAACTTCTGGATCATGGAAGAACATGGACTGATTTTCTAAATTATGAAACCAGTCGAATGAGCAGGGATGACATAGCCAGGGCAACTTACCTGTCAGGGATAAGAATGGTGGAAGCAGAAATATCACTGGGATATATGGATAGGGAGACTGGATATCAAATCATTATGAATATCCAAAGTTACATGAATGGCGATGATTATGCTCCCCAGAGTGACAAGAGCAAGCACCTGACTTATCTGGTGAAGGAAATTGAATGGTCAAGAAAACATGGACTCAAAATGTATTCATTCATGGTATTCCTGTACTCTGTATATGAGGGAATCAGGAGAACTGTCATGTATGGGTAAAAGTTATTTATTAGAATGGAAAGATGTACTGGAAGTGATAAAGTACTTGCAAACATTGACTAATATCAGAAAATTTGGAACAATTTAGTACGAGATAAATAACATCAATTAATATTATCCAATAAATACTCTTAACAAATATATACTTAATTCACATGTTAAATTATGCTATACTGCCCAGTATGTTATGAAGAAACAGCAAAATCTGACTTTGAATCCCTGGCAACCCATTTCCTGTCTGATAGTTTGAAAAATGACGGTAAACACGTTTCATGGCTTAATCGAAATATTTCTAAACTAAAGTTAAACAATGATGAACTTTCAAAACAACTGATGAATTTCTACCACGTTGGAAATGATGGGATAAAAATGTGGATAATAAGGGACTTTATACAATTATTCAGAGGAGTGAATCCCCATCCATTCATTCTGGGAATGCAGGAATATGATGTTCCTCTTCTCAAAGGGTATGTGGTGGAACATCATCACTTCCTAAAGCAGTGGATTAGATCATGTTCTTATGCGATGGCCAAGACAGATCTGACTGAAGTTCATGATTATGAAATTGAAAATATTGTTACTGAGATGCATGGTTATGGCAGTAATGCTCCGTCACACCATGAACTGCTGATCAGGATGGGTGAGTCCCTTGGACTTGAGAGAAAAGAAATATTGGATTCAAAACCCCTGAAGGGAACACAGGAAGCAATTAAGATTTGGCAAAAAATTGCCTCTGAAAAATCAACCATGGAAATCATGTCTGCTATGCACTCTCTGGAACTGATAGCAAACAGGGATCTTCAGAGATACGGTGCAAAATATCCTTATTTCAACCCTGAAATGCTTAAATCCCCTGCTGTTTCAGATGAGGTCAAAAACTTTCTCAGGGAAGGATATGAAGCAGATGTTTCGCATTCATACCAGGCGCTAAGTATAATTCAGGAGCATTGCAATCCTGATAATATTCTCGATATACAGTCTGCATATCTTGTATCATCCAGGGCATTTTTCACTTTTCTTGAGTCCAGAATTGAAAGAGGTGAGATGTATAAAAACCAACAATGAGAAGGGTTGTGGACTGTGTGATGCAACTTGGGGAGAGTATTACAGGGAAATTGATGGCGACAGGATGTTCTTCTGCTGCAATATATGTGCAGACATCTTTGAAAACATGGTAAAAGAGGTCAAGGAAAGAACTGGTTGGGACAGCATTGATTATATAGAACTCATTGGAAACTACAGTAAAGGGAGGGAATGCACTGCAAAATCAGGTGACAGGACTTATAAATACTATTTCAGAACTTATTCCGATGGAAGAATGATGTCATTTGAGGGCAGGAATTAAGATTTAACCAGTAAAAAATGGGTCTGCCCGGATTTGGACCGGAGTCTCCAACTCCCGAAGCTGGAAGGATACCAGGCTACCCCACAGACCCTTGAAAAGGTAAATGTGTATCAGGATATTTTATTTTCCATAGCTGTTGAGACTTCTTCATGCGTTACAAGTGAATGAAAATACATGTAGAAAAGAATAAGAACAACTGGAAGTGCAGTGTTTGGATCAGTGGATGGATTAACATAAATCCCCATGTCCTGGAATATTACCCATATACTGAATATATATGCAGCAGTGAGTAAGTATGATGCTTTTCGCTTCCCAGCAATGGCTAAGCAAAGAGCAAGGGGGACTAAAACAAATATGATGTTAAAATAGAATCCGTAAATTGATATTATGGGATATATTGCATTCAACAAATAGGCCAGTGGAATTGGCTCCCCCTGGTTGAACATTAAGTTGTAAGGAATACCTGCCAGATTGTTATAAGCCCAGAATCCACTTCCTGGCATGGCCTGAAGAATGGAGGATGTCAATAAAAACACAACAAGAATCACGTTGAAAAACTTTGAAATGTTTTTTTCATTATTCAAACTATTAATAAAAAATGGAATTGACATCAGGGAATATATCAGGGCTGACCCAGGATAACCTGTAAGATATGATGGATTCCCGGCAAAAATACCCCCAAAACCTTCTCCGAAAATCCAGATTATGATCCCCCAGAGAAATGAGATTATGGAGACAATCTTAAGTGCTCTTTCTGACCTGATCAGAATGAATGAAACACCTATAAAAATTTGAAGTGCTCCACTTATGGCGTTAAACTGATAGGGATGGATCATCCATGTATTGTACCCAATCATCAGGAAGGACGATAATGATGGGTTTTGAATTCCTGAAATGACAGGAAATAATATCAATGAGAGGAATTCATACGGCATCTGAGGTTGCAGTTGAAGTATCCCGTCAGCAAGCCAGAGGCCACCCAGTGAAAACTGCAGGGTATAAGGAATAACACTTTTGCTGTCATTTCTGTAGGAAAACCAAATCAACAGCGAAACCAAAACTGCAATGAATGAATACCCGATGGCGTATACAAAGAACCTATTGTACTCAAAGGAAGGAATAACGAAAAAATAGAAGTCGAAAATGAAAATGAAAACAAGGAGTATAAAAAGTGAAATTAAAGTGAATAAAGGAGCAATCAGTGGTCTTTTTTGTCTCATCATATCCAATGGAGGTGATACATACCAGTTATATATGTTTCATTCATATGAGATTGAATAAAAAATATATTGCAGTTAAATATAGGGCAGTGGTATTATGAGTTGGCAGGAAGCAGAAGTCAGGGAACTAAAAGTTGGCAGGTACATGTTGATTGATGATGTAGCCTGCAAGATCATGGAAATTAATTTGTCAAAACCGGGAAAGCATGGTGAAGCAAAGGGAAGAATTGTCGCTATCGGTATTTTTGACGGTCAGAAAAAGAGTGTTGTTTATCCAGTAAAGCATAAAGTGAAAGTTCCAATCATAGAGAAGAAGAAGGCACAGGTGCTCAGTTTGAAAGATAATGAAGCACAACTTATGGACTCTGAAACCTTTGAGACCTTTTATCTCACCCTTGATCCTGATCAAATAGGCAAGGTAAAAGCCGGGGAGGAGATTTCCTATTGGGAAGCAATGGGAATCAGAAAGATCATGGATTAGTGCTTTCTGAATTTGCTTCATACAGGAAAATAGCAGATGCATTAAGCACCTACGAAGATTCCAGATATGTGATTTTCGGGGTTCCCTTCGACTACACCTCCTCTTTCAGGAGAGGATCATCCAGGGGGCCACAGGAAGTCAGAAGAGCTTACGATAATCTAGAATCATACGATGTTTTCTACGATGTGGATTTTACGAAAACAGCGATGTGTGACATCGGGGATCTTTACGTAACTGAAGACCCGGACGACACGGTGGATTCTGTGGAACAGGTAGTTTCCATAATTCGCAGTGATGGGAAAATACCCATAATGATCGGCGGTGAGCATTCCATTACCGGCGGATCAATTCGCAATTACAGGGATCATGGGATGATTATCATAGATGCACACTCAGATTTCAGGTATGAATACATGGGCCACAAAAATAACCATGCATGTGCCACCAGGAGATCACTGGAAGTCCTGGGTGAAGGCAAAATATTCTCATTTGGAACAAGATCAACATCCATAGAGGAATTTCAGGATCCTGATTATAAAAAGGTGAATTTTCTCAGATCTGAGACAATCCACAGGGATGGCATACAGGAAGTGTACAGGTCAGTGGAATCAAAACTTCCGGATAAAATGTATTTTTCTATTGACATGGATGGTATTGATCCTGCATTTGCCCCCGGGGTTGGAACTCCAGAACCATATGGACTTAAAGACACTGATGTCAGGTACCTGATCAGGAAAGTTTCCAAAAAAACCTATGGGTTTGACGTTCTTGAATTCACACCTGATTTCGATAACGGGAATACAGCGATGCTGGCCGCAAAACTGATACAGGACTTTGTGGGAAGCAGGGAATCAAAAATAAAGTTTTGAAGTTTATGCCGATACGCTTTTTCCAACCTTTTCTATGATTGCTGCACCTGGGAGAATGAGATAACTCTTCAAAGAAATCCTTATGATTGTGATAAATGCGTTTTCATTCTCAGTTGAATGAATGAATGGAATCAATGATTTTGCAAGGCTTTTGTTTATTTCCAGCAGTTCAAAGTCAACACGTTCATGTTCATAGATTGAAACGGGTAGGAGCGATCCTGTTCCCCTGTATTCATTTTTCTTGAATTCAAGGGTTTTCCTTTCGCCAACTTCAATTTTCATACTATCCCAATTAAGCATGAAATTGCTTGTATATAAAGTTGCACAGTACTGCCCGAATCACTATATATTATAAAGTTAAATTACTATGAGTAATATCTTTCTGAAATGTTTTCTCGGAAAGTATGGAAAAAATATTAAAGTGTTATGAATAAAGGTACACCGAACTTGATCGGGGGGGTAGGCGCCCTCTGTGACCCAAAGTCTATAGGTGGGGACGACTTCCTGGTGAGGCCAACCTGGCCTCTGTGAAGCCTTTAGGGATCCATGAAATTTCGAACCAGTGGATCGGAGGTTATCTGATCATGATTCACAGGTTTCATGGTCTTATATCTGTCTGAAAATCCGCCAGGTCCGGAAGGGAGCAACGGTAATCGGAACTTACGATGCTTCTGGAGAGCGGGGTCGAGTGAACTGAAGGATAAACTTCACAGGACGTCAGGCCCGAACCAGGAACGTTCGGTTTGAAGTGTTAACATGTTCAAGAGCATCCAGGATCCAATTTGGGGCCCCATCATGGTCACCCCGGAATTCCTAAACATTATTGATACTCCAGAATTTCAGAGGCTCCACTGGATAGGTCAGCTTGGGTTGTGCCATATGGTTTTTCCTGGTGCCACACACACAAGATTCCAGCATTCTCTTGGAACTATGCATATTGCTGAGCAGATGGGAGAAAAACTGGGTTCTTCACATAAAAAGGAACTGATGGCCTCTGCACTGCTTCATGATGTTGGCCATTTCCCTTTCAGCCATTCCTTTGAAGAATATTTTGAGGATAATTTCAACATAGATCATGAATCAGTTTCCAGGGAAATAATAATGGGAAAAAGAGGTTCAGGCCAGATTACAGACGCACTTGTAAATGCAGGAATTAACCCGGAATCTGTATGTTCAATATTATCCAAGTCAGGTGAATTTCCACTGGAGGAAAGCATTGTAAGCGGGCCCATTGACGCTGATGAAATTGATTACCTCGCCAGGGACAGCTATTTTACCGGAGTTAACTTATTGCCTTTTGATTTCAGGAGGATTGTATCCGTGCTGATGAAGCGGGATGGAATAATTTACATTGAAAACAAAGGGATTCCAGCAATTGAATCTCTTTTAATTTCAAGATTTCTAATGTACAAATCCGTTTATTTTCACAAAACTGTAAGGATCATACAGAAAATGATCAGCAGGGCTGTAGATCTTGCCCATCCCGGAGCAGAGTCGGTCCAGATGAATGATGGGCAATTCTTCGATCTTGTGGGAAATGGAGCAGGTGAATCCATTGTGGAAAGAGTTTCAAGAAGGGATCTGGTCAAACTAGTGGCACAGCATGAAATATCTGATAACAGTCAATTGAATTCTCTAAATGAATTGATCAGTTCAGAATTTCCGGATGTATACACTGACGTGGTTCCGCCCTTCAGTTTCCTGGATGATGACAGGGTAAAAAACAGGATAATGGTAAAAATAGGTTCAACTTTTACAGACATACGGGATCTTTCCCCTCTTCTAAAGTCACTATATGACAGTTTCAACATGAGAAAAGTGCTGATTTATGCTGATCAGAGAAAAACAAACGACATTAGCAGGGTCATTGAAGAGTTTTTTTCATCCTGAAGGCATCCCTGCTTCCCCTCATCTCCCCCTGGTAAAAATTTTCCAGCCTGTGGGTAATGGTATATCCTTCTTTTCTATACATTGAAAGGGCTGATTCATTGAAAACCCTGACTTCCAGTATGGATTCAGTAAATCCATGATTCCTCATGGCATCTTCAATTACATGCAAAAGTGCCTTTCCAATACCTTTTCCCTGAAATTCTGGAGAAACACAAATACTCTCTATATCCGCAGATTTTTCACTAATGCCAATGGCCATGACATATCCGGCAGGCCTGTCATCCAGATATGCAATTATAGTCATATCCCCGCTTTCAAGAAATGAATCTATAATCATTTCCATATCATAAGCGTCTATTCCAAAGGCTTTCTGCTCCAGATAATGGATGGTATCCATATCTTTATGCGTTGCAGGTTTGAAAGTAAGCATATTATCAACTCAAATATTAGTAATTACTAAAGATATTTATCTTATCATGAACTTTCCAGGTATGTTGAAAGAATCCGGCTTATTTGAAAATTTCAGTTCGGAGCTTATGAAAGGAAGGCCAGTTTTAATTTTTGACCACGAAAAGAGGGAAGGTGAGACTGACATGATCTTTGCCTCTGAAAAGGTGGACTTCAATTCAATCAAGACTCTCAGGAAGGATGCCGGCGGACTTGTATGCACCACAATAAAGGAAGGACTGGCTGATATTTTAAGTATGCCATTTCTTGAAGAACTTTACAAAAGGTACCTTCCATATGGAAACGAGGCTTCTTTTTCCGGTGACATGAGATATGACAGCCATTCATCCTTTACATTTACCATTAATTCCAGGAATACCTTTACAGGAATCAGTGACAAGGATCGCTCCATCACTGTAAATGAACTTGTAGGATTTATGAAAGGAATAGGGGAATTTAAAGAGCCGGTACATGAATTCTATGGTAAATTCAGGATTCCAGGACATGTTTCTCTTTTAATTGCAAGGGAGGGTTACTTCAGTAAAAGAAGGGGGCATACCGAACTTGCAACCTACCTTGTAGAGTCCTGTGGCCTGTTTCCTTCAGCGACCATTGCCGAAATGCTAGCTGATGACGGAAATGCCATGAAAATGAATGAGGCCATGGATTACGCAGATAAGAATGGGTTAATGTTTATAGAGGGGAAAGATATAATCGCCCGGTGGGCAGATGAAAAAGGTAATGGCATCGGGGGTTTTTGATATATTACACCTAGGTCACATCCACTATCTTGAGGAATCCAGAAAACAGGGCGACTTTCTTGTGGTGGTTGTAGCGTCTGATTCCACTGCATCCAGAAATGGAAAAAAGATCCTGTTTTCACAGGAAAGCAGGAAGAAAATGGTAGAATCCCTTAAGGTGGTTGATGAAGCCATAATCGGTGGGGAAGGCAATATCTTTGATACAATTTCTTTAGTAAAGCCAGATGTCATCACACTGGGTTTTGATCAGAAATTCGATCCTGAGGTGATAAAGGAAGAAGCAGGAAAAAGGGGTTTGAATCCTGAAGTATACCGGTGCAGCCCCCTGGACTCACTTGAACCCTTTGGAACCAGGAAGATAAGGAAGAAGTTGCAGGAAGAAGGGGCCAGATGAAGATTATCGGGATAGCAGACACCACATTTGCAAGATATGACATGGCAAAATCAGTCATGGATGAACTGGGGAAAACTGGTACAGGTTTCAGGACAATTCGTTATACCGTTCCCGGCATCAAAGATCTTCCGGTGGCCTGCCTGAATCTTTTCCAGAAGGATGCAGATATTGTGATTGCACTGGGGATGCCAGGTCCAAAGCCAGTGGACAAGATTTCTTCTCAGGTAGCCTCCATGGGTCTGATGGAAGTACAGGTAAAGACTGGAAAGCACATCATTGAAGTGTTTGTGCATGAGGATGAGGCATCAAATGACAGGGAATTATCATGGCTATGTGACAGGAGGGCCAGGGAGCACGCCTTAAACACATACAACCTGATTTTCAGGCATGAACTGTTAATGGAAAACAGCGGGAAGGGCTTGAGACAGGGATTCAGGGATGCAGGGGACACGGAAGGGATAAATGGGGAAAGTAGTGCCAGAAGGCACTGAGGGTGAAATATATGAAAATAGGTATTGTAGTATCGGAATACAACTATGACATCACTATGATGATGTTGATGAGGGCAAAGGAGCATGCGGAATTTCTGGGAGCGCAGGTTGCAAAGGAAATCAAGGTACCAGGGACCTTTGAGATACCGCTGGCAGTCTCGAGACTGCTTAAATCAGGCAGCGTGGACGGAGTGGTGACACTTGGTGCAGTCATGCAGGGCGAAACTGATCATGATGACATAATCATGCAGAATACAGCCAGGAAGATAATGGACATTGGAGTGGCTGAAGGAAAGCCCGTTTCCCTTGGAATATCGGGACCAGGAGAGACCAGGTTGCAGGCAGAGGCCAGAATTGAGATGGCCAAGGATGCTGTGGAATCTGTTGTTAAAATGATCAAAAGAATGGAGTCAAATGGAATCTGAGATTCCATTTTCTTTCACTTAATAAAATCAATAAACTTATTGCAAAATCAAAATATATTTTTTAGAAAGGAAAGATATTCGCATTTTCACAAATTCCTGTAATACCCAATTCAGACATTCCAGTCAGAAATGCAGTAAAATCCTGAAAATCTGTCATAAGTTAGCAATCATACCCTATAAAAGAATATATACACATAAATCATTTAGTAAATCATGGTTGCTGACAATTCCCCTGATATCAGGGGTACTGTAGAAGACAACAGGGGATTGCTCAAGAAGATTCAGATTATTGTTCCCGGGTTTTCCGGATACAGGGAAAAGGAGGATCTCAGGGCTGCTGATGAACTACTCCGTTCACAGGTCTCCGGGATTTTTTCAGAAGTACTATCATCACTTGATTCTATGAGGCAGCAGCTCAGCATCTGCTTCAAAACTGCAAACCTTATGGCATTGGCCTCCACCATATCAACGCTACAAACCATCCAGGGTGACATACTGCATGCACAGCAGGGTTATTCTGGAATATCTCCATCCATCAGAATCAATGATCACAGCCTTGATAAAATCTATGAATTTGACTATGGTTTCGTAAAGTCTGGCAAAGAAATGAAAGATTCAATATCATCAGCGGGAGATGCATGTAGCATGGGAGATCAGATCCTGTCAGAACTTCTTTCAAAAATAAGGGTATCAGCAACTCAGTGCAGGAATTCCTGGTCGCAGAGAATGAATGAAATTGAAAATATAAAGGTGTCATAATATGTTTGGAAAGAAATCTGAAAAGGTTCCATACAAGGGTGGAAGTGTTGCAGGATCCATAACTATTGCATGGGAAACACAGTTCAAGGAAAGCAATGCCATGTGGAAGGTTCCAAGGCTCATCAGGCTTAATGATAACATAGTTGTAAGAGAGGATGAAACAGCTGTGTTTTTCAGGGACGGAAAAGTACTGACCTACTTCGACAAGCCTGACAGGTATGCACTGACTGATTTCAATGCACCTGTGGTGGGTGGCCTCCTAAAATTCTTTACCGGAGTGCAGCAGCAGGCTGAGGTATACTACATCCAGAAAAGGATACTGGATGGGAAATACGGGAGCCAGAGCCCATACCAGTTCATGGATCCGACGTTTGGGATCGTAAACTTAAGGGTGTTTGGAGAATTCAGGTGGCAAATTTCAGACCCTGCATTATTCATAAACCAGTTCGTTGGAACATTCAATGCAGTGGGATCAGGGGATGTGGAGGCAAGGCTTAAGGATCAGATAGTGGTTCTGATTTACAATGTAATAGGAAAAATGAAGGACAACGGGGTGAAGGTCACTGACATACCCTCAAACCTTTTGAACATAGAACAGGCCGCTCTTGGACTGGCCCCCCAGAATTTCCAGCAGTACGGCATTACCATTTCTAAATTGCAGGGAATAAACATATCACTGCCTGATGAGGTTCAGAAGGCCATCGACACGAGATCAGAAATGTCTGTGCTGGGTGTTAATTATCTCCAGTACCAGGCAGGCCAGGCCATGGTTGACGCATCAAAGAATCCAGGCGGAATGGCAGGCCTCGGAGCGGGATTGGGAGTAGGCATGGGTGCAGGTGCCGGAATGGGTTACGCCATGTCTGGCGGAATGGCAGGACAGATGCAGGGCCAGGGGGTAACATGCCCTAAGTGCGGAACCATTGCAACTGCAGGTTCAAGATTCTGCCCTTCATGCGGCAATGATCTCAGCAAGCCACAGAATAAACCAGTTCAGCCCATGACAAAGTGCCCTTCATGCGGAACAGATATGCCTGAAGGAACAAAATTCTGCCCCAATTGTGGTCAGAAGATGGCACAGAATGAGAAGGTAAAGTGCCAGAAGTGCGGAACTGAATCAGCATCTGGCACAAAATTCTGCCCTAACTGCGGAGAAAAATTGTAGGAGTTGAAAAAATGTATTGTATAAAATGTGGATCGGAAAACCCGGATAACGCAGCGTTCTGTTATAAATGTGGAACAAAGATCGGTAATGTGCAGGCTGGAACCCAGGGAACAACTTCAACCCAGCCAGGGTCTCAGAGGGAGACCATAGCCAGTTCAGGTGTAACTGAACTTAAATGCCCTGGATGCGGAGCACCAATCAAGCCTCAGCAGGGAGAGGCAGTGTTGACATGTGAGTATTGCGGGAAAAGCATCAGCCTGGGGAATTCAGGATGGCAGAATGTTTCAAAGCATTCCATGCTTTCGCTGCAGATAGATGATTCTGAAAAACTAATCCAGATCATCAAAAGACACATGGATCATGGGCTCATGGAAAGGCATTCCTTCGAGGAATCCAAGGAGGAAAGCTCTGAACTGTCATATGTTCCATACTGGATTGTACCTGTGAGTTCCAATTCAAGTTACAAGTTCCTTGACATGGGTGCAGAAATTGGCACTCTGGCCATGGATGCTGCCATCATGGGTGCAGCTGGAGAAATGGGAAGAGGCAGAGGCATGGGCGGAGGAATGATGGACGGTTTCCTCATTGGAGGAGTAATGGGTGGCGGAATGGGTGGAAACAATGCCATAAGGGGTGCGAGCTATTCACACAACTATGAGTTGCCCGTGGTCTCACTGAAAGGAAGAGAACACCTGCAGCCCATATCTTATTCCTTCAACCTTGGAGCAAGAAAAGATTTTGACAAATCCAAGATTGTGAACAGCATCAAGGTGCTCAATGGGGACATTGATGAAGATACAGCAAGGACTCTGGCAAAAACCTACGCAGACCAGGAACAGGAAAAAGCCATCAGGGCCAGGCACCACCATCTTGAAGCGCTGCAGACACAATCCTCTCCAGGTACACCCGAACTTCTCCATGTGCCAGTATGGGTTGCCAAATATACTGGAAAAAAGAGATCATTCACTTTTGTAATCGATGGTTCCAACGGTGCCGTGATCAAGGCAGATGAGCTGAAACATTAATCACTCATCCCATTTTTTTCGGAAAGTTTTTTTGCATTTTTAAAAATCATCAATATTTTGTACCGGAATTCCCCTCATTTTTCATCCTGAATAAGACAGAAATATCTTTACATAAGGAGTTGTATTGTATTTATATATGGCCAGGACTGTAATGAAGATTCCACCTTCACTATGTCTTAAATGCAGGGGAGGCTCTATGCTTTGTGGTCTATCATACTGTCCCATACAGGTCAAACTCACCATGAAATCAGTATCCACAAAGCTTACCGGCAATTCTTTTTCCGGATCTTCCCCGCCTGGAATATTTGTGGGAAGGTATGGATATCCAAATATCAAGCTGTATCCATCTGCCCCTCCTGAGCATGGTGATACCGGTTCCTACGAGAATCCACATGAATGGCTCAACATGCCCATGGAACAGTTTCTTTCCATGCGTCTTTCCATGGCCAGGGGAAGTGTTTCGGTGAAGGTTTCCGATGCCGTTTCACCTGACAGATTATACCAGGAAATTCAGGCCATGGCACTGTCGGGAAAATCAGTGGATGTGGAGATGGATTTTGAAAAACAGCTTTCCGGCGGTGATGCAATTCTTGATGAACATGTACCACCCATGGGGCCATCTGCTCCAATCAAAAAAATTGAAATAGGAAATTCGGCACCTAAGAGGAGTGTGGACAGGGTTCACAGCGACACGGACATGAAGGCCATGGATGCCATGGACTATCTCTACAAGTCCGGTATTGATGTTTATGAAATTTCCAAAATACTTAGCGTAGGAGCCATAGGGGAAGGAAAAGCAAGGAAGGCGGTTCCCACCAGGTGGTCAATCACTGCAGCAGACAAGAATGTCTCTGATCTGCTGGTGGACAAGGTAAAGGATCTGCCACAGATTGACAAGTATTATGCCTATGTCAGGAAAACACCGGGAAACCTGTTCATGGGAATTCTTGTACCATGGGTATGGATTTATGAGTGGGGTGAGGCATGGTTCCCGGGAAGCACATGGAATCAGTGGAGCACCGATTCCTTTGTGGAAATAGATCATGAGGATTACAATGGGAGAAAGACATATCCGGACATAGGTGGTTGTTATTATTCAACCAGGCTCTCCGTGGCTGAGAAATTTCTTGAAATGGGAAGAAGCGGCGGGGCCATAACGTGGAGGGAGATATATCCAGGTTTCAACCTGCCAGTGGGTGTATGGTATGTCAGGGAGAACATGAGACAGCTGTTCAACGTTAAACCTGAGGTTTTTGACACACTGGAGGATGCAGTTGCATATATTACACAATTCATGCTGGTGGATCCTCCCAGGTGGAAAGAGAAATCCTATGTGATTCCTTCCCTGAAATACAACAACCTATGGAGATTCATGTGATAACATGATAATAAGGGAATACACTGCATCCAGTGCCTTAAACAGATCCGGGATGAAGGAGCTTGAATATACACTGAACCCGTATTCAGGATGTTTTCATGGTTGCGTTTATTGTTATGCCATAGACATGACTTCGAAAAAAGAGGCTGCCGATAACTGGGGTGAGGTAATCTATGTCAAGACGAATCTTCTTGAACTTCTAAAAAAGGAGGTCATTGGAAAGAAGAGGGGAATGGTGGGAGTCTCCAGCGTTACAGACCCATACCAGGCAGTGGAATCAAAATACAGGCTGACCAGGGATGCAGTCTCCATTCTCCTGAAGAATGGATTCCGTGTCACAGTCCAGACAAAATCACCCTTGGTGGCCAGGGATGTGGATTTGTTTTCAAGATACAGGGAAACATGTGATGTGGGGATGACCATTACCACCATGGACAGTAAAGTGGCACTATCCATGGAACCACATGCACCTTCACCGGTTTCCAGGGGAATGGCTCTGAAAAAAATGTCTGAATCCGGCGTCAAACTCTGGATATTTGCAGGCCCCATTATCAGGGGAATAAACGACAGCAGGGAAGGAATAGAGAAGATATTCAATCTTGCCAGCGAAACCGGTGCAAGAATCATCTATGACACATATGTCCCGTATAAAGGTGCTTCGGAACTCATGTCCAGAACTCTGAACATGGAAGGGAAGAGCAACACTTACTACACTGATAAAGCATGGCAGGAAAGCATCAGGAACACTTTCCTTGAATTTGGAAGTTCATATAACGTCAGGATAAATTCAGAGTCTGAAGAGTGGTTAATGGAACTCAGGGAAAATTTCCGCACCTTCTGAAATTTATGGATTAAATTGCAAAAAGGATTTAATCTCATATCTGATCAATAAGCATGTCTATTGAAACTTTCAATCCTTATGATGGAAAAAGGCTTGCAACATACAAGGAAGATGGAGAAGAAGCTATAAAAAATATTTTCAGCTTAGTCAGGGGAGAACAGGTACAATGGAAAAGAAGCATAGATGACAGAATCAATTATATCCTGAAGGAGGTCGTGCCAAGATTCAGGAAGGAAAAAGAGAACCTGGCCCACATAATGTCCAGTGAGATGGGAAAACCCATATCTCAGAGCAAAGCAGAAATCGACAAGTGCATCTCCGCCATGGAATACTTCTGCCATGAGGGAAAGAAACTCCTTTCAGACAGGTACGTGGAAACTGAGGCAAAGGAAAGTTTTGTGCGTTTCGAGCCCCTTGGAGTGATCTTTCTGGTCATGCCGTGGAATTTCCCTCTATGGCAAGCCATGAGGGCTGCAATACCCGCCATGATTGCTGGAAATGGCATTGTACTGAAACATGCATCCATTGTGACGGGAAGTGCAGTTAAGGTGGAGGAGATTTTCGGATCGCCTCTTTTCAGGGTCATAAAAGTTCCAGGTGAGGGCGCACTTAAGGCCATTAAATATTCAGATGGTGTTTCATTCACAGGATCGGAAAAGGCTGGTGCAGCCATATCTGCCGAAGCGGGAAGGAATGTCAAAAAAACAGTTCTCGAGCTGGGAGGATCAGACCCCTTCATCGTACTGGAAGATGCCGATCTCGAAGGGACAGCAAAACAGGCCACATTTGCAAGGCTCCAGAATAACGGGCAGAGCTGCATTGCCTCAAAGAGATTCATTGTGAGCAGGAAGATATCCGATCAGTTCCTGGAACTGATGGAGGAAAATTTCTCAAGCGTGAGGATCGGTGATCAGCTGGATCATAAAACGTACCTTGGGCCTCTTTCATCCAATTCCCAGGCAGCGACAGTCCGCAAACAGATACAGGAACTCTCCGGGATTGGAAAGGTGGAGTCTCTTGGAGAGAACAGTGGTAATATTGTTCCACCTACCATTGTACTCACCGATAAGCTTTACGCCGAAGAGGTGTTCGGGCCTGTGGCAATTTTTAAAACATTCAACACACTGGAGGAAGCGGCATCCCTGGCCAATGAGACCAGCTTCGGGCTTGGAGCATCAGTATGGGGTTCACACGAAAGTGCATCTAAAATCATTCCTGAAATACAGTCCGGCATGATTTTTGTTAACAAGATGGTGGCATCTGATCAGAGGCTGCCATTCGGTGGCATCAAAAAGAGTGGATATGGCAGGGAACTCTCATCCTTCGGATTGCTGGAATTCACCAATATCAGGACAGTATGGATACAGGATCACCCCTGATTCAAAATCCGGTTAAAATTCAGTTAATATTTTTAGCATATAACTCATATTGATATATGAAAGGCAGTGATCTCTTTGCCAAGGCACTGAAACATGAAAGTGTCAGGCATATATTCGGCATTCCGGGGGAGGAGAACATTGATCTTCTTGACTCCATATCACAAACAGACATCAATTTTATTTTGACAAGGCATGAGCAGGGCGCAGCTTTTATGGCCGATGCGTATGCCAGGGTCAGCAAGAAACCCGGTGTATGTCTATCCACCCTTGGGCCCGGGGCCACAAATCTTCTGACAGGGGTTGCCAATGCACATCTTGATCGTGTTCCTCTGGTGGCTATTACAGCACAGGCCCCACGTGACAGGATCCACAAGGAATCTCACCAGAATGTTGACACCATTGAGTTATTTTCAGGTGTAACCAAATACAACAGGGCAGTGATTGTGGGGGAAAGCATTCCTGAAATTGTCAGAAAGGCATTCAGTTCAGCCATGAAGGATCAGCCTGGTGCAGCCCATATTCAGCTTCCTGAGGATATTGCAAGAAATCAGGTTGTGGAGCAGTTAATGGTTCCCATACCTGAAGAGGCAATTTATGAGGCCAGTGGAAAAGTGATCAGCAGCGCAGCAGAACTGGTTAACAGCGCGAAGCTTCCAGTTATTCTTGCCGGTAATGGTGTAATTCGATCATCTTCATGGAACAAACTCAGGAAATTTGCAGAAAAAACAGGGATACCTGTTGTCAACACATTCATGTCAAAGGGAATGCTCCCATATGATCATCCACTGAATCTTTTCACCATTGGCGGCAGGCCTTTTCCCATGGAGCTAAGGCCGCTTATCCACTCAGATCTCGTGATAGCAGTGGGCTTTGACATTGTGGAATATGATCCTGTTATCTGGAATGTGGATTCCAGCAGGAAAGTCATAAACATAAGTTCCACCATGGCAGAAATGGATGAGCACTTCCCTGTGGCATTTGATCTGGTGGGGAATATCGGTATAACTCTGGATCTTTTAATGAAGAAGGTGAATAAGAGGGCAATGCCTGAGGAATTCACAGGTATAAGGGAAAGAAGGAAACAGTTCCTGGAATCTCCCGGAAAAGGCCAGGAAAAGATTCCAAAGGAGATATTGAAAATACTGTCCAGTGAAAACAGGCAGAACACCCTGGTCATATCTGATGTGGGCCTTCATAAGATCTGGGTGGGAAGATATTACCACCCAAATTTCCCGGACAGAACCATAATCTACAACGGTTTTGCATCCATGGGTGGAGCATTGCCCGGTTCTGTTGGTGCTTTAATGGCCAATCCAGGCCTTGATGTCATTTCAATCAATGGAGATGGAGGGTTCCTTATGAACGTTCAGGAACTTGAGACGGCTCACAGGCTTGGTTTGTCTTTTACCGCCATCGTGTTCAACGACAGGGCATACAGCCTTATTGAAAAGCACCAGATCGATGCAGGCCTTCCAACCGCCCATGTTCATTTCACCAATCCTGATTTCAGCTTGCTGGCTAAAAGTTTTCACTGTGATCATCACCTGGTCCAGGACGGGAAAGACTTTGGCAGGGCGTTGAAAGAATCCAGGAAGGCCAGCGGTATTGACATCATTGAGGTAGTCATACCTGATATGCAGGATTAGACACCGTGAATTTGATCAAACATGGATGTGAACATTGTTAGCAGGAATTGGTACGAATAATTTTTAATATATCCTGAAACTGAAGACAACTCCATGGATAACGTCAAACTGGTAACAATGGCATCGGCCTTCAGGGGCCTTGGATTTTCATCCATATGGATCTACAGTTCCATATACATGAACAGTTTCCTGAAGCTACCGACCATCTTCATTTCCGTGGTATTTCTTGTGGGTGGTCTTTTTTCGTCCATTTCTCAATATGCAGGAGGAAGGCTTGGTGATCTGGTGGGCCACAAACCTGTTTACAATCTTTTCATGTTCCTGTCATTTCTTGCAAGCCTCTTTTATTCCATATCCCCTGTGATCACTGGATCCCAGTTTTATTATTCCATTATCCTTGGAATAATCATGATCATGAACGGCCTGCAGTCTCCCTCATCCAATGCACTGGTTTCCCAGTCAAGCCAGGTGCAGCTGAAGGGTTTTTCTATCCTCAGGGTTGGGAATAATCTTGGGTGGGGTTTCGGGCCTGCCATAGGAGGATTTATTCTTTCCTTTCTGGGATTTCAGTATCTGTTCTACTTCTTCACCATATTTTCACTGCTGTCTTTTCTGATTACCCTGTTTGTCAGCAGAATTGAGGCCAAACCCACAGTGAAGCAGATTAACTTCAGGACTAGCAACGTTGCGTTAATCATTTTGTCTTTTTCTGCCATGTTCCTATTCATGGTACAAGCACAGGAAACAATCTCACTTTCCATATATTCCAATGAGATTTTCTCAGGCACTTATTACAACATAGGAATCATTTACATGATCAATGGTCTGCTTGTGGTAATTACACAACCGATATTCTACAAACTGGCCAAACGGACAGGAGAATATATATCGCTGACTCTGGGTGGCCTGATCTATACCCTGGGATTTATGACATACGGCCTTGATTCAAACCTATGGCAGATGATCATATCCACGGCAATCCTGACCTTTGGGGAAAACATGGCTTTTCCCACGGGGTATTCTATTATCGCAGAGATATCAAGAAAGGAGAGGATTGGGACCAATATTGGCATTTACAATGCCTTCATCTCCATAGGAAGGGCCACTGGACCATTACTTGGAGGTTACTTTTTACCTCTGGTGTCAAATCACCTTTTATTATGGACACTGGTAACCATACCTGGGTTTGCGGCTACAATAATCCTTATCCTGTCCATCAGGGTCATTGAGGATTACAGGCATCGTTTCAACTCACCGGTTAGTTGAAATTCAAGAATGTAGATAATTAATTGTTTTCCATTACCTCATTGAGCCTGCATATGGACCTTATGACACCGAGATGAGTGATGGCCTGGGGGAAGTTTCCAATAAGCTCATTGGTTTCCATTTCCACCTCTTCAGAAAAGAGGTAAAGGTGATTGCCGTAACTTATTATTTTTTCAAGCACTTTCCTTGCCTCTTCAGTTTCCCCTGTTTCAGTAAGGTATTCCACGTACCAGAAAGACATCAATAGAAATGCATTATCCTTGCATTTCAGCCCATCATCGTTGTTGTATCTCCTGAACAGATAGTTTTCGTTCATCAATTCTCCCTTGATTCTCTCAACTGTTTTTTTGCATATGGGATCATCCGGGGGAAGGAAACCGGTAAGGGGTATTCTTATGAGTGAACTGTCCACGTCAGTTGAGCCGTAATACTGTACAAAAGATCCTGTTTCCTGATCAACTCCATAGGTCAGAATATCCTGTTTTATGGTGTCTCTTACAGTTTCCCAGTGCTTGTAATTCCCTCCAAAATTTAACAGGTGTCCAAGCTTGATGGCACGATCAAAACCCAGCCAGCACATTATTTTTGAATAAGTGTAATGTTTAGGCTCTGTTCGGAACTCCCATATGCTTGAATCAGGTATATTCCAGACCTTCTCAATTTTGTCCAGCAGTTTTACAATAAAATCCCACATGTAGGAATTAACAATTCCACCGATTTCTGCCACGTTGTAAATAGCATTGATAAAAGAACCATAAACATCAAGCTGGAATTGTTCAGCGGCAAGATTTCCTATCCTTACTGGTTTGGATCCAAGGTATCCGGAATAATCAATGGATTTTTCCCTT
Organism: Thermoplasmata archaeon; assembly: GCA_021816745.1. Classification (GTDB taxonomy): domain Archaea; phylum Thermoplasmatota; class Thermoplasmata; order Thermoplasmatales; family Thermoplasmataceae; genus Cuniculiplasma. Next base: position 39,385 of record JAKAWY010000003.1, read on the forward strand.
AATACAGAATCTCTCTCAATTCCATAAAGTACCTTTATATCCCCCTGGCTTTCAATTATATCCATCATATCATAAAGATAGTTGGTGGACACCTGCTTAAATCCCATCATTGCCAGTGCCTGAATCACGTATGAGGTATCCCTTACCCATGAGAATCTGTAATCCCAGTTTCTTTCACCTCCAATGCATTCTGGTAGACTGGATGTGGGGGCCGCCACCATCATTCCAGATGGATCATGAAATAGTGATCTCAGGGTTATGGCCGATCTCATGGCCACCTCTTTCATTATGCCTTCATAGGTACCCAGGGATGCAAAATTCTTCCAGTATTCAATGGTTTCTTTCAGCCTGTATTCACTCTGGTAATTCTCAATCCTGTCTTCCCTTCTCATTCCGTAGGAAATGACCAGGTAGCATTTCTGTCCTTTTTTAAGTGTTATGATACCCTTACCATCATCAGGAATCCAGTCAATTTCCATGGATGAAAACAATCCTGATATCCTGTCGTTTTTCCTGAAAATAACCTTTCTTGATGTCTTGAATACTTCTTTGGGGGAGAGCATATAATCCATGGTGGGTTTGAAAATAACCTCAATCTCACAATCTTCAACTGCCTCTATAATCCTGTGCAACTCGGGAAAATTAATGCTTGCATAATCAGTAACAGGCATGAAATCGGTCATCAAAATAATCTGGGCATTATTGTGATAGATTTTAGTTTCCAGCACAAGCGTGTCATCAATATAATTCTGCTCTGAACTGAGGTTCTGCATATTTCTTAAATTAGTCTGGAATGAACCACCCTTGAAAGAATCAAGTATTGAATCAAAAACAGGATCAGATGAGAAATTTGGTAGACATAGCCAGTCAACAGTACCGTCAACTCCTACAAGAGCTGCACTTCTGTTGTTTGCCACCATCCCATGATATTTGATCTTAACAAAATTATCCTGTCGAATATCGTCTATGTTTATTCTTTCATTCATGGAGTTTTCCATGAAATCATCTATTATAACAATGATCTCTTTTTATTTAATTCAGGGTGCACAATGGAAAAATCTTTTTATAATCTAATGATTACGGGAACACCCGGCTTAGCTCAGTTGGTAGAGCGACGGACTGTAGAGGGTAGTACGGGGAGTATAATCCGCCGTAATCCGTAGGTCTCTGGTTCAAATCCGGAAGCCGGGATCCCAAATAATTGAAAATTAGTTTGAATAACACTGAATTCATCAATCATAACACTCAACGTAAAATTTTAAAAAAATCCTGTTTGTATAAGCGATTGTAAACTATAATTTCTCACATCTTTAATTTAATGAAACTTTCATTCAAAATTGTATTAATCTGAAGGGTATTATTCAAAATTTTAGAAAATTTTTTAAATTTTCTAGCATAGTTTTATAGTTGTTTACGTATTTTTCAACGTCAGTTAAAAGATTTTCTGAGTTATTTGGATAAATATCGTAAGCAAACCACGTTGACAGGAGTTTTATTGCAATTGGATATATCTTTATTTTTAATAAGATGGCCATTAATAGAATTTCTTTTTGACTAAAAACAATTTTTATTATTGAAGGTTTTTCCAAATTTATTGTATATCTCTTTACCCATTTTGCTGTTTTTCTAACAAGATGATTTACAGAATCCTCATCTTGGTTTATGGAGTTTGCAATAAGAATCATTCTTCTAGTTGAACTCATTGGCAATAAGATAAAATAATTATTCTCCCACAAATATTGTGAAAGAGTCATAAGGGCAGTTCTTTTATTACCATCAACAAATGGATGTAATCTGATTGCCAATTCCAATAAAGATGCACCCTTTTCATAAATATTATCATAAATCTCTATTCCGGAAATAATAAGATCAGGTTTCTTGGCAATTTCATCAATAAATCCTTCGTTTATTATGCCGGGCTCTGTATTAGAGTTCTCTTTGCTGACATAATACTCATGAATATTTATAATATCTTCTTTTTCTAACAATTTGCTCAAGAAAATCAAAAAAAATTAAAGTTCTTTTAATCTCTCGAAGATAAACTTGTTTGTAGGTATCTCCATAAATCTTTCTATGAAATCTGATTTTTTCATGTTAGGATTTTTTACCAATCTGTTTTTCATAGGTACTCAAAAATTATATTATAAAGAATGGTATAAACATTTGTATTTTCAGTTCTGCTCTTTTCTTATAGAATAGTTGGGCTTCGGAAAATGATCACTAGGTAAGCGAGCATTTCTCCGGAATAGATTCACATATGCTTGATTAAGTTACTCAATTTTTATTTATCTCAAATAATTCTTACATTTTTTATATGGAACATAATGCTCTCCCTCTTTGGTAAAGTATAATATATAGACACATGCTCACATTAGAATGGGTGGAGTAACAACATACTATAACAAATATGTAAATGAGATGAAGGAAAAGCAAAAAAAGAGATTAGCACCTTTACAGTTGGTAAGTAAAATAGAAGAATTTCTCGTCAAGGAATTCGCCAATTTTGTCATTTCAGAATCCTCTGGAAAAGACTTTGTGTTAACAAATTATGGTTGCAAAGGTGAACCGAGAATAGATATGTGTTTTATTACAGGAGAACATAAAAAACCATATATCTATGGCATGTTGGAGGCAAAGTATTTTAGAAATATTCACAGAATTACTGAAGTAAGCAAGGCAAGGGATGAATTAAGTGGAGGTCTAAATAGTCTTCATAAGCAGATCGGCAATTACCCAAAGGATAAACATTGCGATTTGGAAGTAAGACTCAATTCCAAGGAGAATCGTATTTACGGTATGGTATTTGCTTCTCATGTAACATACAAGGAAAAAAAGGATTCTGATTGCAATGAGTTTTTTGATATTATTTGTAATAAGGCCAAATCCAAGTTTGTGTTTTACGATCTGAAGGATCAGAATCCTCGATTAGATACAGTATATGAAAGAGAGGAAGTCCAGGTTCTTGGCAATACTGCATATGCAACTTTAAAAGTTGGGTTATGGGTAAAAAAACAAGAATAAATTAACACTTGAAACGATTTTTGTGGAAATACCTCTAATAGACACCCTATATTCATTATTTATTCTCATTTCAACGCATGTTACAATTTGTCATTGACCGGGAAATTGTTTCATCCCGTTTTGCAATATCTAGTATTATCTTGTTTCCCGTGATTACATTTATCTTTTCTTTGATTAATTTTATATACATTCAAGCAGTTATACTTTCGTAAAATTATGAATTTTTGGGAAACTTTGACTTTTGGATTTGTTATGCTGGGATCATTTTGTTTAATGCTTGGTGTTTTCCTCTCGACCTGGGCCTATAACGGGGGCATTAACGTACCCATTGGTGTCTATGCGGGGACTTCATTTTTTAACGATGGAATGGGTCTATTTTTTGTATTTTTGGTTGCTGGACTACTTATAAACCTGCTCACAGGGAAGAATTTCCATAAAACATACCCTTAAGTTTAATTTTTAAAGCAATTGTATTTGGAATAACCTTGAAATAGGGATTATTCAATCAATTTTTCCGTTCAACAATTCATTTTTTAAAATTAATTGAAATAATTTCACAAATTAAACGAAGATGTAAGGTATTAGAATCGGATTAGTTTCTTAAATTCTTATGCATTTCAGGGAGTATTTATTTGTATCAAGAAATATTTATTAAAAATTAAAATTAAATATTTTAAATTTAGAATAAAGCGGTTGCTCCTAATTCTGCAATTGAGTTTTGATTTAATTAATATTATTTTTTATTTATGATATTTAAATTATTCAGTGTTACACTTGATTAATAGAACATTTAGCAACTCTTTATTGCCTCACATTTAAGGTTATTAGGTTATATTTTGTTCCTATATTTTTAACCTGATGCCAATGAATGAGAAAACATTCTACGCCATTATTTTAGCCATTGTCGTCGTAGGCGGCATAGGAATAGGAATAGCATATGAGCACCCAGCATCTGTTTCTTCAGGTTCTTCTGCAACACCAGGTCCTTACCACCTGACATTAGCAGTATTTCCACATCTGGTATACAATGCAACACAGACAAACGAACCCGCCTTCTTTGTAATCAGCAATGGAACTTTACAATCATCTGTCAATATTACAGTTCCATCGCATGTGTTGATTGATCTTACAATTATCGATTATGACTCAGGACCTGGAACAGGAACTCCCTCTTCATACCTCAACGTTACCGGTACTGTCGGAAATGTAGTATATCTGACGAACAGAACACTTGCAACCGGTGGAACCACTGCTGTAGGAACTCAGAACATAACCGTTCTTGGAAACACCACCATGAAGATTTCAACAATGTCAATCAATGATATTGCACACACCTTTACAGTTGGAGGGTTAGATGGAATTGGGCAGGATCTAAATATACCGGTTGGGCATGGTGTGGAATTTACACAGTTCTATGCTAACAATACGGGAAAATATATGTGGATGTGCCATGTTCCATGTGGTCCTGCTGCAATGTCCACCATGGGATGGATGATGGGTAATTTCTACGTTAGCTAATCTGGTGTTGGTAACATGAGTGAACCTAATAAGAATCAAGATTTGAATGCACCCAACAGTGCCTCCAGAAGAACCTTTTTAAAGGTTATGGCTGGCATTGGAATTGGTGCAGTCGCTGTTGGTCTTGGTCGTGGTGCTATACAAAACATTATTCCAGCAAGTGTAGGGGTATCTGGATATCCCACACTCACTTTATATAAAAGTACAACTGGCACCCCACTTCAGATTTCTGATCTGACTGTCAATAATCCCGCAGCAGTAATATTCAGCTACCCATTGCAGAATGAGCCCAATTTTATTTTAAGGCTTGGCGATTCTTCAAACAATGATGTTTCCTTAAATCCATACAAGGTTCAGATACCTGCCACAGGAGGAACCTACACAGCACCGGGTGGAGTTGGCCCATATGGTTCAGTCATAGCATATAGCGCAGTATGCCAGCATCTTGGTGGAACCCCGCCGTCGATTCATTATTACCCGCCAGGAACCACAATTCCAAATCACCCAGGACATTCCGGATCCAATAATACGGGGTTTATCAACTGCATATTACACGGAAGCACATACGATCCATTCAAGGGATGTTCAGTAGTTACTATTCCGACAAAATCACCACTACCAAGCGTTGTATTAGCGTATGATACCACAAAACAGACTTTTTCTGTCAGTTCGTTGGTTGGCCCGACCATACAAGGACATACAAGCAACTTAACGGGAGGGAGTCCATTGCCATCTTCCAGTTCCACAGAGGTTACCACGATTGCTGTCTGAGGTGTTCAAATGAGTGAAAATGAAAAATATGAAACTAGTAATGAAATCATAAAGATCATGAATGATCCACAGCCATTTCCAAGGAAGGTTCCTGATTATATGAGGGGAAAAGGCGGATTGTGGTACTGGACAGGTGCTATTCTAATGTTTGCATTTTTATATGAAGCCGTAACAGGTCTCATTCTTCTGTTTGCATATATCCCTTCAGCTGCATATTCCAGTACTGAATATTTCCTGAACAGCACACCATACGGAATGATCATTTTGACAACGCATCTTTATGGTGCATACGTTATGATCGCAGTGCTCTATTTGCACCTTTTAAGGAACCTGTTTGTAGGTGCTTACAAGAAACCCAGGCAAAATCAATGGTTTTTGGGTGTTTTACTTTTGTTGATGACCATAGGAGTTGGATTCTTTGGTTATTCCATGAGTGGTGATGTATTATCTATAAATGCAACAGGTGTAGGAAAGGGAATTGCTGCAGATGTCCCCTACATGGGTGATTATTTGAAAAGAATATTCTTTGGAAATGGTACTACTACATCACTTTTCCAGAGAATGCTTGGATGGCATGTGGTTCTTGTTGTACTGATTGGTGTTCTTTTTGCTTTGCACTTCTTCCTGGCTGAATACAATACCATAATGCCAAAAAGATCAGAAGCAAATTACACAGCACCTGCAGTGGACAAAGAGAGTTCCGCATACAAAGCTTGGTTCCCTTACAATATGCTTTACATGGTGCAGATTGCACTTTATACATTTGCCCTGATTCTGATAATTCCGTCTTTCCTTGCTGCTTTACCAAATTCCGACGTACCTATGCTATTCAGCCCATTTCCACAGGTTGCTGCCAATGCTCCATTCGGAGGTCCATTTTACCCGCCATGGTTTTTACTCTTTGTGTACAAAGCCATGGATTTCGATCTTCCACTTAACCCTCTATGGATGACAGTGGTATTTGGTGGAATTCCTGTTCTTTACGTTTTCTTCCTTCCTTGGATCGACAGAAACAAATCACTTTCAATACTTGACAGGCCAATCACAGTTTCACTTTCCGTAGTGGGTACAGTCTATCTCATATTGATGTCGGTATGGGGTGGAGTTGCTGCAGGACAGCCAATATCTGCTGCAATAGTGGCTGCATTCTTTTTGGGTATAGGAATCCCTGTCTTCATTGTAGTATGGCTTGCTATCTGGTCCATAAAGAACGACAAGGTAAATCTCAGCGAACCCGGAAAATCATATCTTTTGCTTGCCTTGACAGGTATATTTGCATTCGCTACAGGATCCTTCATAATACCCTCCATTGAAAGCGGTGCATCAATTTACACTATTCCACTCATCTTCTTTGCATCAATCACTGCTTATCTTGTGTTCATGGACTTCATAATCATCAGGCCAAAGGGCGTCGAACTTACACTTTTCAATGACGACAGGAAATTCAGGCCTTTCACTTATACTATCATTTCTGCCATCCTTGTGTTTGCAGCAGTTGCAATCTTAACAATCATCAGTTTCCTTGACCCCACAAACGTTGCACAGGAATCCGGATATGGACTTGGACTGGGACTACTTCTGTTCATAAGCGGAACACTGATAAAGATATACAGAACAACAGAATACGCAGAATAATCTAACCGGCATGCATTCATGCATGTCCTATTTTTTTATTAATAATCTAGAAATGACAAAAACTAGATAAATTTCAGGATTTCACTTATTTCTTTTATTTTATCATCAAAAACGGCAATATCTCTTTCTTCTCCATGTGTTACAAGAAAGCATCGGATGTTAAGAATCTTTGCAGGGATCATATCATTCAGCGAATCTCCCACCACCATTGTGTTTCCTCTTGAAGTCCCCATTCTTGACATTGCCAATTCGTATGCTTCTGTTG
>JAKAWY010000004.1 GCA_021816745.1 Thermoplasmata archaeon
ATGGCAAAAAGCAAGGGAGAGATCATGGATGATGCTGTGGAGAAGATCAGGCAGACAAGGCCCACTGCATTTGATCTCTTTAAAGCCATTGAATACATGAAAGCAAATAACTTTGAAATGAGCGCAGCAGAAAGATACAGCCTCGAAGTCAGCGGAAGATGCAAGAAGATAGGGGAGTTTGGAGACGGGCTGATCCAGAACAATTCCAGAATCCTTACACACTGCAATGCAGGAGCACTTGCCGTTGTGGACTGGGGTACAGCGCTTGCCCCCATGAGGGTTGCAAAGGAGAAGGGAAAAAATATCTTTGTTTTCGTGGATGAAACCAGGCCAAGGCTTCAGGGGGCCAGACTCACAGCATGGGAACTGGGCCAGGAAGGAATAGATCATGCAATTATTGCAGACAACGCTGCAGGCCACTTCATGAAGAAAGGAGACGTGGATCTTGCCATTGTTGGAGCAGACAGAATATGTGCAAACGGCGACTTTGCCAATAAGATTGGTACATACGAGAAAGCAGTTCTTGCAAAAGAGAATAATATACCATTCTATGTGGCAGCCCCGGGAACAACCTTTGACTTCTCCCTGGAGAATGGGGATGGCATTCCGATTGAAGAGAGAGATCAGGACGAAGTGCTTGTCATAGGAAACACAAGATTAGGGCCGGTTAACAGCAAAGCCAGGAATCCAGCCTTCGATGTCACACCTGCAAAATATGTGACCGCATTCATTACAGAATACGGAATTTTCAGGCCTGATAAACTCAATGAACTAAGGAAAATCATGAAGAACGATCTCTTCATGAATCATTAATCTGGTATTATAAAGGGCAAAAAAATACAAAACATATTAATAAAATAGCCCGATTTTCATTCATGTCCATAATCATGTCCACCAGCAGGGGGCCCCATTCATATGACAGGCTCAGGGATGTCCCGGTGAAGAGAGAAAATGTAGGTGGAGTTGCCACAGGGCTCAGAGGGATTATGGAAAGCATGGGGGGGAAATGGGTATGCTGGGGAGACGGCACCATGGACTCCCGTTTTCAGCATGAGGATATGGGAAAATATTCCATAGAAAGAGTTATGCTCTCACAAAGGGAGAAGAAGGGTTATTATGATGAATACAGCAATAGCGTCCTTTGGCCTCTTTTCCACTATTTCAGGGAAAAAATTGAATATGATTCCAGATCATACGAACAATATGAATCTGTGAACAAGAAATTCGCCTCTGAGATTGCAAAGGTGTCCCAGGCAGGCGATATTATATGGATACATGACTACCAGCTTTCCCTGGTTCCCGGAATGCTCAGGGAAATGGGAATTCAGAACAAGATCATTTTTACCTGGCACATTCCGTGGGTTGCCAGCGAATTTTACTTCCTTTTACCTGAAAGGGATCAGCTCATAAAGAGCATATCCCAGTCCGATTCCATAACATTCCACACCATGGACTATGCCCGTAATTTTATTTCATCTGTGGCAAGATCCACAGGCAGCAGTGATTCCGTCAAGAGCAGGGTTCATTCCATCCCCCTGGGAATTGACTACAGGAGGTTCAACCAGTACAGGAGAGATCATTCCCTCAGGAAAAAGCATGGGAAAAGCATCATATTTTCCATTGACAGGCTGGATTACTCCAAAGGTTTAGTTAACAGGGCACAGTCTATTGAATATTTCATCAGGAAATATCCTGAATACAGGGAGAAATTTACATTTATCATGGTTGTCACCCCCAGCAGGTCCAATATCAGCGGATATGAGGATATCAAGGACAACCTGGAAATGAACATAGGAAGGATAAACGGCCTGTACGGAAGCATAAACTGGATGCCCATAGTGTACATGTACAGGAGGCTTAGCCAGGGACAGCTTCTCAACTATTACTATAATGCTGATGTGGCCCTGATAACGCCACTGAAGGATGGCCTTAACCTTGTGGCAGAGGAGTTTGTGGCCACCACAGAGAGGGGTATACTGGTTATTTCTGAATTTGCAGGTGTTTCTGACTACCTTTCAGAATCAATCACGGTCAATCCCAACTCCACCATGGATATTGCGGACAAACTGAAACTTGCCCTGGACATGTCAGATGAGGAAAGAATGAAAAGGCTCAAGGTAATGAAGGAATTTATCATAAAGCATGATGACAGATGGTGGGCAAAGAAAGTTCTGGGAACACTGAAAGGCTCAAAGAGGCCATAAGTAAAAGGATTCCAGAGGGATCCCAGATATTCTTGGATTATGACGGCACCCTGGTTCCAATCGTGATAAATCCAGAGGAATGCTACGCCCCTGATTCACTTATAACATTATTGAAAAAGATCGCTTTGAAACATGATCTGTTCATTGTATCCGGTAGAAGCATGGAGGATCTCCGGATGTTCCTGGGAACCGATTTTAAAATGATAGCCATGCATGGTGCACTGGCACAGATTGACGGAAAGGTGCTTGAACTGGCCCCCGGATATGGGAAGTATATTGAAAAGTGCAGGGAGATCCAGTCCATGAAACTTGAAAAGAAGTACAGTGGACTCAGGGTATATCCCAAGGGTGGTGGAATCCTGTTTCATCTTGGACTTGTAAAACCTGAAAAAAGGGGAGAGATCATCGAAGAGGTGGATAAGATATCCATGGACAATGAGATGGAAGTATATCATGGAAAGGAGGTGGTGGAGATCAAAATTCCAGGAGTGAATAAGGGCCTGGCCATCCAACACTTCAGGAATGGTAGACCATGCCTGATTGCAGGTGATGAGGGGACAGATGAGATGGCTTTCGGATCATGCCCTGACTGCCTAAGCGTTCATGTGGGTAATTCCACCACAAAGGCAGAATTCAGCGTTGAAGATGTAAACACTTTTCTTTCAGTTCTTGAATCCCTGGTTTAAAATCCATTTAAACCGTACAGATCTCTTCTTCTGTGGTTGATGACACCCATGGATTCCCTGTATTCCAATACTCTTTTCATGGAAAGATCAGCAGAAATGGATGCAGGATCGTCACCTGCCTCCTGAAGGATCTCCCCGTCAGGGGCAATAATCATTGAATGGCCGGTGAATTCAGGCCCGCACTGTGCAGAGGCCACCACATACGTTCCGTTCTCCATGGCCCTGGCCGCGAGAAGTGTTTTCCAGGTGTGATACTTGAGGTTGCCCGCATAAAAACCGGCCATTACATACTGCACCATGGAACCCTGCAAGGCCAGCAATCTTGAAAGCTCTGGAAATCTTATGTCATAGCAGATCTCGATTCCAGAAGGCACACCTGCCATTAATACAGGTTCAGGGAATTTTTCTCCCTGCTGGTGAAGCAGTGATTCCCTGTAAGAACCTGCATCAAAAAGGTGCAGTTTTGCATAATGTGCACCTATGAGGCCCTGGTTGTTTATGTATACGGATGAATTGTAAGGTTTAACTGCGCTTTTTTCTATGAAATTGACCAATGTGCACCTGTTGTTCTTCTTAGAAGCATCGCGAATCTCTTTCAAAAAGCTCCCGTCCAGATCCTGGGCACTTCCAATGTACTCTTCAGCGCGGGAATAATCGGGATGAAGCATGGAATATTCCGGGAATACACACATTTCTGCATTCCCTGATTTTCCGATCTGATCTGTTATTATGGAAAGATTCTCATCTATGTCATCAGTGGACTGCATCTGGAATACTGAGACTTTCAAAGAATCCTTCATATATACATCAATACCTCATGTTCAACTTGTCCGGCAGATAAGTGTCGGTGACAAAGTTTAGGCCATACTTTGCCAGGGCCTGCTGCTCAGCTTTCTTTCCAATCTTCAGCATGGTTTCGATCTCATTCTTCCAGAATTCAGTCATGAATCTGGGATCCTGAAGTTCTGCATTCAAGGCAGATATGTCCTGATCCGTCAGGCTGTCGGTGGGAAGATCGTACTGGAGTATGTCAGTTGCCGTGATCCCCAGGAATTCTGCAGTGGGCACTGCGAGCCAGTCAGAAATGTGTGCTGTTTTTATGGCCCCATAGGCAATGGATGCAAAGATCCTGAAAGACCATGGATCACCATCTGTAAACACATACACCGGAATCCCCATTTCCTGGTTCATTCTTTTCAGGAGCCTTCTGGTACTTCTGGCCGGCTGCCCTTTAAGGTGCACAAGTATAGCCCTGGAATCCTCATCAAACCTGTTTTCCACAAGCCTGTCAAACATACCTCCCGTCTCCATGGCCACAATCATGTCTGCATCATGGGAGATGAGGTGAAGTTTTTCCTCCTCCACGTTGTATGGAATTGTGTATCCTGAATCTCCAACGTCATCCCTGCAGTTGATCCTCTTGAATTCCCCCTTCCTGTTCTTCTCTTCCAGGGTGATGTTTCCTATGATGCTGGCCCCGTTTTCCTCAGGCCTGAGGTGAAAGTCCTCCCTCATAAGTGTGGTCATGACCTCCATGTCCTCCACTAAAAGGTTTGATTCCTCCTGTGCGTGGAACTTGTAATCTTTCCACCCCTCTGAAATGTAGTACATTTCCCTTAAGGTGGATGATTTTGACTCCTTCAGCATTTCTGTGATAAACTGGATGGAATACAGCATCCTGGCCATGAACTGGGCCCCGTCCATTTTCTTGGCATTCCTTCTGACTTCCTGATCTCCATACTTCCATACGCCCAGCAGAGGATCAAGCACGATATTCTCCCTGATTCTGGCCTTCATCCCAAGCTCAGGGATCTCCCCCTGGGATATCTGGTCGTATATGATTTTGGCAATTCTTTTCATTTCATCTTCAGTATCATTCCTCTGACTCATAGGTTTCAACCCCCTTCAATCCCCAGTCTGATGGCAGTTCTTCCGCACCCTGCACCAGCACCGGGTTAATTCCCGTGAAATAGTATTCTGCTTCCATGCCCTGTTCCAATGGTTCATCATGTTTGTATGTGAATGTCTCTGACATATCCAGTCCCTCGATCTTGAGATCTGTTTCTTTCTCCCCAAAAATCACTTTCAGGTTCATGGATATGGGGCTCATGGTGTAGTTTATCACTTCAGTGACTGAATATTTCTTTCCATTCTCCTCTTTTATGGATTCCCTGACAAAGACCACGTTGGCAATCTTGCTGATTACCACCCTGCAGTCTGGTATCTCCAGGGAAAGTATTTCACTGCTCTTTTTTGCAATTTCCGGTATCACGGTACTGACAAGCTGGAATTTTTCACCCATTCTCTTGTTCCTGTCTGCCCTGCTGTTAAACTTCCTGAGCTGCTTGAGCTCCATCTTTATAGCTGACTTGACCGCCTCAGTGATCTCATCCACCGGGGCAATAGCCTCCTTGGATTCTGAGGTATAAGGAAGCCTTGGTCCGTATACATGCACCATGATTATGGCTGGTCCATATGGTACACCCTTTCCCTGTTTCTGCTCAAACCCGAACTGCCTCCAGTCCAGTTCACTAATAGCTTTTGTAATGGCGCATGATCCAGGGTGGAACAGCAGTGGAACCTTGTTTGCATACCTGAGCACCTGAATTGTCTCATCGGATGGGAGTGCACCCCCATATACCATCCCCGTCTCCACTGAGAAGGGATTTCCCTTGTATATGGCGACCCTGCCAGAAACTGGCTTGCCATAGAAGGATGGCTTATGTTCCCCGTAAACGGACAGCATTCCTGTACGTATGAAGTGTTCAGTGATAGGTGAGAGTGATTCTGCAGAAGGCGGCATGAGTTTCGTTTTCATGATGCCTGAGATGATCTTTTCCGCGATTTGCTTTTCAACCCTGGAGGGTGGAGTTGATGGATCAACTTCAGCATTTTTCAGTATTTCCAGAGCTGTGGACTTGCTCACCCTTGAAAAGGAGGATGATAAAAGTGATTCCAGTGAATCCTCTTTGCTTTCCCTGCATATGGAAAGAATGTCTCCTATCTCAACACCATAGGGATGTGGTTTCGTTGCTTTTGGAGGCTTGGATGGTTCATCGATGCTTTTCTCGAAGATTGTCTTTTTTCCCTCAGGATCTGTGAATGAAATTTTTGCATTGGGATTCACCACTGCCAGTTCCCTGAGGTATTCCCCGATGGACTGTTTTCCGGAGATGAATCTACCCTTTGCCCTGATGCGAATCTCTGTTCCTGATGGTTTTTCCCAGATGACAGGATCCTCGCTGTGCACATGGGCAGTATTGTTTTTAACGTCAATTCCAAGGACAAACCGATATGCCACCGCATCCTCCGGCCTCCTTGTAGTAATAACGCTGGGTTCCCCGGAGGTACTCTGTCCATAGAGGATAGCTGCGGTGATACCGATACCCTGCTGGCCCCTGGACTGTTTCAGCACGTGAAACCTTGAACCATAGAGAAGTTGCCCGAACACCCTGGGAACCACAGTTCTCTCTATCCCGGGACCATTATCCAGAACGGCCACTTCATACATATCTTCCTTCAGTAGTGTAATTCCCACTGAAATTTCTGGAATTATTCCATGCTCTTCGCATGCATCCAGGGAGTTGTCCACGGCCTCCTTTACCATCATAAAAAGTGATTTCTGCAGGGAATCAAAACCAAGCATATGTCTGTTCTTCTCGAAGAACTCTGACACAGAAACCTGCCTGTAACTGTCAGTTTCAGCTTTCTTGGGCATATTAACCACATGGGTAATTGCTTAAATTAATTGTGCTTACTTGCCATGTTTGCCTGATTGAGTAAATTGATTGAAACAGATATAAGTGAAGAATGAACTCCCAAAAAAATTGATAATGTTCATTATTCCCTTTATGATGCCTTTGAGTATTTCAACCGGCATTTGAAAAACCAAAAATGCACAGTGCCGGGAATATGCACCATATCTGCATAAATACTTATATGGAAACTAAATACTGGATAATCCAAAGCATAAATGCTGCGAGAACAAGGTGAAAACATTGAAGATCCCGAAGAACATCAACATGTATTGCAAATATTGCAAGGAACATACCGATCACGAGGTAGAGCGTGTGAGGAAGAAAAAGGCCAGCGAGTTAAAGGCAGGTCAGAGAAGATTCAGGAGAGTCACCTCTGGTTTTGGAGGTTTCCCCAGGCCTAAATTTGAGGGCAGAGAAAAACCAACCAAGAGAGTATCAATCAGATTCAGATGCAAAAAATGCAAGAAGGCTATTACAAGGCCAACCCAGAGGGCCAAGAAATTTGAGATAGTGGAGGCAAGATAATGGCAGAAGAGAAAGTCATGAAGAAACTTAAAGGCCAGACCAACAGATTCATAAAAATTAAGTGCTCCGACTGTGGGAATGAACAGATTACCTACACCAGAGCATCCAGCGTAGTCACCTGCCATATATGCGGTGGCGAACTGGCAAAACCCACTGGTGGAATCATAGCCACCTCCGCAGAGATTGTGGAAGAATATTGATGAAAAACGAAAGACCTGTGCCTGAAGAGGGCGACCTTGTGGTCGTTACCATTACGCGATTGGACAAGTTCAGTGCACAGGTTAGGCTGGATGAATTCCCTGACGTTAATGGATACATACATATTTCTGAGGTTGCCAACGGATGGGTCAGGCTTATCAGGGATCATCTCAAGGAAGGCCAGAAAACCGTCTGCAAAGTGCTCCAGATAGATCCCAGGAAGAATTCAGTGGAACTTTCCCTGAAGAGAGTAAATGAGCACCAGAAACGTGACAAGATATCAGAATGGAAAAATGACCAGAAAGCAGTCAAGCTTATGGAAATTGTGGCTCAGTCCCTGAAAAAAACCGTGGATGTATGCATGGAAGAGTTCGGGCTTGAACTCATAGAGAAATATGGGAGCATCTATGGAGCTTTTGAAGAGGCTGCCAGTGAAGAAAATGAATTTATGAAGGGTACCCGCGCCAAGTGGAGAACCACTTTTATCAAGATTGCAATGCAGAACGTTTCCTCACCCTACGTGAAGATCGGTGGGGAAATAGAGATGTCATCCATGGCCCCCAATGGCATTGACATGATCAAGGAAAGCCTCAGCGTTGGAACTGGTGAAGGAGTTACACTCCAGTATTCCGGAGCCCCGAAATACCTTATTACAGTTAAAAGCAGGGATTTCAAGATTGCTGAAGATATACTAAAGACTTCCACTGGAAACATTTCAGACGCCTGCAAGAAGAATGGAGTGTCATTTAAATTCACAAGGGAAAATAGGGAAAAATGAAAGGAAGTATTATGAAGTGCAGGACATGTGGTTCTTATACCCTCCATGCAAAATGTCCTGGCTGCGGGAATGAAACATCTATCGCCGGCCCAATGAAGTACTCAACCACAGACAGATTCCAGGGATTCAGGCTGAGGGAACTGGAGAAAGATTTAGATGGAAAAAATTCAGATTAAGAAATACATGGAAATCGGGAAGGAGAATAAACCCATACTTATATGTGGCCTCCCCGGAATTGGAAATATTGGCAGGCTTGCTGCAGATTATATTATAGATAAATTCAACATGGAGAAGGTGTGCGACATCTATTCCACATATCTTCCTGCACAGGTTTTTGTGTCTTCGGAAAGTGTTGTGTCACTGCCCAAGAATTCACTTTATTTCAAGAAACTTTCAAAAACAAGATCCATACTGATATTCACAGGGGATTTTCAGGGAACAACCACAGAGGGGCAGTATGAGATATCTGAGACAGTACTGAAACTTGCCACTTCCATGGGTGTAAAGGAAGTTTTCACACTGGGAGGATACGGTGTGGGAAAGATACTGGAATCACCCAGAATAATAGGGGCTGTTTCAGACCTTAAAATGAAAAAGAAGCTTGAAGCAAAAGGCATCATCTTTTCAGAAAACGAACCGGGAGGAGGCATCATAGGTTCTGCCGGGCTAATTCTTGGAATGGCAGGGGAATTCTTCGGAATGGATGCAGCGTGCCTGATGGGAGAGACACCGGGTTTCTTCACCGATCCAAAAGGATCCATAGAACTGATAAAGGCACTTTCAAAGATAATCAAATTTTCAATCAAACTGGAAGATCTTGAGGAAAGGGCCAGAAGCATCGAGCAGATTACAGACAAGATGCACATGGAAGGCCAGGGAAAAGAGCAGAAAGAAGATCTCGGATATTTCGTTTAATCGAAATATACAATTTTTTACCATATTTATAGGGCATATTTTTCAATAACAGAGTATAGGGATGATATGAATCCCAATAAGTTTAATTCGAATTGCAACAGGTTTATATCTTAATGAGAATCCATAAAAAAGAATGGTTCAGAATTGTTAAACCGGACCTCAAAACATACATACTTTTTAATACAGATTTTCAATCAGCCTTTAGTAAATATGCCAAAAAACCCAGTTAGTCTTCAGAAACCCCTGGATGTGATGAGGAACACCATCGATAAAAACGTGCTAGTGGATGTAAGAGGAAACAGGACCTACTCTGGTGTACTGGAGGGATATGATGTATATCTTAACCTGGTGCTCAGAAACGCAAATGAAATCATAGGCGGAGATGTGAAAGGAGTTCACAACAGGATTCTTGTAAGGGGCGACAATGTCATATTTGTTTCCCCCTCAAAAGGTGATGAACAATGAGCAATGGAACAGCTGTAATGGGAAAAATGTCAAGCAAGAAGGTTCACATCAGATGCAGAAGATGTGGCAGCCATTCTTACCATGTTAGGGAGAAGAGGTGCTCTCACTGTGGATTCCCTGCCCCGAGGATTAGATCCTATAACTGGGCAAAAACCAAGTGAAAGCTGTGCCGTGGTAGGTTTCCACGGCAGGACACAGGCTTTTCCGGTAATATATTCTGCGCTGAGGACGCTTCAGCACAGGGGCCAGGAGAATTCAGGCGTGGCCACCCATGATGGCCAGAAGATTGAACTTCTCAAGGTTGACGGTCATGTTTTTGAAGGATTCAAACCGCATATAGAGAAGGGAGATTATCCCAAAGGAAAGATTGGAATTGGGCATAACCGTTATTCCACCGAAGGATTGAAAAATATCACAGGTGCAGGCCCGTACCTTGTAAACACCTCTGCAGGCCAGATTGCAGTGGCACATAATGGAGAAATAACCAATTTCAGGGAACTCAGGGAAGAACTCAAGGAAAAGGGTGTGCCATTCTTCACCACAACCGATACAGAAGTCATGGTTAACCTTCTTGCAAGGGAGATCAAGGAAAGAGGGTTGCTCACAGGACTGAGAAACGCCATGTCTATCCTGAAGGGCTCTTACTCTGTAACCATGATGATTGATGATAAATTGTACGCTATCAGGGATCCCCTGGGATTCAAGCCACTTATTATTGGAAAAATTTGGGATGGAATGATGGTTGCATCTGAAAGTTCAGCCATTGATGTCCTAGGTGGAAGTGTAATCAGGGATGTGGAACCGGGTGAGGTTGTGGAAATGGACTCGGAAGGATTCAGGACAATCCTGAAGGTACCCTCTGAGAGAAAGGCCCACTGCATGTTTGAATGGGTTTATTTTGCCAGGCCTGACAGCATCATAGATAATGTTGAAGTATACAATTCCAGATATCATCTGGGCTTGGAACTGGCCAGGGAAGCACCTGCCAGTGGAGATATTGTAATACCTGTCCCTGACTCGGGAAGAACGCAGGCATCAGGATTTGCTGAGGGATCGGGAATACCCTATGCAGAAGGACTTTTCAAGAACAGATATTCAGAGAGAACCTTCATCATGCCTAACCAGAAGGAAAGGGATGAGGCAGTAAGGATCAAGCTCAACCCCATACGCAGCGTCATCAGCGGAAAAAGAATTGTGCTGGTGGACGACACCATAGTACGGGGAACCACCACCAGGAGGATTGTGGGCCTTTTAAGAAAGGCAGGGGCGAAGGAAGTCCATGTGAGGGTTGCATCCCCCAAGATCATAGCCCCATGTTATTTCGGCATTGACATGAAAACAAGGGACCAGTTTATTGCACTTAACAGGAACGATGAAGAGATCGCTGCGGAGATTGGAGCAGATTCAGTGGCATATCTATCCATGGACGGGCTGACAAAAAGTATTGGAAAGTCAAAACATGAGCTGTGCCTTGGATGCTTGACCGGAAAATATCCTGTGAAGGTCAAGGATGAGATCGAGTACTTCCAGAAAACCCTTGAATGATTATTTTTCCAGTTTTTTCATTAATTTGTTTATTTCATCCTGATCCATGGTTCTTCCGGCATAATCAGCCCTGAATGTCAACGAAAGTATTCCTGAAAGTTTCCTTGCCTTTGATCCACGTTCATGAAGTTTGGCCCCGGCTATCATGGGAGACTTGAATATCTTTCCATATTTTGGCCCGCTGATCCTCTTGGTCTTGCTGATAAATAAAGATTTTTCAGCTCCAGCCATCTGTATGGATGAGGATTTGCACATGGCCAGCCTTTCCAGTGAACCAAAATGGGCCAGCAACTGGCATGAAAGATCCCAGCCCAGTACCCTGCAGGTATTGGGCATGACTTCTGCGGCCCTCTTTTGTATACTGGAGGAGAGTTCATCCCTCCTCTTGATCAGATCTACCCCTGTCTGGCCCAGTGTCTTCATGGCAGGATCGGGATAATTCATCAATGATTCGAAGAATGTTTGCATAGGTTCCTGTACATCTGTAAGAAGTCCCAGGGCCAGCGATTTTTCATAAAATGTGTTTATTATTTCGTCCATGGAAATTCTTGAGAGTACAAGCTTCACCAGTTTCCAGTCTTCGGAGAGAGATCTTTCCATGGCGTCCTGTCCAAGCTCAATCATTATTTCCCTTAGATTAGGGAATGAGCTTGGCTTTGTGTCTGTAAGAGGTGGTATAATTCCATTCTGAAGGCCCCTTAAGGCTTCCAGATAACCAGTGTCCTGGATGTTATAGTAAAATCGTTTACCATCCTTCAGGAGGTAATTCCACTTAACGGCGTCTCTGGCCCCTGTTGTCATTCTTCCTCCCGGCATAGTTCCTGTCCTGCCTTTCCTGATACCTGCGATCCCTGTTTGGATTGTTTCTTTCTCTTTCAGGCCTGAATTTTGTAACCGGCCTTGGGGCAGCCTCCTCAGTTTTTTTCTTCTTTTGTCCTGAATCCCTGGGATCCACCACCACCCTGTCAAAATCAATTACTTTTGTGTCAGAGATCTGGTTAAATGAAACCATCATTATCCCGGTCCCAAGGAAAATGCCGGATTGAGTGAATACCCCTACTCTTTCCCCTTTCAAAGGCTCCCCTATGAACATCCTTATGCCTCCGGGATAAAGATCTGAACCATGGGCAATATTCTCCCTGGTGGAGTCCTTGACGATGACCTTGGCATAGGGTGAAACGATAAACTGCTGGGAATAAACGGAGGAACGGAGCAGTTTGTCCTTCCCCTGCTTTGCGAGCTCAATATAATCACTGAGCTGCTGCAGTGTGATGCACTGGCTTTCTTTGAAGGGGCCACTGGATACCCTTCTTAGATCTATCATGCTGGCCCTGGTGCCCATAATATAGCCCATGTCCAGGCAAAGGGTCCTGACATAGGTTCCTGACTGGCATTTGACCCTGAAAAGTATGTCTCTCCCATTAATCTCCAATATCTCCAGATCATATATCTCCCTGGATCTGAGTCTTCTTACAACTGCGCTTTTAATTGGAGGAAGCTGGAATATGACTCCTTTGAAAATATTGAAAACTTCCCTGATCTTTTCTTCACTGGCCTCAGCGTGCAGTTTCATTGCTGCCACGTATTCCTTTGGCTGTTCATGGGCAATCTCAATGGATTTTACAGCCCTGCCCAGAGCCATAACAAGAACACCCGTTGCCTGAGGATCAAGAGTGCCCACATGGCCAACTTTGTCCACCCCTGTGAGTTCCCTTACCCAGTGATCCACCTGGTGGCTGGTCGGGCCCTTGGGCTTGTCAATGCATATAAAGCATCCGTCTTCAAGAGGGAAATGCCAGCCGGTAGATTTTTCCTGCAACATAATCTGCGTTACCTTCCGTGGTATCAATTACGGCATCATATATGCTTGTATCGTCCATGCGAAATCCAAAATATTCAAGGAATCTGAGATCCTCTGATTCCTCCCTTTTTTTCATTTCCAGGGCATTCTCATGATCTGATCTTCCGTTAATCCTCATTTCCCTCACTTCCAGTGGTGCATCGAGAAAGACCTTGAATGCACTTATACCTGATTTAGAGGCAATCCATCCTGCAAGCCTGGATTCCACGATTATATTGTTATGCTCAAGCAGGAACTTGCCGATGGAATCGTTGAGTTTCCGGTCTTCTGCGGAATCCTTTTCCATCATAATATTGTATTCTGTCAGGGATACATTTAGTTCCTTGGCTTTTGCCCTGAAAAAATAACCTCCGGAATAGATGGGATATCCGGTAAGATTGGAAAGTACTGTAGCTACAGTGGATTTACCGCTGCCAATATGGCCACTTATGGTAATCCTCATGAGCCCGTCTGTTCCTGGGAAAATCTCATTGCCTTCAGGCTGAAGTCCACGTACTTAATCACCATGGTGACGAAGTATCCCACTGTCAGGTTGGAAATGAATGATACTATAATCCAGTTGGGAAAAACTGCAAATGAAGCGTTGAGATCAAGGTTGCTGGCCCATGGCAGTGAAATGAATGCGAATTTGAGATTTGACAGGAAATAATAGAGCCATACGAATATCAATATGGTAAAGAATGACAGAAATATCAGAGGAGTCTGGCTGGACATCTGGATTCTCTGCTGGTCCATCATGTGCTCCTGCTGCATTTTCCTGAGCTTGTTAACCTTGTCCCTGTCACTTTCCTTGTAGGCCTGGTTAAGCGCTTTGCTGTAGGCCTGTGACCTTTTCTGAACCTTTCCCAGCCTGACCCAGTCAGTGAAATAGTATCTGGGTATACCTGTAACAACACCAGTGATAATTCCTGAAAGTGCTATGGTTAGCACCGGGTACTGGAAATTAAATCCGATAAGTGGCCCGAAGGCTGTCTGGAAAGCACCTCCAATTGCATCCCTCAGCGGTAAGTAATATATTACAGCCAGATCAAAGATCAGTATAACGAAATAGAGACCCTGGAACTTGTACATTCCTTTCATCATTTCTTTCTGCTTTTGCATCTGCTCCAATCGTTCCATCCTTGATTTTTCCTTGTCCGTCATTTATTAAACCTCCTTAGAATCTCTTCTGAGGCCTCCTTTACTCCATTGTCACCATTCTTAATTATGCTTACCGTTGCTCCGGTATAAACTGCATAAGATACGGCAAACATTCTGTTAATTTCCTGGTGAAGGGCAATATCTTCAAGACTTTCCCCATCCCTGGTTCTTGAAGTATCTGACTGCCTTCTTCTTAAAATTTCAGCGGATTCTGCTTCCAGTATGAAATATTCTGAAACCTTGAGTTCCCTGATGACCCATTCGGGCAAACCAGGAAGGAATCCTTGCTTTCCACGGATGGACATATGGGTGTCTATGATCACATTCTCCATCTGGCCTATGGCATTGGCAGCCTTTTTTTGAAGATTCATCTGTGTTTCCACATTGAGATTCCTGATTTCGTCCCTGGATTTTACCAGATCCATTGATTTTGCCATTTCGAACATCAATGTTCCAAAATTAATGATTTCATAGCTTGTGGCTTTGCGCACCTCTTCGAGAACGGTGGATTTACCAACGCCCGCCACACCTGCTATGACTACTCTCATTCTATCCCTCCACGAAGAACTGTCGTATGAGTGGATGCATCTCCATTATCTGCTCCTTTCCCATGGCTTCGTAGAACTGTATAACTATTCCCACAGCCAGCAGTAGACCTGTACCCGAAGTCTGGCCCACTGTTCCGATAAGATCAGCTCCTGCAGCAAGAAGTCCCACTGCAGCTCCACTGAATACCGTGATCACAGGGATGTATTTTCTAAGTACTTTCTCAAGGATTTTAGGATCTCTCCTGAATCCCGGGATCTGCATTCCAGAAGACAGGATTTGTTTTGCCACTGAAGATGGACCCATGTTTGTAGTCTCAATCCAGAATTTGGCAAACAGTACACTGGCAATGGTCATGAATCCCACGAAGACTACCACGTGAATAATCTCCTCAAGAGGAGAATGCCCAAAGAGCACACTGGAATTGTAAACATTCGGCTGGAATATGGGGAATAGCCAGTTGGCCAGACCATTCGGTGTGAACAGGTAGTATGCAAGACCTCCCGTGGGTGTGGTGGAAGAAATGTTGACCGCTTTAGCCGCAGCTGGTGTCAGGTATGACCCGAGATATGGATTATGGCCAAGAATTGGTATTTTACTTAATGCAGGACTACTCCAGAACAGAAGAGTCCACATGGATACATTGGCCAGTAGTGCTGTAGCCAGGATGACAGGTATGTTTGAAGCATAGAATAGCTGAAGTGGATATCTTCCCCTTGCACCCCTCACCCTTTCATGTGCTATGGGCAATTCCACCTTGCTGCTTTGGAAGTATGCCACGATGAAGAATATGAGCAGCGTTCCTATAAGTGCTATAATGGGATTTGGCGGAGCAAATAACAGCCTTGGTATACCCGAAGATGATTGAAGGTAACCTCCTGCACCGTAGAAAATGGAATAAAACAGGTCTGGAATAGTTCCAGTAGGCGGGTTTGTAATTGAAAGTGGTAGTGAAAGATTCTGAGGAAGCCAGTTGAAACCGCCTGTAAATAACTGCTGGGATACCCCGGCAGCAATGAAAAGTGAGATTCCTGAGCCAATACCGTATTTTGTAACAAGCTCATCCATAAGGAATACCAGGTATGATCCAAAGAACAACTGAACCACTATGATAGAACTGGCAAGGAAGTTTCCATAACCGGGTGCAGTGGCATTCAGTGAATTGACCAGTGATGCATCAGGTATCAGGTAACCGAAGGCCTGTGGTATGGCTTCCACCATGATCATAATCATGACAAGAAGTTTCTGAACTCCCTGATATATGGCCTTGTCGTCAGAATTTGTAAGATCAATATTGAAAATTTTTGCTCCTGCGAATAACTGCATAACTATACTTGCTGTAACAATCGGACCTATTCCAAGATCCATCAGAGATCCTTCTGATCCTGCAAATATAGCCCTGAAGGATGCAAAAACATCCACCGTCTGGGATGTATTAAGTCCGTAGATGTAGACATTTGTCAAGGCAAAATAAAGTACCACTACTATAAAGGTCCATAGAAGTTTGTACTTGAACTGAACATGTCCCTTTGCCTTCTTCACTGCAGGAAGCTTGGCTGTAAGGTTTTCAAGCCCGTAAAGTTTAGATTTGTTGGGGCCTGCATAACTCATCACCAGGTATGCAATCCCGAAAAGCGGGGACATCAAAACTGCGGCAATGCCCACTGCTAACAATGGGAGTTGACTAAAATACCAGAATGCCACTACTGCAATGATGAAAAAAAGTGCCACCGGAATGCCGGCAGCCTTATTCCTCTGTATCTTTGTTGTCATCAGATTCTACCAGTACACCCATATTTGAAAGCTTGCTTATGCATCTTTCGGTAGCTTTTGGAACGATTATCGTAGACTTTACCTTGAATTCGCCCGTTGAAAGAAGCTTAGTGTATCCTGCGGCCTTAAGGTCGATAACCATATTGTCTCCAGTTTCTTTCACAAAACCTCTTTCCTTAAGGGAATCCAATGACTCGTAAAGTTCCCTCAGGGTAATAGGAATCTCAAGGTTGCTCAATTTGTGGCTGGTGAATCCATGCACGCCAAAGTGATCCCTGTCGTATTTGAGAACCCATACTGATCTGTGTTTTCCAAGACCAGACATTCCGGATCCTCCCCTCTTTCCCTTTCCTCTTCCGGCCTTCATTCCTCTGCCGTAATGGCCTCCTCTCTGTTTCTTGGTTTTAGTTCTTACCATCTAGCTTCACCCCAGCAATGAGCATTTTTCTGATTAATTTGTTTATGGTCTCTCCCCTGTATCCAAGGGATCCGCCATTTCCAACAGGACTCCTGATATATTCAAGTCCTCCGGCGGGAGGATGCAGCCTGAATACAGGAACGATATCGGGTATGTCCCTGTACTTTAGCTTTCCTTCCATAATTGCTTTTGCAAGCCCTTCGTAATCATCAATAGACAGATTTTGCTTGATGTACTCCTCAGTAAGCGGTTTTCTCCCCTTTATGAGTGCCCTGTTTTTCAGAACTTCCACCAGCGTCTCCTGATCTATTTCTCCCCATGTTATGTAGTCCTTGGCTGTCTGAAGCATGCCCTTCAGTGTGTCGCTCTCTTCCATGACCACCATGTGGTTGATTCTGTGAAGCCTGAGCAGAGCGCATGACTTCTCTGCCTGTGGCCTGATTCCTGTTCTTCCTCTAATTCTCACTATTGCTAGCATTTGTAACACTTCCAGTATATATGGGCGTACTGAGCTTGATTGCAGGGTTTATCCTTATCTCCACAGTCTGCCTCAAGGCAGCGAACGTTGCCTCAGCGTAATTTACAGTAGTCTTTGTATGTCCCTTGGAAAATCCCCAGGAATCCTCTATTCCTGCCATCCTGAGTATAAGTTTTGCAACATCTCCGGTGGCCCTTCCTACTCCCTGTGGGGATGGCTTAAGTATAACAGTTACTGAACCTACATGTCCTGTAACTTCAAAGGGTAATGTGTGTGCCCTTCCGCAACCACATTCCCAGGATCCGCAGCCTCTTCTGATCTCAATGACATTGAGCTTTGCATTGTTTATGGCTTTTCTGATGGCGGGTGCTGCCTCCTTGGCTTTGCCCCTTCCCAGGCCGACGAAACCGTTTTCATTCCCAACGACGGCTGTGATAGAGTAATTCATTCTCCTTCCTGAGTCGGTCATTCTCTGTGCCCTTTCAATATAGACAACCTCATCTTTCAGATCGGGCATTAAGAGGTCCACGATTTGATATTCCCTTAAGGGTAGCTTGGTTCTGAGTGCCTCTGACATTGTAGTGATCTTGCCAGATGACACAAGTTTTCCAAGCTCTGTTTTTGGAATCCAGTTTTCTCCTTCCATTTTACTTCACCTTTCCGTCTATGGCATTTTTAAGATTAGAGATGTCCAGTGGTGATTTAAGGTGCTTTCCCTCAATTCTCTCCTCTGAAGGATATATATCCTCAGATGCACTGATTTCCAATCCTCCATCTATGGCGCCTTTAATGGCACATGAAATTCTTCCACCAGTTACGAGGTTGAACCTGCCTGTGTCCACCACCGCATATTCAACTCCTCTTGAAGATGCTAATTTTCCCAGGTAATATCCTGCGAGATACGCTACCTGAGAGTTGTTTCCTGTTACTCCAATTTCTTTTTTTAGTGTAGATGAATTGACAGTGGCAATTACCTTGTCTCCCTCCGGAGAATAGTCTGCTGCCTGTACAACTATTCCTTTCCCGGTAGGCCTGATTATTATCCTGGTGGATTCAGACCTGAGAAGCTTTAGCCTCTTTCTGTAGTCTGTTACCCCTGACTTCTTTCTTTTCAATACTGTCGGTGTCTTCATTTTATTCACCAAGTACCCCTGCAATCTTGAGCTGCGATCTTAGCTGAGCTCTTGATTTTATGGTTCCGCCTTTGATGATCCTGTAATATTTCCTGTAAGCTTTCTGATCGATCTTTCCCTCGTTCCTGAGAGTCGTGAGTTCATCCCTGAGAGCCCTGATGGTTTTGATCCATCTTCTCTTCCTGGGGAATCTTGTATTTCTTGTTCCCTTTACGGATCCGGGACCTCTTCTTCTTTCCTTGGAAAGCTGCTTGATCCTCTTTTTCAGCCTGGCATTTGAGTTTCCTTTCTTCTGCTTGACCTGGATCACATTCCTCTCCATGAGATTCCTTACGTCCTCCCTGGTGGCTGCGTCCCTGATCATTTCAAGACTGTTGGTGTCAATCCAGATCCTGGATATGCCTGACTTGTACTCATCTGCCGCTATTCTCTTCGCGGTTTCAATTCTCATCAGCTCACCGTCCTGTTCAGGACCCTGATTCCAAGCCTGTCAGCTTCCGCTTCCAGATCAATTCTCTTCTTCCTGCCCACAGTGGATGCTATCCTGCATGCCTGCGTCTTTGGATCCACTGCTGCAATCTCCTTCACATTATGGACAAGTACTTCCCTGAAACCTGAAGGGTGCATTCCCCTTACCAGTACAGGTCCTCTGTATCCGGCGTCTACAACCGGAGGCCTTCTTGCGAGATGTTCCCTGAGCTTTGAGTGTTTGCCTCTTGGCTTCCTCCATTCCTCTCCGAACTTCTTGTACCTGAACCACTCCTGCCTTCTGAACTGAACTCTCTTTCTTGATAGTTTGTTCTTTATTTTCAGGAGTCTTTTCTCTTCCTTTCCCAGATATGGCTTTATGGTGTTCATGCTTCCTCACTTTCCACTTCAACGGGGAATATGCCATCCTGGAAGATCCTGAGATCAAATCCCTTGATTTTTGTGGATCTCTCAATATTGGCACATGTCTCCCCGATATGTCTCTTGTCTATGCCTGTCAATGTAAGTCTGTCCCCTTTTATGGCGACTTTTGTCTCTCCCACTATGACTGCCTCTCTCTGGCTCCTTTCTCCAAGGAAATTCTCCACCACTACTTTTCCGCCTTTCACTGAAACCCTTGTGGGGAAATGCGTATAGTCCACTTTCATGGCATAGGTGAATCCTTCCTGTACGCCTTTAATGCAGTTCTTCAGTTCTGAAGTCCATGTTCCTGTGATACCCTTTGTGTAACGGTTATCTTTCGAAACGCTGATGTGTATTGCTTTTCCATCATACTGGACTGAAACGTAGTTGTCCAGAAGCGTCCTGCTGGTAACTCCAAGCTTTCCCTTGAAGGTGAAGGTTCCCTGGGAAACTTCCAGCGATACCCCTTTAGGGATCTCAATTGTTTCTTTTTCTTCCCATTTTATCATTTTTTTCACCTCAATATATGTAAGCCAGCAATTTACCGCCAAGCCCTAGTTTCCTTGCCTCTACATGACTCATGATTCCTTTTGTGGTAGTCACAATAAGGATTCCGAAATCCTGCGCGGGAAGGAACCTGGATTCGAACCTGTCGAGATTGACCTTCTTTACTGCGAACCTTGGTTTTATTATTCCGCAGTTGTTGATGGTGGTATTCAGGCTTATCCTGAATTTTCCGCCCTTGCCATCCTCGATTACCTCGAAGCTTTTCAGGTAGTTGTATTCCTGCATTACCTTTAGCACCTTTCCGATCATCCTGGCAGCCGGGCCAATGACGATCTCGCTCTGACCTATGTTCGATGCATTCTTTATGGATACTATGATATCATTCAAAGGATCGTGTCTCATTTAACCACCTAACTATATTTCTTGAAGCCTATGGCTGGTGCTGTCTCCCTAAAGCACTGCCTGCACATCCTTATACCGTATCTTCTTACCATGCCCCTCTTCCTTCCGCATCTGACGCATCCTATTGTCCTTCCGAAGTTTTTCTTGGGCCTGAGCACTATGTTTGTCATTAGTTAACAACCTCCACCTTGTAGTTTGCCTTCAGGAACTCCAGTGTGTCATCTTTCTTGATTATGAGTCTGCTGGGGAGGGATTCCTGCTTAATTTTACGTCTTGCGTTCCTGTATCCCCCCTTTCTCTTCAGGATAATGGCCACATCCATTCCGAATATTCCGATTTCCGGGTCATATTTCATTCCCTTGAATTCTGTGTAATCTGATACCCCGAAGTATGCATTTCCCTGTTTGTCCACTGAATATGAAGGGAACTTGTACATCTTGGCATAAAATGCCTTATCCAGGAAAGTGGATGCATCTTCATCCCTAAGGGTCACTTTTGCACCAATGGTTAGCCCCTTCCTGACGTTGAATTCCCTGTAAGTCTTCTTTGATACTGTGAGCACTGGCTTGTGTCCAGTGAGCATTTCAAGCACTTTTACTGCCTTGTTCAATCTTTCGCCTGCCTGTCCCACTCCAATGTTGATTACGACCTTGTCCAGGATGATTTCCTGCATGGGATTCAATGGTTTGGCTGGTTCTGCTTTCTGTGCTTTCTTTCGCGGCATCAGTTTCTGCCTCCTTTAACTTCTGAGAAGTTTAATGACATATTTCCTATGGGAAACACGTACTCCTCCACAGTTGCGAATCCTTCCTCGGTATGAACCAGGTTTGATGCTGATGATCTGCTTACCTCAACATCCTTCACTAAGGCCAGTGAACCAACGTGGTTACCTCCAGTAAGGAATACCTTCATGCCTTCCGTGAGCTTTGTCACGTTCTTGACTGAATTTTTCTCAAGGTCAAAAAGTGCAACGTCGCCTGTCTCCATTTGCATGTCGGATATCTTGTTGAATCCGTCATGGAAGACCAGCATGGTCTTGCCGCCCTTTATGCTTACCTTGTTCACTAATTTCCTAGGCTTGAGTTTGCTGCCTTCCTCGGTTTCTTCCACCGGGATGAGCCTGCCAAGCTTGTCGTATATGATCCTGTAGTGTTTCTTTACGGATGGGATAGATACCACATCCATGAAACCCACTCCCCTGCGTTTTTGCTTCACTACTTTCCCATCGAGCCTGATTTGGCCCATGGTCAGTATTCTTGAAATTTCCCTCTCTTTGTCTCCCACTCCAAGGTAATCCCTGAGCAGGTGCATTAATGGAAGTGACTGATCCTTCCTGTGCCCTCCGGGAATGGCTGATACTCCCCAGAAATATTCCTTCCTGGGTACCTTTACCACTCTTGGAAGCATGTGCCTCTTACTCTTTGTTATCATTCTGTTCCTCCTCGTCTATGGTTTCTTCTGATTCTTCGTTCTCTTCATCCATGGAAGCACCGGATTCCTCCTGGTACTCTTCGCTGGTTTCTTCCTCGGTGGACTGCTCCTCTGCCTCAACCTCTTCTACCGGCTCAGGTGTTGGTTCAACCATGGTTTCCTTTATGTCTTCCTCAGATAGCTGAATATTCTTGCTGGCTGCCATGTTCTTCAGCATTTCCTCTCTTCCTGGAATTGTAAGATCTAATTTTGTAATAACCACCTTTTCTGGTGCTATGGGGAATGCTTTCTCCTTTCCGTCTGATTTTGCGATGTTGATACCATCTATGACCACCATGCCATGCCTGTGATCCACGGAGGCCACTTTTCCCCCTTCTTCTTTTCTGTTACCTTTCACTATCTTTACCATATCGCCTCTTGATATGGGGAAATGCCTTATTCCCAGCTTTTTCCTAAGATCCTTTGAAAGTGTTACCTTAATCTTGTTCATCATGGTTTATCACCTAAACGATGGTGGATGCTATGGCAGCAATCCTTGGCCATCTTTCAGCGGCTTCCCTGGCCACTGGCCCCTTTATCTCTGATCCTCTGACCTCTCCTTCCGGGGTTACGAGCACTGCTGCATTCTCCTCGAAGGAAATGAGGGTACCGTCTGCCCTCCTGTATGGTCTTCTCTGCCTGATTACCACTGCATACACGACCTTGGCCCTCATTTCAGGGCCGCCCTTCTTGACACTGGCAATGAACATATCGCCGACGCCTGCAGCAGGATTTCTCCTGGCTACGCCGTGATAGGCCTTGACATCAATAAGGCTGATCATCTTTGCTCCGCTGTTGTCTGCGCATGGTATCAGGGCACCCAATGGGAGTCCTCTGCTCTGTCTTCCTGCTATTCCCTTCATTTCTGCACCTTCCCAATGATGACGTGTGATACTGTCTTTGAGAGTTTTCTGCATTCTACGATGAAAACGTCTTCACCATCTTCCACTTCTATACATCCAGGAAGATGCACGTGGTACTTCGATATACTCTTGGTATATCTTTCATACTTCTTGTTGAATCTCCTGAATTCTCTCTGCACTACTGCACTGTTAACCATTCCTGTGGACACAACCTTTACTCTCTGCATCCTTCCCCTGACTGCGAGGCCAGCGTGGAATGGGCATTTTTTGTCCTGGCATTCCTTTTCCGGTACTGGTATGTCAAATCCAATGTTAATAACCAATTAATTCACCCTCTTCATGTTCTTAATTATCCTTTCAGCTTCCTTGAGTCTGTTCTCAGGCTTTAAACATATATTCCTGCCGTGTACCCTGAATTCACCGGAACTGGTAGCAATAGAGAAAGTGCAGCATTTTTTAGGTACATTAAGTTCCCTGCTGCCTGTCCTGACCAGAAACATGTTCCTGGTTTCCCCTACCACTATTCCATTCATGCCCTTTAGTTCAGGCATGGTGGAATTCAACACCGTAATTTTTGTTCCCAGATATTCAGCGCCCACGAGTTCTATCATCAGCCCACAACCTCTGTCTTGAAACCCATATCTTCCAGATATTTCCTCACAGTATCCCTGTGGTCGCCCTGAAGCTCTATGGTTTTGCCGTCTTTTACTGTTCCGCCTGAGGCAACCTTCTTCTTCAGCAGCTTCGCTATGTCGTCCACATTCTCCAGCTTGGGGTCAATCCCCTCAATTATGGTTACGTTCTTTCCGTACCTTCTCTTGTCCACGGTAATTTTCACTGCCTGTGTATCTCTGGTGAATCCGTCCCATGGCTGGAGTTCCTTTGGAATACCTGTGAAATTCTTATCCTTCATTTTTTTGTTTCCTCCAAGTGGTTAACAAACTCAATCCTTGCAATCTGTCTTCTTAAGGATTTGATAAGCCCGGGGTTGAGTGGTGCTCCTCCCATGGCTACGCTTGCTCTCTGTTTCAACAGCGATTCCTGAAGTTCCTTCATCTTCTCCTCTCTTTCTTCCTTATTCATGCTTATCAGTGACTTCGCTCTGAGCTCCGACATCTGAAATCACCCCCTTTTTCAGGTTTTCCTTCCTGACAATGATATCATCAGGAAGCCTGTATTCCTTGTTAAGAAGCCTTACTGTAACGCCAATGACGCCCAGCTTAAGCTTTGCAACTGAATAGCCATACCCAATTCCGGATCTTGCTGGTTCTCCAGAATATTTTATGGAACCATAGAAAAACTTCTGGGATCTTGCCCTCTCTCCAGAGATCTTTCCGCCGATCTTGATCATTACTCCCCTGGCGTCGCTTTCAATGATTCTCCTGAGTGCAGTGTTGCCTGCTTTTCTGTAGGCCCATCCCTTTTCCAGAGACATTGCAATCTTCTTGGATATAATCTGCGGATTCAGGTCAGGGTTCTTTACCTCCATAACCTCAATTCTGGGTGCCTCTATCTGGAATCTTCTTCTCAGGGTTTCTTCAATTTCCTGGACCTTTGAACCTCTCCTTCCTATGACAAGACCGGGCTTGTTGACAACCAGCCTGATGGAGGTATCCATGAGGTTTCTCTTCATTTCCATACCGCCAAATCCGGCACTGTCGGTTTCCTTCTTGATGTATTCCGTCACCAGGAGCCTCTTGATATTCTCGTTTATGAATTTTCTCTCCTTCACTCTTCCTCAACCTCCTTAACTACCACTGACAGGTTTACCATATCCCTGTTATTGGCCCCTGATCTTCCATAGGCCTTTGGTGTATATCTCTTGAGCATTACTCCCTTATCTGCAGTGATGTGTACGATCCTGAGGGAATCAGTGTTGAGACCTTTGAATTCTGCGTTAGATTCTACGTTCTCAAGCAGCTGCAGGAAACTCTTGCATGCCTTTACCGGGTATCTTCCCGGTCCTGCTCCTCTCCTGTGTGAAACAGAGTCAAGGTACCTGAAGTATTTTATGGGCCTTTCCTTTTTAAGCACAAGATTCAGGAAGTCCACTGCGTCAGACAGCAGCAATCCCCTTAGGTTATGCGCCACATTCACAGAGTCCTTCACCGAAATGTTACAGTTCTTCTTCAGAGCAATAGCGGATTTTTCTGGTATTTCTTCTATTGAATATCCTTTCATTTTACATCACTTCAGAGGCATGAACTTAGACGATCTTGTTGCTCCGACTCCAGGACCTGAATGTTTAACAGATTTCCTTGTCTGTGCAAACTCGCCGAGATAATGTCCAATCATCTCAGGCTTGATCTCGAACTTTACATATTCCTTCCCGTTGTGAACCTGTACAATCCTTCCAACGAATTTCGGGACTATTACCATATCCCTGATATGGGTCTTGAGTTCCTTTGTAGTCCTGCTGAGTCTTCTCAGAAGAATCTTCTGATCCGGT
The DNA here is from genome assembly GCA_021816745.1 of Thermoplasmata archaeon. Lineage (GTDB taxonomy): Archaea > Thermoplasmatota > Thermoplasmata > Thermoplasmatales > Thermoplasmataceae > Cuniculiplasma. Next base: position 25,006 of record JAKAWY010000004.1, read on the forward strand.
CCCATTTCTCTCTTCAAGCTTCTCCTTGCCCTGGATGGCAGAACCTTGAGAAGTTCCGCGTTGTCCAGCTTCTGAAGTTCTTCCAGGGTAAGTCCCCTGAACTTGAACTCTTTGGATCTGCCCAGTGCTACTTTCTGTGACTTTCTTGATCTTCTTCTTATGGATTTTGCAGATGCCTGCCTATTCGTTGTCATTTAACCTTCCTCCTCTGTGGTGAAAGACGTCCAACCTTCCTTCCTGGTGGTGTACCCCTTCCAACTGTGCTGGCTCTTCCAACATGCTGGTGGTTTCCTCCTCCATGCGGATGGTTGATGGCATTCATGGCAACTCCCCTGACTGAGTAGGGTGCCTTTGCCTTGCTCTGGTAATAGTGAATCCTTCTTCCTGCCTTTAATATGGGAATGTCCTTTGCTCCTGCTCCCGCGACATATCCCACTGTGGCCCTGCACTGTGGGTGCATTGATTTTATTGTGCCGGATGGAAGCTTGACTGATACCATCTCTCCATGACTGATGACCTGTGCTGACGAACCTGCAGTCCTGCAAAGCTTGCCACCGTCACCGGGCATAGTTTCGATGTTGTACACGAGGGAACCGTCTGGTATGAAACCAAGAAATGTGGAATCACCTGTCTTGACACTTTCGCCTCTTCCCACTGTTATCTTCTGATCTACAAATGCACCGTTGAATGCAATCTGGTAATCTTTCCTGCCATTCTCCCCTGCAAGTACCAGGACTGGTCCTGTTCTGCCGGGTGCATGAATTATGTCCCTGATTGTATATGTGCCGTCTGCTGGTATTCTCATAGGGGCCACATGCCTGTGGCTTGGACTCCTGTATACGAGCCCTCCTTTTCCCCTTCTCTGCGGAATTATACGCTTACCCATTTAATGCACCTCAATAAATTCCTATTCTCTCTCCGATCTCCTCGGCGTTGTACTTCTCGTTCAGCTTGACTATGGCTTTCTTGCCATGCTTGGTGATGAGTATATTGACTCTCTCCACTTTCACGTCAAACCTTCTTTCCACTTCTAGGGCAACCTTGTCCCTGGTTGCCTCTTTTCTCACTATGAATGTCAGTTTGTTCTCCTTCTGGCCGTTGATCATGGTTTTTTCTGTGGCCACAGGTGAAATAATATAATCCATTACTGCTCAACTCCTATTTTCTTTATGGCTGATTCTGTGAAAATTACCAATCTTCCGCCAACTCCACCGGGAGCAAGCTTCGAGATTGAAATATTGCCAGAGTAAGCGATGTCAATACCAGGGAAACCTTTGAATGCCCTCATCTGTGCTGGATTCTCAGTCACTATGAGGATACTTTTTGGAGTTCTGTATCTCCTGTTCCTCATTTTTCCCCTTCCAGCCCTGATCTTGGTTTTTTCCTTTGATCTCTCAATATCGGACCATACTCCAAGAGACTGAAGAACCTCCATGGCATCCTTTGATTTGATTATGCTGTCCAGTCCATCTTCCACCACTATGGGGAAAGACAGATCTTCCCTGAACTGGTGTCCCCTGATCTTAACTGCCTCAGGATCTGCTGTCATGGCCAGTGCTGTATTCCATGCCATGGCCTTCTCTTTCTTGTTTATTTTCAGTGTAAGGACCTTGGTGGATCTTGGTGAATGTGCACTTCTTCCGCCCTTGGTGCTGGCATGTTCAATTGCCCTTGATGATCCAGCTACCCTGGACATCCTGGCAATACCCATACCTGGGCCTGAAGTGGATCCTACTCTCCTGGTACCTGCCAATGGGGATGAGCCGTATGGCCTTCTGTTGGAAAGTGATACCACCCTGAATGCTTTCTTGAGCAGGTCATCTCTTAGTGGAGAATTGAATATTTCTGGTACTTCAATCTCCCCTCTGTTTTCTCCCTTGGTAGAATAAATTTGAGTTTTCATTTTTAATCACCCTGCTTGGATTCCCTGGATACGTATGAAACCTGAATCTTGTCAACAGATGCAGTCTTCTGTCTTGCCGGATCCCTGAACTTTATCAGTCTCTTCACAGATCCTGGAACAGATCCGTGTATGAGGACATAATTTGTCCTTACAAGACCGTAGTTCACAAATCCACCTTTGACGTTGATATCATCGTTTCCCTGGGATTTTGCAAATTTAATAACTCTCATATTGTGCTGCGTCCTCTGATGCGAACCCATCTGACCAGCCTGTGGAACCTGCCATCTGACCCAGTCAGGATGCCATGGTCCAAGTGTTCCAATCATTCTCCTGTGCTTCCTGTTCTTGTATGGTAAAAGTTTGACACCAAATCTCTCAACATGTCCTGTGAATCCCTTACCTTTGGTAACTGAGATTACGTCCACAAAGTTTCCAGCCTTGGAGAAGTCTGTAAAATGTACTTCCTTTCCAAGTTTATCCTGGGCATATTTTAATCTGGCATCGATGGTTGATCCACCAACCCTTGTCTCGTAAATATCCGGAATTTTCTTCGGAACTCCGGTAACTTCCTCGGGAGAAACCATAAGTATAACCCTGACTTCACAAATGTCATCAGGAATTTCCCTCTCTCTTCTCTCCTTGGTTTCCATAATAAGCTTGAACAGGTTCTTGTCAAGATTTTCTGCCCATTTCTCATAGGCAACCTTCAATCCTTCCTCGGATTCCCTGTATCCTCGTATGGCCACAATTTTTGCAGGTGGCACTTCAACCACGGTAACCGCGGCCATTATATTCCTTCCTGCAGTTGTGCTGGACTTCCTGTAGTCCACCATTTCAACGTGAGTCATTCCAACCTTGTAACCTGCAAAAGACTGAATCTTGGGGTTTCCCTCAATCTCAGGCCAGCTACGTATGGTAGACTTCAGTCCGGGCTTTCTCTTTCTATGATAGTATCCTATAGATCCTCTTCTAGAGTGATGTGGCGTTGCCATTATTTATCACCTTAAACCGTTACACCTGCCATTGTGACCAGAATAAACGGGGCACTTGGCTATGGTTGCATTTGCATTGCCATAAGTGTATGGTCCTTTTCAGGTGAATGTAAAACTATATATAAAGATTTAGAGAATTCGCAATACTTCGCTGCACTGTGCTATCTGTCCAGATCAAGATTCATTTCGAAGAAAGAGATCTGTTTTCTGTCAACATGTAATTATTTTGAAATAATGTATAGCAGTATATAAGGAGTCACAGTTAAGATAAATCATTTAAATAAGCCCTAATTGAAATATATATGGTATCATGCAATGCAGATGCATGAGTGAAGAAAAAGATTTCCAGCAATTTTTTGGTAAACATGCAGATTCTTATGCACATAGCAGTTCTCACGCCAGCGGTAGTGACTTGCAGGAATTTTTGAGGATGATGGCCCCTAAATCCACTGATGTATGTCTGGATATGGCCACAGGAACTGGTTTCACAGCTGCAGAATTCGCCACAAAATGCGAAAAGGTAATTGCGTTGGACGGCACTGAACAGATGCTGGACAAAGCAAAGAAACTTGCAGAAGAAAAGAACCTTAAAAACATGGAATTCGTAGTATCCACTGTGGAAAAAACTCCACTGAAGGATAATTCCGTTGATCTTGTTACCTGCAGGAGAGCAGCACATCACTTTCATGACAAGAGGGAGTTCCTCTCAGAGTGCCGCAGGGTGCTGAAAGCTGGGGGTAAACTCGGAATTGTTGACATGATAAGGAATGAGGACGATTTTCATGATATAAGGAATAAGATGGAAATAGCCAGAGATTCCAGTCATTTTTACGCACCTAAGATCTCAGAATGGAGGAAGATGGTGGAGGAAAATGGATTCACCATTATCACCCTGGAAGAAATGGAGGAACCTTACACATACGCAAAGTGGCTAAGTCCTATTGTGGAGGGCGGAGACGAGGATGCTAAGGCAAAAGACATAATTCTTTCAGAAGGAAAGGACGACTTGCTAAGGGCTGGTTTTGACAGGGATAAAATGACCTTCTCCAAGAAAAGAATGATCCTGGTGGCTTCCAGGATTTAATTCCCTTAGTCCCAGAAATTCAGTGATCCAGAGGCTATTTCTTTTAGTTTGTCTGTATCCATCAATAATTCCATCTTTTCAAAATCCCTGTAGATAGCTCTGTCTTCCTGCAGGAATTCAATTTTCTTTCTGATGATATCATGTAGATCTGCAGAAAGTCTGGAATAACCGTTCGGTGAAAGGTCCATTGCCTGGATTCCCATCACAAACTCAGTGGCTATGATCCTCTTGATGTTACTGTTTATCTCTTCAAGCTTCAGGGCTGAATTCGCCCCCATGCTCACATGATCCTCCTGGTTTGCGCATGTGGGGATGGTGTCTGCGGAACCCGGATACACAAGAATCTTGTTCCTGTTACATAATGCAGCTGCGGCATACTGCCCTATCATGTATCCTGAATTGAGTCCACTGTTTTTCACTAAAAATGGATCAAGCCCGCTGAGGGTTGTATCGGTGAGTCTTGCAAGCCTTCTTTCAATCATGTTTCCAAGATCTGTAAGAGCAATGGCCAGGAAGTCGGATACCAGTGCAACTGGCTCTCCATGGAAATTTCCACATGAAATGTATTCCTCACCGTTTACCAATGGGTTATCCGTGGTGGAATTCATCTCAGCCACCATGACGGATTCCACATATTTTATTGTGTCATAAACAGCGCCATAAACCTGGGGTGTACATCTAAGGGTATACGCATCCTGAACCTTGATCCTGTTTTGTTCCTGGACCCGTTGGCTGCTCTCCATGATTGCATGCATTCTGCCACCGATCAGAGACTGGCCCGGTTGCTTCCTGGTCTCCAGAGCCCATGGTGAAAAAGCCTTTGATGTTCCATTCAGCGCCTCAAAAACTGGCATGAAGGACAGGCCGGCCATGGAAAGATTCCATTTTGCACGGATCAGTTCCACGGAGGCAATTGCAGTTATTGCAGAGGTACCATTTATAAATGATATTGCTTCTTTTTCCTTGAGCCTGTATGGTGAAATCCCCTTTGAAACAAGAATTTCTCCTGCATCTTTTCGCTTCCCGTCCACCATGATCTCGCCCTCTCCAATCAGGGAAAGGCAAAGGTGAGCCAATGGGGCAAGATCGCCACTGGCCCCTACTGATCCATACTCTGGAACAAAGGGACAGATATCGAGATTCAGGAATTCCAGAATTTTCTTTACCAGATCCAGTGAGACTCCTGAGTACCCCCTGCAAAGGCTGTTTGCCCTTACCAGCATCATTGCCCTTACCTTGTCCCTGGAAAGTGGCCTGCCTGAACCGGCAGAATGACTCCTTATGAGGTTAATCTGCAGTTTTTCAGTATCTTCCCTGCTGATCTTCACATTGAGGAGGCTCCCGTAGCCTGTATTCACTCCATATACTGATCTTCCGCTGTCCATGATCCTCTGAATTGACTCTCTTCCACTCCTGATTTTATCCAGGGCAGACTTGGAAATTTCCACCTTTTCCCCGAGGAAGCATACGTTGTATATTGAATCCAGATTCAGGCTTTCGCCATCAATAATCATAGAGGATAATGTGCGTTTCGTAAATTATTTTTGCTCATGCGAAAACTTTAGTTTTGAAAAAGTTCCACTGATTAATTATCGGTACTTTCAGTTACCCTGAAACTGCTAGATACCTTAGAGACAATTAAGGTTATAACCAATGTAATGGTGGCAACAAAAATACCCTGGAACATTGTATAGTTAAAGGAGAAACCTGAAAAATTATAGAAGAAATACGAGAGGGGTCCAAATGACAGAAATGGTATTAGCCATGCCATGGCATAGTTCAATGCACGGGATCTTGGGTTTGTAATCCTAACAGTAGAAACATTGTGAGTAAAAGTCCAGGATTCCCCTCCATCCTTATTCCTACTATTGGTAATCCTGATAATGCTTCTCTTACCCATGAAATCTAATTCTTTTTATAATTATTAATATTTTCATTTCAACTGTCAGGAGGAGGCCAGTTAAAAGGTTCAATTTCCAGTGCGTTCTCAAATTCCTCCCTTGTATGCCATGGGGATTTATCACAGTGTGAAATTATTACGTGATCAAAATCCAATGAAAGCATATCCCTGAGTGCATCTAACTCCCATCTTTTATGCATGGGAGAATCCCAGACCCTGAGAACACCATGGCTTTCCATTAAAGCGTCGCCAAACACGATAATTTTCTCATTCCGGATGTACAGGGGTGTTTCTCCTCTCCCCCTGGCATCGTATAATGGAAGAATGCCTCCGGGAAGTTCAAGTCCCGGGATGCATGGTAAAAGAGAGTGGACAGGAACCTGTTCCCTGAAATAAAACATTGGGCCGTAGACCCTGGCATCATATCGCTTTGCAAACATGTCCAGGTCCCTAACATGATCAGGCATGGTTGCTATGACCATGGTGGGTGATTCCCTGTCAAGGAAATCCCATAAATTCAAGTTTTCCATTGAAGGGGCCAGTGGATCGATTAAAACTGATTCACCTTTGGTTTTTACCAGTACTGAAGTTACGATTGGCTGGTAATCGTCATTCTGAGTCCAGTAGGGATGCCTGGCCCTCCAGATCCATAAATTTTCGTTGATTTTGTAGATCCCTGATGCATTGAATCTTTCCGGGGTTTTGCCATTTCCAGATTTCATGTTCATCTCCCGTAGTATATGTATTGATTGATTTATGATGTTTATGTTTCATTGTCCATTTAAGGATAGTTACCGTTCAGATTGTTCTACACTGAGGGAAAATGTTTCCATTGTGCAGGTGAATCTTTTATAATGCCTGGACATTTGACTTTCATGGAGCTGGGGAGAAATTAAACACCAGATATATTTAGGGGATACCATCGAAATTCTTTCCAGACTGCCTGAGAATTCAGTTGATCTGATTTTCGCTGATCCTCCCTATGGGCTTTCAAAGGCGAAGGGACTTTCATGGGCGTTCAGCAAGCATGTGACACTTCAGGAATCATGGGATATGTTCACCCAGGACGACCTGTATAAATTCAATCTTCAATGGATCAGTGAAGCATTGAGAGTCCTGAGGCCGGGTGGAAGTTTCTGGGCCTGTGGTTCATTCCACAACATCTACCAGATTGGATTTATAATGCAGAGCCTTGGAATGAGGATCAATAACAGCATTATCTGGTTCAAGCCCAATGCACAGCCCAACATTACCACGAGAATGTTTACAGAAAGCACTGAGCAGCTTGTATGGGGAGTGAAGAACCACTCCAGCATAAAGTGGACTTTCAATTATAAGGATATGAAGGAGATGAACGGTGGCAAGCAGATGAGGAATGTGTGGACCATTCCAGTTACACCGCGCAAGGAAAAATGGGCTGGGGATCACCCAACCCAGAAACCCATAGAACTACTGAAAAGAGTTATTCTGTCGTCCAGCAAGGAAGGAGATACTGTCCTGGATCCATTCCTGGGATCAGGAACCACCTCCCTGGTGGCAGAGATGGAGGGAAGGAATTCAGTTGGAATTGAAATCAGCCCTGAATACATGGAGATAATAAGAAAAAGAATGGATGGCATCAGGGAAGAGAGAAAAGAGGATGAATTAACAGTGGAATTCATTTGATTTCATGCATCAGGCATAGATATTCAAAACCGCATCATCCGCCAGGGCAACTGCATAACCTGCCATGGCCCTGATACCCCTGATTATCAATGTCATCGGCAACCTGTCATTTGCAGGAAGATCCTTTTCCAGTTCATGAACCTGCATAAAATGTTTCCTGACTCCATCCATGAGTTCCAGTACCTCTGCAGCTCCCTTGATGTCACTTGCATTAAGTGAATCAAATGCTTTCAAAGACATCTCTGCAGTTATGCCTGACATTGCCTCCAGATGCCTCAGGAAATTTTGCTTCAGTGGATTCCTTATTTCTGTGACATGCTGTGCAGTTCGCATGGCATAATATGACATCCTTCCCATCTCCCTTATGGCTATCACTTCAATCATCAGTTTCTGGACATTGTGGAAACCGTAATGCTCCCTGAGCTCCACCGATCGTGATGAAAGTGTGGCAAGCCTCATCAGGAAACGGTAACTCTTGATCTGCTCTTTCCCTCTCCTCAGGGCGTCACTGGCAAGATCAGACCTCATTTCTTTCAACGCACGGATAGAATCATTCAGGACTGCCATGGCATTGTTCAGGAATTTTTTCAGCTCCATGGGAAGATCGAACTTGAAGGGATCTATGAGATTCTGTAATTTTATGCTGCCAGAATATTCCTCGGATATCTCTACACCTAGGAGGCCATCCAGTGAATCGGTCACCCATTTTTTCCATTCATGGGAAGAATCCATCTTTGATTTTACCTCCATGATATCATTTCCCACAATGTACGAAGAGGTTATGCACATCTCCAGCAGCCTTTCATCGGTGAAATCCTCCACCGAGATTGATCTTGTTCCGGGACCCTGGATTTTCCTGGATACCGGTGTTATGGATATGTCACTCCCCTGTATGGAAAGGCTTAGAGGATCGCCTTTTGTAATTCCGAGAGATTCCACCCAGGCCTTTGGAATGGTGACAATGTAAGTGCCATTTGCAGTGGTTTGAAGCTTCCTTATATCTTTCATGAAAATGCATGTAATATATGTAAAATATGTATTTATTAATATCTACATACATATTTATTTTTATCCACATAGTTAGTATTAAATATACATACTAAATGATTAACTGATGACAGAAAATGAGAAGGTGCAAGGGGTCCATGTTGCCCCGTGCAAGGTCGAAATGGCCAATACATTGCTCAGTATGGATTGCTTATCATTCCTTGCTGAATTATCAAGGAACTTTACAGAGGAAAGAAATTTACTCCTGAAAGACAGGAAGTTGCAACAGGAAAAACTGGACCAGGGAGAACTTTTTGATTTTCCCCATGAAACTGAAAATATAAGGAAAGGTGACTGGAAGGCAGCACCATTTCCTGAATATCTTGCAGAGAGAAGAGTGGAAATAACCGGTCCTTCCTCAGACCCCAAGATGGTGATCAATGCCTTCAACTCAGGGGCCAACGTTTACATGTCTGACTTTGAGGATGCACAGTCACCATTCTGGGAACTTATGATGCTGGGCCAGGAGAATCTTTACAGGGCTGTGAGGCACACCCTCAATTTTACCTCAGAAGAAGGAAAGGAGTACCGAATGAATGACAAAACCGCCATTCTTTTTGTGAGACCAAGGGGGCTCCATCTGGATGAAGCGCACGTTCATGTGGATGGAAAACCTATTCCCGGATCATTCTTCGATTTTGGAGTCTACTTTTTCAACAACGCAAAAGAGCTGATCAAGAGATCACTGGTTCCAACATTCTACATCCCTAAAACTGAGAGTTACCTTGAAGCAAGGCTGTGGGACAAAATTTTCACATTTTCCGAAAAATACCTTGGACTGGAGAATGGAACAATAAAGGCAACTTTCCTTGTGGAAACTCTTCCTGCGGCATTCCAGATGGATGAGATCATCTACGAGACGAAGAATCACTCCCTTGGCCTGAACTGCGGAAGATGGGACTACATCTTCAGCTATATCAAGAAACTCAGGTCAAATCCTGATTTTGTTCTTCCTGACAGATCGGAAGTCACCATGGACAAAGGATTTCTCCTTGCTTATTCCCGATTGCTGATCAGGACATGCCACAGAAGGGGTGTCCACGCAATGGGTGGAATGTCTGCATTTATACCGGTGAAAGGGGATGAAGAGAAGAACAGGGTAGCTTTCCAGAAAGTCAGGGAAGACAAGGAAAGGGAGGCAGGAAACGGGCACGACGGAACATGGGTGGCTCACCCCGGTATAGTGCCGGTTGCGAAAGAAGCCTTTGACAAAAAGATGCCATCTAAAAACCAGATATCATTAATTCCTGAAGTCAGCATTGGAAGGAAAGAGCTTATCACCCCTGTTACCGGTAAGATAACTGAAGAAGGACTCAGATCAAACATCAGGATTGGAATCAGGTACCTGGAGGCTTGGATTGGTGGCAAGGGTGCAGTTCCATTGTACAACTTAATGGAGGATGCCGCTACCTCTGAAATCTGCAGAACTCAGATATGGCAGTGGATAAAGCATAAGAAATCCACAGAAAATGGACTCAGGATAGACAGGGAGAATGTATCCAGAATCATAGGAGAGGAGGTTTCCAGGCTGAATAAAACACCAGAACTGGAAATTGCTTCTGAATTGTTCAAAAATGTCGTAATGGACAGCGGGTTTGTTGAATTCTTCACCATACCTGCTTATGAGAAAATACTGAAAATGGAGGGATACTAATGACTGGAAAATTTGAAGATGTGCCTAACGGAAGATGGGATGGGATTGTAAGGCCCTATGGAGAAGATGAGGTTAAAAGGATTTCAGGCACAGTCAGGGTGGATCATACCATCAGCAGAATGATGTCCATAAGGTTGTGGAATCTTCTGAACCGGAAGAATCATGTTGCTGCACTGGGTGCACTCTCAGGAACACAGGCAGTACAGATGGTGAGAGCGGGTCTGGAGGCTGTTTATCTAAGTGGATGGCAGGTGGCAGCAGATGCAAATCTTGCAGGTCACACTTATCCAGATCAGAGTCTGTACCCGGCAAACAGTGTTCCAACTTTGGTGAAGAGAATCAACAACGCATTCCAGCGGGAGGATGTGATCTCCACCATGAATGGAGTGCGCAGGGAATCCTATGTACCCATACTGGCTGATGCAGAGGCGGGTTTCGGAGGCCCTTTGAATGTGTTTGAACTTACAAAATCGATGATTGAGGCAGGTGCTGCAGGAATTCATCTTGAAGACCAGCTTTCATCGGAAAAGAAATGTGGCCATCTTGGAGGAAAGGTTCTGATACCCACTTCCAGTTTTATCAGGAATCTGGTGTCGGCCAGGCTTGCATCTGATGTACTGGGAGTTCCGCTTATCATTGTGGCAAGAACAGATGCGCTTTCAGCCAGGCTAATCACTAATGACATAGATCCGCTTGATCAGGAATTCATTGGGAGAGGCAGGACATCAGAAGGATTCTATGATTTTGAAGGTTCACTGGATGCATGCATAAGCAGGGGCCTCGCCTATGCCCCATATTCGGATATGCTATGGTTTGAGACGGCCAGCCCGGACGTGGAACAGGCCAGGACATTTGCAAAGAAAATACATGAAAAATTCCCTGGAAAACATCTTGCCTACAACTGCTCCCCATCATTCAACTGGAAGACACATCTCTCACCAGAGGAGATAGAAGGTTTCCAGGATGAACTCGGGAAACTTGGATACAAGTTTCAGTTCATCACCCTGGCGGGATTCCATGCTTTGAATCTTTCCATGTTTGAACTGGCTACTGGATACAGGGAACACGGGATGGCTGCATATTCCATGCTGCAACAGAGGGAATTCCAGATGGAACCCATGGGATATGGGGCTGTAAAGCACCAGAGCTTTGTGGGTACCGGGTATTTTGATGAGGTAATGCAGGTCATAAGCGGATCTGAGAGTTCAACAACTGCACTGGGTGAATCCACGGAGGCCAGGCAGTTCTGATCCCCATTTTATATTTTTTTTCTTGTGGAAGAAATGAGGAGTATCTTGTTTTGGATAAAAATTAAATGCTTGAACAAAGGAAGTATAAATCCCTTAATTCAACATGGAAATTATTAAATATTTTTATATTTATTATTAGAGCATGAAAAAAGTATTTATTCGCGAAAATGCCTATGTGAATAAGGAACTTTTTATTAAAAACGGACATGGAATTGATTCTGGACATGGATATCTGAAAGTCGAAGATCAGAACTTCAACAAAATGATTGACTTTGCAACGGGACCTGATATAAATGGGATCATGATCATTTCTACTAACCCAAATGATTTGATCCATACCTGTGAAATAGTTCCTCAACCAGCAGTACCACATGGCTCAGAACCGAAAGACAAGTGTCGGGTATATCTGGATCAATATTTGGTTTGTTCAGGCTTGATGAATAAGTGATCCAATGATGACGTACAAATTTCTTAGGTGGTTCATGAATAAAGGGAGTTGTGTACTGTGAATCTTTCTTTTTTTCTTGAGTTATTTGCAGCTGGGGTCGCTGGATTTGGTTTAATTTTAAATGGCATATCTCTTTGGAAGAATGCAAACGCCCGGTATTTGTCCAATTTACAGGGATTCACTAGAGAGATTAGAGACCTTTGGGAATCTGATAATTTTGATAAGAGTTATACCAACTGGGGAATTAATATCCTGAATGCACTCAACAAAATCGCATTTCTGGCGGATAAGAAGAAAATAAATTCATCCCTTGTTGGTTATTTTGATAATGATTTTAAATATGCATGCGGTCTTCTTAACTTAAAGGAATTCAAGAAATATCAAAAAGACGTTCCTAATTTGAATCATTGGTGCGAAAAATACCCAGATAAAGTAAAGAATCTTTCTAATACAAGTTATGATAAGAAATAATCTGTTAATGAAGATCCATGTAAGCAACTTGACATTGTTTCATTTTTGACATATGTAAAGTCAAAGTATGGATCTGTCTTTAAGGAAGAAATAAATCTAAAACAACATCTTTATGGTGTCACACTGATGGAGGAAGTGGGAAATTGAAGTCTTTAAAAGGTCAAAATTTGATCTCTCCGATCTTATCTTTTAGGTTCAATATAAGTACTCCACACATTTTATCAATGACATCCAACCCAAGAAGCCGAGGTATTTCCATAATTTTAGTATTGGTTTGTTTATAAACACCTCTTGATTTTTCACGTACATTGCTAATTTGGTCAGGACTGATCGAAATTTTTTCCATATTAACCCCAAATGGTTCACCATTGATGAGCAAAAAGAATAGTGTAATTTCATGGGCTATTGGAGTGTTTGTTAATCCGCCTATTCCACCTATTGGCATTTTTTCAAGAGATGAAACATCTAACCCCAGTTCATATGCGTCTTTGTCAGTTATAGATGATATTCCGGAACCTGTGTCGACATGCATAATTATGTCACAATGTGTATATTCCGATGTTTCACCCATCTTACTGATCTTTCTGCTTAAACGGACAGGAACTGAAAATAATTTTTTGGATATATCCCATTTTAGAGATACGGAAGGCATAATTATAGAATCCAAAGAAGATTGTTTTCAGTGATCTGTTCAATAAATATGCCAGGAACGGTTTTAAATTTCCCAAGTAGCTCCTCTTTAGTGTGAGCATATCCCAGCACTTTGCCGTCAGAAATGGCTACGTACTTCCCAACATGTGATTGCAATTCATTGTGCATCCTATTGAAACTCTCAAAATTATCACTAAATTTCCTGAAAGATCTGATTTGTTCAGGTGTTAGTGTTATGTTTTCCATAAATTAGAGAATAGAATTAGAATATAAATTCTTTTCATATTCTTATCTTAATCTTTCTTTCGAGAAAATTTAATTGAAATAACGTAAATTAATGCTATAAACGTGATAGCAAACGTTCAACCTAAGGTATTTAACGATAATCAGAATGGATAATTATATCAGGATGTTGTATTAATATGGCTTTTTACTCAATAAAAAGGTCATAAAATAAAATTCACTATGATATGTGTGTATAAATGAACCAAGAAAAGTGGAAATCAGGAAAGAGATCTTGTGTGAACAGAAAAGGAATACAATGTTTGATATCGTAGTTATCTAAATAAGCCAATTTATGTTTTTTAAAGAAGTCCAAACACCCTTACCATTCCGATCATGGCGAACAAGATAAGGGCTTACCCCAGCAATAAGGTATAATCCACTTTTTTCCTTATGGATCGTATGTCTTTCTTATTACCCCCTACATTTATCATTTTCCGCGAACCATTATAAAATTATTATAGACTCACCGCTTTCATCAAATGTAGAAAACACTTTGAAGGCTGCAAGGAGGGGCTGAAGGAAGTCCCTTCCCATATATACTTCAAGCCATTGTGGAAACCTTAGAATATCTATTTCCTGTAATGTTTCGTCCTAGAAAATTATGAAACTCTTCCAAGTTAATTTCTTCGTTTGCCCAACTGATCCTCTTGAATGCTATCATGGAATAATCTATAATATTTCTTAGATGAATCTTTTTGTTTAGTGCATCATACAGCAAAGGTTCGCCTTTCCGAGAGAACCTTTTCATATTCTTTGAATTAATAATCCAACCCATGAAATTAACTATGAACATTATTCTTGAAATTGAACCTGAAATGTGATCTTACAAGAATGGTGAATTAGAAGGCAGAAAAATCCCTAGACTTAGACTTTTGACAAATCCTGATGTGACATGTGTCTTTATCGAGCACCCAGATATATACACACGTCAACCGTGATGAGCTTGCAGAGAGCGTGAACAAAAGGCTCAGCAAATTTTTTCGAGATGACGGAAAAGAGGTAAAAAAGGTGAACCCACATATAATTATACGGGTCTGGAGGGGTTCGAACCCCCGGCCTATGGATTAAGAGTCCATCGCTCTACCTGGCTAAGCTACAGACCCAGCAAAAGGGAAATGCCATCAACGGTTTAAATATTTTTATTTTGATCTCCCAGCTTTATTCTATCTCATTGGAAAATTAGAAATGGAAACCTTAACATTCATAAGAACATGACAAAATGTGTTCACTGTCATCGTCAACATGAAATCCTACAAAGAGACCATAGGAAAGAACTCAGTTGAATTTATCAAAAATATTTCTAAAATCCACAAATCCGGATATGAACTAAAGATTGCAGCACCTTATACATCACTTCATCTTTCTACCAATTATAAGGAGATTATTTCGCAGCACGTGGACTACGAAAAACCAGGGGCCCATACTGGATCGATCATAATGGAGGATTTGATGGAAAATGGAGTTAAAGAATCCTTATTAAACCATTCAGAAAGAAGGGTTGGCCTGGAGGTGGCCAATCAAACCATACAACGTTCCTCAGAACTTGGTTTCACTCTTTATGTGTGCTGTGAAACTGTGGATGAAATAGAAAAATTATGCACCATGGGGGCAAAATATGTGGCCTACGAACCAAAGGAACTCATAGGTGGAGATATTTCTGTCTCAACATCAAAACCTGAAATTATAAAAGAAGGAGCAGAGATTTGCAAAAAGCATGGAAGCACCCTCCTGGTGGGAGCAGGCGTAAAGAATGGTGAAGACGTGAAAATTGCGAAAATGCTTGGAGCCGGAGGAATACTGGTCGCTTCCGGAGTTGTCAAGGCAAAGGATCCCTTCAACGCGTTAAATTCATTAATGATATGAATATTACCAGAAAAGTGGCAAAGAACAAAACTGATGAGCCAGTGTTTGTAGAACCAGAATTCAGTGAAAGGGAATACATCCTTGAAGAAAAAGAAAGAGCAAAGACCACTGTATTTGTTTTCCTCCTGGGTATACTTGCAGGACTCTTTGAAGGATACCTTGAACTTGTAGGGCTCTACTATCTTTCTATACTGATCTTTGTTTTAATGCTGCTTGGTCTGTTCAAAATATTACCAGCCCTTAAGCTAAGAATCCCCGAGAGAAACAGCCATAAATTCTACCTTTTCATGCTTGTCCTTCTTACATCCATTCTTTTCTGGTCCGTAGCATTGAACCCACCAGTTTCAGTCAATACACAACCTTCCCTTTCCCTGCAGCAATTTTCTAATTCATGGGTTTCAGTTAATCAGTCAGGTGGAACATATGTCCTTCCTGTTGGTGCTTCCCACAGTTCATTCTCTCTCAGGGATGGCGTTTATTTTGCCAAGGCTATAACCAATGTAAGCTTCAGTTCTCCAACTGCAAGTGCAATCCTGAACCATCATTATAACGATGGATTCGAATATATGAATGTCACAGGACTTTCAAACGGTTCCTCCCTCATATTGAACTTTGATATCACTTCAGGTGGAATTCAGTACAATGAACAGCAGACAATATACTTCTCCTGATGGATATCCATAAATAACGCTAAATAATTGAAAAAAATGACCTAATCGGGCAGGTGTAGTGTAGTCTGGTCTAGCACGAGAGCCTTCCAAGCTTTCAACCCGGGTCCAAATCCCGGCACCTGCACTCTCTTTTAAACATCGATTTAAGATTTTCTCATTGACGTTTCTTACTAAACTTATGCCTTAGAATATAAGTTAGTGTCCATTTATCAATTGATTGAAACGGATTGCCTTAGGTTTACCTGAAACTGAAATAAGTACTCACAATTAGATTCCTTTATGTTCATTTCTATCTTTTTCCCACTACTTCGCAAATTTTTCATATAATCTACCTTTTTCAATTAATGTAACGATGAGACTAATAAGCTCACAAAATGATCATAAGGTCCTTAAGTAGATCTGATGTGTTTATCTCAACATTCGTGTGTTCATTATTTGTTTCCATAAGATAATTCAAGGCATTCTTCCTGAAACTTATTTTTAAGTTAACAAAATAGAAAAATTATATTTACTAAATATTAGTTATAAATACCACTATTTACGAGCTATATAAAGGATGAAAACGATAAAATACTCCTACGATAATATATCTTGATGAATAAAAAAATGAACATTTTCATTGCTGGAATAACTTTAGTTCTATTGATAGGATTTGGTTTTTCCGCGTTCGTAAGTACCCCAGTCAGCCAAAGCACAGCTCAGAACCATGCTTCCCCAATGGTTTCATCGGGCCAGACATATGTTATCCTGGTGCACGGGTATAACCCTGCAAACTTCAATGGTGCAAATGGAAACTGTTTCACCACTGGCACAGATACATACCAGACTCTGGTATCACATGGATACATAACCGGTATGGTTTCCTATTATGGAGAATTCACTCTGAACTTCAGCAATGGACTTTCCTACACTGATTCTTCTTACTACGGCACTTCCAACACTCCCATCCAGGACATCGGATCGGAACTGGGAACTGCCATGAACACCTTATTTGCAGGAAAGAACGTAAATGTGGACATCTTTGCATACAGCATGGGTGGACTGGTAACACTTTACTCACTGGAGAACTACAAGATTCCTGGCATGAATCTCCAGAATGTGATATTCCTTGCAACACCATTTGACGGTTCACCACTGGCCTCTGTGGCCCAGTACCTTGGCATTTCACTGGTTACAGGATACCAGACTGACCAGATGTCACAAGGATCCTCCTTCCTTTCATCTCTTGACAGCAATACCTATCTTGCAGTTTCTAACTACGCTACCACCACATGGATAGTCTATGACGGAAATTACAACCCCTGGTGGGGATACCTGTTCTTCTCAGGTTCCAATGACGGAGTAGTTTCAGATCACTCAGCCACATATCTTGGATACAATTACCTTTACACTTTCTCTGATCTGCACACAGCTTCACTGGACTCTTTCACATGGTCAGGCCAGTCATACTTCCAGGATCAATCCGTACTTAACACAGCACTGAGTAATTTTGGTGGATCTTACTGATCCATTTTTTTAATATTTAATAAGCCCCGGTAAAACTGCCTGGGCTGTTTTTCATTTTTTCATTTATGGAATTCCATGCTTTTCCTATTTTGTTCCTGAGAAACAGTGAGTTTAATACAACTGATGTGGAACTCATCCCCATTGCCAGTGCTGAAAACATTGGAAGAATAGTGTATATTCCAAGTCCAGAAATTGGAACAAGTATTCCTGCAGCCACTGGTATGAGAAGTGTATTGTAACCCACAGCCCATCCTATATTCTGCTTTATTTTAGCGATGGTTTTCTCTCCTATGATCCTGGCCATAACAATTTGCCTGAGATCATTGTTCAGTAGGATTATATCGCCACTCTCCCTGGCAATATCTGTGCCTGATCCCATGGATATGCCTGCATCTGCCGTCTCCAGAGCCACAGAATCGTTGATTCCATCCCCTGTGAATAGAACATAATCACCATTTTCCTGGTATTTCCTTATGATCTGGGCCTTTTCCTGCGGAAGAACTTCTGCATGTATCTCATTGATTCCCAGTATGGATGCAACTCTTTCGGCCTCCTTTCTGGAATCCCCTGTGACCATTGCAGTTCTGATTCCCATTTTTGCCAGTGACTTTAGCATCCATGAAGCCTCTTTCCTTATTCTGTATTCTAGGCTTATACTTCCTGCGTTTATTCCATCCAGTGAAATTGAGATTGTGGAACCAACTGTGCCTGAGGCTCTTGATATAACAACTTCTTTTCCGCCAACAATTCCACTTATCCCTTTTCCCGGAATTTCCCTAACATCCCTGCATTCTTCCAGTGAAAGTGAGAGTTTTTCAGCTTCCTTTACCACCGCTCGTGCAATGGGATGATTCGAATGTGTTTCCACAGATGCAGCAATGGATAGAATTTTTTCCATAGTGAAATCCCCTGCAGGTTCAATTTTTGAAATTGTGGGATCGGGCTCTGTCAGTGTGCCTGTCTTGTCGAAAACAGCAACATTTACTTTCGAGAGCCTGTCAAGAGAGCCTGTGTTCTTGATTATGATTCCACTCTCCGACGCCCTGCTGGAGGAGATCAGGAGCGCAATGGGGCCTGCCAGGCCGATGGCACATGGGCAGGCAATGACCACCACGGATACAAATACAAGGATAGATATCTCTACAGCACCGGTATATCCGGAGATTGAAAGGTAGAAATACCATGAAAGTGAGGATATCAGGGCTGAAACGATCACCACAGGAACGAACACGGCAGAAAAAGTGTCTGCCACCCTCAGAACCTTGGCTCTTCCAGATATTGCACCCTGTATAAGTTCATAGATCTGGCTGACTGTACTATCCTTCCCGGTTCTCGTGATTTTGACCTTCAGGAGGCCATTAAGATTCAATGTGCCGGAAGTTACCATATTTCCAGTCATTCTAAGGACGGGGGCCTGTTCCCCCGTAAGCATGGACTCATCTATCTCACTCTTACCGTCTAAAATGGATCCGTCTGCAGGAATGGCCTCTCCAGGCCGGATCAGTATTACATCCCCCACTCTCAGTGTGTCAGTTTTAACATCATTTACATTTCCTTCGGTATCCACCAGGTGTGAGGTCCCAGGAATTAGATCCTGCAATTTGCCAGCAGCACGGTTGGCCCTGGACTTTGTCATGTTCTCCAGATAATTTCCGGTCAGGATAAGTGTGATAATAAAGGCTGAAGCATCGAAAAATACGCTTCCCCCATTAATAGTTCCACCTGATATCACAACAATTGAAGAATACACAAATGCAGTGAGTGTTCCCATGGAGATCAGGAGATCCATGTTTCCAGACATACTTTTTATGGCGTGATATGCACCGTTATAAAACCCCAGGCCTGAATAGAACTGCACTGGAAGTGTGAGTAACAGCATCAGGATATTCCTGTTCTCACTACCATGCAAATAAGATGAAGGAACAAGATAATTTATGGCAAGTATGGGTATGGATAATAGCCATGCAAGGGCCAGCCTTCTCTTGAGTTTCCTTCCTTCCTCCTCAGGAGAACTGTATTTCAACTGGCAGGTTTTTGAACAGAAATAATAAGTGCGGCCGTCAATCACTGAAAAAAGATCGCTACC
>JAKAWY010000053.1 GCA_021816745.1 Thermoplasmata archaeon
GGAGAGGCCGATACGTAGTCCAGCCCAATCTTGTGGCAGAACTCCACAGTTTCAGGATCTCCTCCCTGTTCACCGCAGATTCCCACTTCCAGGTTTTTGTTCCCTTTCCTTCCCTTTTCCACTGCCATTTTCATCAGTTCGCCCACGCCTTCAAAGTCCACGGTACTGAACGGATCATGTGGAAGGATTCCACTGTCCAGGTATCTTCCCATGAACTTTCCTTCAGCATCATCCCTGCTGTATCCAAAGGTCATCTGGGTCAGATCGTTGGTACCAAAGGAGAAAAAGTCAGCATGCTTTGCAATTTTGTCTGCCGTGATGCAGGCCCTGGGTATCTCAATCATGGTGCCGAATTTGTAATCAACTTCATGCTTTCCCATGGCAGTTTTCGCAACCTTCGTAAGGGTTTCTCTCAAAACTTCCAGTTCTCTTTCGGTTCCCACCAGAGGAATCATGATCTCAGGAAATATTTTCTTACCCTCTTCCTGCACGTTTATGGCTGCCTTTATGATGGCTGTGACCTGCATCTCATATATTTCCGGGAATGAAATGCCAAGCCTGCAACCCCTGAATCCCAGCATAGGGTTGAATTCCTCAAGATTCTTGATAACTGAAAGAAGTTCAGTCTCCCTGGATATTTCCTGCAGGATGCTGTCCATCTCCACAGGATCCCTGGAATTAAGCAGGCTGAATTTCAGCTTGTACAGTTTGTTCAGGGTATCCTCCTTGTCAGGAAGGAATTCATGCAGCGGTGGATCCAGTAATCTTATGATCACAGGAAATCCCTCCATGGTCCTGAAAAATTCAGTAAAATCATGCACCTGCATGGGTAAAAGGCTGTCCAGGTGCCTCTTCCTGTCCTCTTTATTCCTGCTCATGATCATGGCACGCATTATATCGATTCTTTCATTTCCAAGAAACATCCTCTCTGTTCTTGCAAGCCCTATGCCTTCTCCCCCATTTCTCCTGGCCAGATCAGCTTCATCCGGTGTGTTGGCATTTGCCCTGACTCCCAGTTTCCTGAATTCATCTGTCCATTGAAGCAGCCTGTCCACAAACTGGTCAGCCTTCGGCTTTTCCACCTGTGTCTTTCCCATGATGAACTCTCCGCTGGTTCCATCCACAGTCAGGGTGGCGCCCTCCCTTAAAGTGTAATCTCCAATGGTGATGGTTCTTCCGGTGGTATCCACACTCATGGCTTCAACTCCCACCACTGCGGGTTTACCCATGGCTCTTGCCACCACTGCAGCATGTGAGGTCATTCCACCTTTCTGTGTCAGGAATCCTTCAGATTTGGACATTCCCCTGACATCATCAGCAGTGGTTTCCGGCCTGACCAGGATAACGTTCCTGCCCTCTGCGGCCAGCTCTATGGCACGATCCGAAGAAAACACTATCTCTCCGTATGCTGCTCCGGGAGAGGCAGCAAGACCCTTTCCCAGTACTTTTTCTGTTCCATCCTTCTTTACCTGGGGGTGAAACAGCACATCCAAAGTTCTTGGCGTAACCCTCATGATGGCCTCTTTCCTGTCAATGACTCCTTCTTCTGCCATTTCCACAGCAATTCTTACCTCTGCCCTGGCGCTTCTCTTTGCGCTCCTGGTCTGCAGCAGGTAGAATTTACCCTTCTCAATGGTAAACTCAATGTCCTGCACATCCCTGTAATGTTTTTCCAGGATTTCAGTGCATTTTTCAAATTCCTTCCATGCTGAGGGGAATTCGTCCTTCATCATCCATATTTCAAGGGGAGTCCTTATTCCCGCCACCACATCCTCGCCCTGAGCGTTCTTAAGGTATTCTCCCAGGATCTGCCTCTCTCCGGTATTGGGGTTCCTGGTGAAAGCCACACCAGTGGCTGAATCATTTCCCATGTTTCCGAACACCATGGATACTATGTTCACAGCAGTTCCAAGGTTGTCAGGAATGTTGTTAATTTCCCTGTATGCAATGGCCCTCTCAGAATTCCACGAGTTAAATACGGCTTTTATGGCCATCTTCATCTGTTCTAGGGGCTCCTGCGGGAATTCAAAACCATGACGTTTGTACACACCATCAAATTCCTTTATGATTGCTTCAATATCCTTCTCGTTCAGGTCCACATCATTGATCTTTCCTGATTTCCTCTTATGGCTGGCTATTATGTGTTCAAACTCATCATGTGGCAGTCCAAGCACCACGTTTCCAAACATCTGTTTCAGCCTTCTGAAGGAATCCAGTGCAAAACGCCTGTTTCCGGTAGCCGCGATAAGGCCTTTTACAGAGAAGTCGTTGAGGCCCACATTAAGAATTGTATCCATCATTCCTGGCATACTGATTGGTGCTCCGGATCTCACGGAAACCAATAGGGGATTTTCGGGATCTCCGAACTTTTTTCCAGTGGTTTTTTCAACAGTTGAAAGGGCAGCCATGGCAGCTTCCATCATTCCTTCAGGGAATTTTTCATCCTTCTGGTACATGATGCAGGCCTCGGTGGTAATTGTAAATCCTTCAGGAACCGGCAGGCCCAGTTTTTTCATCTCTGCAAGTCCGGCACCTTTACCGCCCAGAAGATCCTTCATATCCCTGCCTCCCTCTTCAAACATGTACACTAATTTCTTCTTACCTGTCACAATGTTTTATGATTTTTCATAAATAAAGGTTATGGATTTCACTTCACATTTTGAAGGGATTTCTCTTTATTGCCGGGATCGTGATTTGATATGGAAAAAACCAGCATATTTTTAGTGGATATGGCAATAACATTTTTATATGGAAAGGCTTTATGCGGAGACCAGGCATGGAAAGATCTCTTACATGTTCAGACCGGGGAAAGAATATCTTGTTCTGCTTCATGGACTTGGAGGAATTGGAAACAATTTCATGAAACTGGCCAAATGTCTTGGAGATGATATAGGCCTAGTTTTTCCGGATCTTCTGGGACATGGAAAATCATGTGCACCTGAGAACATCACGGTAACTGCACAGGTTGAGGCTATTCATGACCTTATCAGTAACCTGCATTTAGGGAAGTTCTATCTGGGTGGAAACTCCTATGGTGGCTGGATAAGCATGTTTTACCAGGTGAAGTTCGGGGATTCAGAAGGCCTTGTGCTCATCAGCAGTGCCGGAACCAATCCCACTGTGGCTGATCAGGGGGGCGAATCAGTGGAAACTTTTCTTAAAAGGGTGATGGACATGAATTCTTCAAACCGTGAAGAAAGCATCAGGAACATTCTCGGAAACAATTCAGGAGATTCATACAAACTCAAGACAGAGGATCTGATGAAAATAAGCGTTCCAACCCTGATAATCTGGGGTGAAAAGGATTCCATGATAAGCCAGGATCATGGGAAATTCATCCATGAGCATATAAGTGGTTCAAAATTGTCAATAATCCAGGGTGGTGGCCATACAACACATTCCACCCATCCAGATCAGGTATGCAGCCTAATAACGGACTTCATTAACGGGAAAGCTGTAGGATGAAGGATCCTCGCCCATTCTCTCCTTCCTTTTTTCTGCCATCAGTCCTGTAGGATGCACCACGTTGAACATTTTCAAAGCGCTGGCCTCCTGTATGTTCAGCCGGACACCGGGCCCGTCCTGGTATGTGCCTGCATAGATGCTGTCTCCACCAAGGCCGCTGGTTATGGAATTCACGGAAATGACGGAAATCCTGTTTTCCAGAGCCCTTGCACGAATATACTGGTGCCATTCACTGTGGAAATCCTGCCTGATCAGTGAGGGGTTGAATATGATGTCAGCCCCGTTCATGCCTGATAATCTGGCAAAGAAGGGAAAATCAATGTCATAGCAGACTGCCACTGAAAATGACAGTGAGCCAGACCTGAAAATGCTGATGCTCCGGCCCCCGGTGATTACCCCCTTCTCACTGGCAAAAGGAATGATCTTGTCCTGGGTGCCAAGAAGTTTAGTATCATTAAAAACATATGATCTGTTGAATGATTTTCCATCCACTATTTCCATTACAGATCCTGCTATAAGAAGCCTGCCTCTGGAGAAATTTTCAAGAAATGTGTACATTTTGCTTTCCTTGAATCCATCGTAGGATTTCAGCACAAATCTTTCAGGGAGAACCACCACATCCCCCTTTACATCACCGGATATTTTTTCCATATATTCAATGGATTCATCTTCACTTCCCAGAGGAAGCTGAATTCCGGTAATGGACAGATCATGCACCTGCATTGATCTCCCTCATTATGAATCCTGCAAGTTCCGGTTTTGACATCTTTCCATGGAATATTTCCTTCTTTCCCCTGTATATTGTATACTGGTTTGTTGAGTTTTCAAAGGGTTTATCCTCAACAAAATTCACTACCTGGATGAATGAATCGCTGGCCTTCTGGTCAACACCCTCTCCCGAAAGTTTGAAACTCACAATCCTGCTTTCAGAGGCATTTGGGATCTTTTTTATCCTGGATATGAGCTTATCCCGGGGTTCTAACTTAAGGGTCATTTCTCCTGAGCCGCTTATTTTTTCCTTCTGTTTCATGGTGGTGAAATCCGAAAGTGCTGCAGGGAACATGATGGCATCGAATCTGTTCACTTTCACAAGATTCTCTGTAATGCTGTAAAATTCATCTGCTGAAATGGCAGAATGGTGTTTGCAATATGCGGGAATCCGTCCCTCTGAATTACCGACCAGTGTAATATCCCTTGAACCGCTTCTGTAAGCAGCACGGGCCAGTTCCTCCCCGGTTTTTCCTGAACTCCTGTTCACAATGCTCCTCACTGGATCAATGTCAATGGTGCTTTTTCCGGAGACAATCAGAATCCTGCTTTTGTTTGGCTTCTCTGAAAGAACTGCATCAACTATCTCTTCAGGCCACATGATCTTTGCCTTTCCATCCTCCAGCCTTGGCTCCATCACCATGACTCCCATTTCCCTGAGTACTGATATGTTCCTCTCAAGGATTTTATTGGAAAACATTTCCAGGTGCATTGCTGGCACTACCACTATCCTGACTCCAGACCCCAGTGCATTGGCAAAGATTGTTTCCACAGGTGCATCCGCAATGCCGTTAGCCATCTTTCCAATCTGGTTATAGGTTGCAGGGCAGATCAAAAGAACAGTCTTTTCAGGATCATATTCCATTAGTGTGATGTGTTCCATCTGGCCCGTGAGTTCGGTTATGGGTATGTTTCCGGAGGCCCATTCCAGGGATTCCTCACCAATTATTCTTGATGCGGCGCCAGAGAGCACGGGAAAAACATCCGCTCCTTTCTTCTTCAATTCCCTGATAATATCCGGGGTCCTGTATGCGGAAATGCTGCCACCAATGCCCATGATTATTCTGTATCCTTCCAGTTCTTTATTCATCGAAAAATCACCAACTTATCTGTAAACCACCCAGATGCCATGCGCGTAGGCAACCTTCCTTCCATTGTCATCATGCATGTCCATCTTGATGAAGGCATGGCTTTTTCCACTGGTATCCACCACTGCATCAACTATGGCATAGCTTCCCAGCAGTGGCTTAAGGAAATCACAGTTAAAGGAAATAGTAAATCCGTTGAGGACTCCTTCCAGAGTGAAAATGGAAAGCGAGCCTGAAAAATCGAACAGGGACATGATAGCTCCACCGTTCACCATGTCCCCGCTTCTCATAAGAGTTGGATATAAATGAGCCTTGAGTTTGATCCTGCCGGATTCAGCTTCCTCCAGTTCCAGATGGAACCTGCTCATGTAATTGTCCCGTTTCATGATCTCTTTAATGCGTTCAGATATCTCCACGGACTTTCAATATAACAGCAAGCAATTAAACTTCACCCTAAACACATGTCAACTTTATTTTCATTTTGAGCAATACCAAGTTTTATGCAGTTTTGTGTGTATCAAAAATATAGGAAATCATATAAATGCAATACGCATATTTGGAGCCATGGAAGCGCCAACATCCAGACTCGAGAAAGTCACGGAGATGTTGAAGCTCTTTGGACTGTCAGCCTACGAGGCACAGGGGTTTTCAGCCCTGGTGTACCTTGGAGTAGGAAACGCAGATGAGATTGCCGACACCGCCAAGATACCAAGAACTTCAGCATACAAGATTCTAGAATCACTGGTGGAGAAAGGATACGCAAAGGAAACAGAGGGAAGGCCCAAAATGTACAAGCCCCAGAATCTTGACAATATCAGGAACCAGATTGAGATGAGGGTACAGGGGTTATTTTCTGAAATGAGGGCCATGCAGGAGGAACTTCCTTCCAAGGGAGATCCGCAGCTGGTATACACCATATACGGCAGAAACAAGGTAATGAACAAGATATCTGAGCTCATCAACCTTGCAGAGAAAGAACTCTTCATCTGCACACCCATGGTGAAGGAAATGAGGGTGGAAATGAAGAAGAACATTGAGAATGCCATCAGGCGTGGTGTAAAAGTGATATTTGTCGCACCACCAAACAAGAGAACACCGCACAATGTTCAGTCATTCACCAAGGACAGCCTCATAGCGACGGATATAGTTGCAGACAAGTCCAGGGCACTACTGGCAGGCCCCGATCTGAGCGCCTGCGGATATACGGACAACCCGGCCCTAGCCATGCACGTATATCAGTTCGTCCAGATGATCATTGACGTCAGTGAAATGCATAATACAGGTGAATATGGAAATGAAGGTAACTGAAAACCACAATATGGGGGGACATCTGTCCACCTCGGAGGGGTTGGATAAAACCCCGGAAAATGCTAAGAAATTTGGATTCAAATCTTTCCAGATATTTTCAAAGAACCAGATGCAATGGAAAGCAAAACCACTGGATGAATCGGTGGTAAAATCCTTCAGGGACAACAGATCCCTGAATGGAATTGACTCCGTGATGATACATTCATCTTATCTTCTGAACACTGCATCCAGTGATGAGGAACTCAGGGGAAAGGTCAGGGAAGCTTTTAAGATCGAAATAGAAAGGGCAGACCTGCTTGGTGTGGATCTTCTCACTTTTCACCCCGGTTCATTCAAGGAGGCAACTTTAGAAGTTGGAATCCGGAATGTGGCCAGCATGCTCAATGATGTACTCCACAGTGAACAGAATGTAAGGGTGCTCATTGAAAACTCCGCTGGACAGGGAAACAGTGTGGGAAAAAGTTTCCAGGACATTTCCAGGATACTGGATATGGTGGATTTGAAAAATAAGGTGGGGGTATGCATTGATACATGCCATGTCTGGGCTGCGGGATACAATATTTCCACCAAAGACGGATATGAAAGGATGAAACAGGAAATCAGGGATTCTCTGGGTATAGAAAAAATAATGGGATTTCACCTGAATGACAGTAAAAAGGGGATTGGGGAAAAGACCGATCGCCATGAGCAGATTGGGAAGGGGACCATTGGGGTGGATGGTTTCAGGAATCTCATGATGGATGCAACTTTCATGAAGGTTCCCATGATCATGGAGACACCAATGGGAGAGGCAGGATACATGCAGGATCTTGAAAACCTGAATGTGATTTTTGAGAAAGGGATCGCGTGAAGTTAAAGGAGTTTAAATCTCTCATTTACCGGGAAGGCATCGGGAAAGTGACATCCCCTCCCTATGACATTCTGAAGGGTGAGGATGGATTAAATCTGCTTGATAATCCGTATAACATTGCAAATCTTATGTCGGGAAGCACTTTTGAGGATCCGTTCACCAAGATACAGGAATGGCTGGAGAAAGGTGTAATTTCACTTCAGGAAAACTCGTTCATACTTCTTAAACAGATATTTGACGACGGGGTCAACAAAAGCGAGCGCTATGGAATAATAGGAATCCTTGATTTGCGGGAAGAGGAAAACAAACTGAGGATCCATGAGAATGTGATACCTTCCTTTGTGGAAGAGAGAAAAACCCTGATTTCTGCCATGAAGGCCCAGATCGAACCAGTGTTTGTGGTGACCGATTCCAGAAAATTGCATGACATACTGGATGGGATATCTTCCAGGATGGGCTGTGACAGGTCTTATGAGCAGCCGGATGGAGTCTGGAACAGGATCTGTGTCATTGAGGACAATGATGACATATCCAGAATAAAGGATGAATTAAGGAACAGGATGGGAATAATAGCGGATGGACATCACAGGACCAGGGCTTTAACAGAACTTTCACGTGAAATAGGGGCCACTGAAGAATGTTTCAACTATCTGCTGGCATATGTCACATCCATATGGGAACCCTCCACGGAGATCGGTCCAGTACACAGAATTATCAGGAAATGGCCTGGATTTATGGAAGATCTGAACACTTTGTTTGAAGTGCATGATCACACTACAGATTCACATATCTGCATGATCAGTGAAGGAAAATTATATTCCCTTAATCACAGGGAATCCGGAAAACATTCAGCCGATTCCTTCATTGTGGAGGAACTCCTGGATATGGCAAGGAAAAAAGGATACAATCCCATGGTCAGTTTCTGGCCGTCAAGGGAAGAGGCCATGAAAGAGATGGAGGGGGACACTGAAAGTGCTCTTATCTTATTGCCTGCTTTCGAAAAGGAACAGTTCATGGGAATTGTGGAGAAAGGAATCACTCTTCCACCCAAATCTACATATTTTTATCCGAAAATTCCATCCGGAATTACTTTCTATCCTATGTGGCCAGAGGTATGCCACTGTAGCTCAGGTGGTAGAGCAGCTGATTCGTAATCAGCAGGTCGGGGGTTCAAATCCCTCCAGTGGCT
>JAKAWY010000054.1 GCA_021816745.1 Thermoplasmata archaeon
TAGAAAATTCTTCTTCCAGAACAGAGATTTTTCACTGAATAATTTAAAAATTGATCTTTCGTTGAATGCCTCTAACTCTTCCAGTTTAAACCCTATTCTCATCATGGAATTTTTAATGTTTTCCTTCCGAATTTCTTCCAGTTTCTCTGTTTTCAGGATAGTTGTATATTTTCTGATCTGTGGAAAATTTATTTCTATGAACTTCTGATATTCATCCTGATACTTGTCTAAATCTTCCTCATTTTTATGGGAATCTTCTGGAAAAGATAACAATGTGAAATTAGTAGAGATATGTTCCCACGTGGATTCATACCTTTTTAAAGCCTCAGAAATTTGTTCAGTACTGTTTTCCCATGAAAAATCAGTGCTTATTTTAAAATAATTGTGTTTATCATCCCCGGAATAAAATGGCTTAAATGTTATCTTTCTTCGACTGAGCAACACATAAAGAAAAAAAATAAACAATGGTACAACCAATATTGGTTTTGGCATGTTAAAGTAGAAAATCAGATATCCGAAGGAGGTGGCTAAGATCAAAATAAACCAGAAATTTCCCCTGAAGGAGAAATCTGAAAAAATATTCTCCATGGTAAAAATACCAAGGTTACTTTTCTGCATCATTTCCACCAAGATTTATGTCCTGCAATACCCTCGAAATATCTCCTTCTGGATATGCCTGGCTTATGGGATTGCGGTATGATCCAATCGTCTGATTGATATTCCAGTTGACACCGTTTATACCATTCTTAAAACCATGAGATCCCATCTCTATCAAATACGGCAGTGAAGAAAATTTTGCACCAGCAGCCCGGTAGACTCCATATGGAAAAAGAGCGGGAAAAACTGAAATCAGTATGATCATCCCCAGTTGCTGGAAATAAAATCCATTCAGGTTAATGTAGATATAAATCATGAATAACACAGGTATTGGCATTAAGGCTGACTGAAGGAACACTATCCAGATCTTAATGAGTAATTCCCTCCCTTTTCCTGAAAAGGATAAAAATGAAAGTACTGGCATGAAAATATAGAGAGTTATGATGATGCCCTCCCGCAACATCAAGGCCAGGGTAACGCTAATTCCACCAAGAGTATATATGCCTGAGAAGAAGAGCAGAGAATATGTGGATTCCCCACTGGTAGGAATGTTGTTTATAACATAAAGATCGCTGAAATAATAAGACCACTGGGTTGACATTGAAAGGATTGCTCCCGAACCCAGATAAGATATTACCAGGATATATCGCATAGCCATTGTGGAAATCGCCATAACAAAAATTCCAAAAGAGGCATTTCCAAGAATTTCCCTTTTGTTTGATTCCTTTCCTGATACCAGGGAAAGACCGGAATAAGCCATGGCTATGGTGATCAGAATTGGTGAGAGGCTGTAGATTTTGTTTTCAAGATTTCCAAGATTTGAATCAAAGGATTTCCATACAAGATAAGAGTCTGGATTCTCCAACCCCTGCTTTATGGCTATACTCCACAGAAACTGGGTGAGGAATAATTCAATAGACAGGATAAATTTTGATAAAAATCCAATAATCGTTGAAAACAGCATTAATTTCCCGTTATAATGAAGTTGAATACACCATAGATCGCCCCTGTCACGGCGAGAATAAAGATGAATGTTCCCAAAGCTGCTGACTTAGCCCTGCTGTAAGCAACGAATTTTTTGTTTTCATCCGTACTGAAAAATCCAATTGCTATAGGTATCCAGAGAAGTGCTATTACAACTCCTGATATTGAGGCGATCAGGTACATACCCCTGGAAAGGATCCCACTAAGCTGTGAATATTGAGTGTATTCTGTGACAGTGTTGACAAATGAGATATATTGCATCAGTTGCGGTAAAAACACAGTTATAATAACACTTGTTCAAGGTGCTATTATTGGGATTTATCGTAAATTTTTGCTTCCAGTCTGACCTTGGTCAATAGATCTTTTCTTCTGAAACTCCTGTCTTCTGCTTCCTTGAACCTTCTCTTGGATTCCTCATCCGGCAGTTTGAGGCCCGTAATTGTAGTTGCCCTTCCATCCTGATCTATTCCTACATAGGTAAGGTATGCCTTAGTGGCAAATCTGCTCCTGCCTGTGGATGGGTCCTGTGAAAAAACATCAACCTCAATTTCCATGGTTGTGGATGTTACGTAATTTATCCTGGCGTCTAATTTAACAATATACCCGAGATGAATGGGTGCGAGGAAAAATATGCTGTCAATGCTTCCAGTAACAGTTCTCTGCCTGCAATGCTTGAATGCCACAATGGATGCTATATTGTCAATCCATTCCATGAGCCTGCCACCATATAATGAATTGAAAACGTTGGTGTCAGGAGGAAGAACTAACTTTTCTGTAATGGTTCTACTGTCCGTCCATGTTTTGCTTGCTCCACTTGCATCCATGTTTCCGTATGGGTAATGAACTTATAAATTTGAACTGTACTTATTCCCTATATAGTAAATATACATACCTTTACTAATCATGATTCAGGATGACTACAAGCAGGCCGCTGCCAGGGAATCACTCAGGAACATAAGGGGAAAACAGTTAATTGGTATCGGCACTGGTTCCACCGTCAGATACCTTATTGACGAGATAGGTAAAAACAAAAACGATTTCTCAAATTCATTTTTTGTGCCTACTTCCACAGATACCAGAAACAGGTTATCAGAAAATGGACTGAATATTGTCGAGGATTTTGTGGGAAAAGCTGAGATTTCAGTTGATGGATGCGATGAAATAGACCCCATTGGAAATATGATAAAGGGCGGAGGTGGAGCTCTTACCAGGGAAAAAATGGTGGCGTTCAGCAGCCAGGAGATGCTGATAATTGCTGACACCGGTAAATCTGTGAATAAGCTTGGAAAATATGGTGTTCCTGTGGAAATTCTTCCCTTCCTTCACCAAAAAACCCTGGAAAGAATAGGAGAATATTACAAAGTAGAATTAAGAGAGAATGGAAAATTCAGGACCGATAATGGAAATCTTTTAGCCTTGGTCCACACGGGACTTATGGATAAGCCTGAACTAGTACTTCAGCAAATGAAAAACATACCGGGAGTTGTGGAAGTTGGAATCTTTATGGGATTTGCATCAGAATCCATAATTTGCGGTGAAAATAGCTGCATAAGGAAAAAATACAATAAAGGGAAAAAGAATTAATTTTTTATTCTTTGTTGAATTTTGCTTCCCTTTTTTCCAGGAATGCCTTTACACCCTCTTTCTGGTTTGCGGTTTCAAATATCCTGCCGAAATATTCCATCTCCAGTGTGAAAAGATCATCGTGCTTTGTACGCATTAGATTCTTTATGTATGCAAGGGATTCTTTTGGAAGTTTCTCATACTGCAATGCAACCTCCATTGCCCTCTCATGGTATGTTTCGCTGATTTCGTTCAGAATTCCCCACTTAAATGCGTCTTCTGCACCAAACTTCTTACCCATGGTGGCAAGCTCAAAGGCTTTTGTTTCACCCACAAGATGTCTTAATCTCTGAGTACCTGCGAATCCGGGGAGAATACCGAGAGTGATCTCAGGGAGGCCCATTATGGTGTTTGGATGCGCTATCCTGTAGTCACAGGCCAGTGCAAGCTCCATACCTCCACCCAGTGCATATCCATGAATTGCAGCAATAACCGGCATTTTTCTTTCAGCTAGAAAATTCATGACATCCTGTCCACGCCTGGAAAACTCGTAAGCAGTTTTAGGCTCAAGATCCACAAACACTTTTATGTTTGCCCCTGCGCTGAATGCCTTGTTCATTCCGGAAATTACCGCAATCTTCATTTCATCCTTCAGGACTTCCTGGATCTCTTCCAGTACATCAACGGTCAATGGATTGGCTGGATTGGGGAGGTTTAGCTGTATATCTGTTATTCTTCCTTTCTCAGAAACTTTCAAATATTCCATTAAATCACCTGTAATTATAGAATCCTTCACCGGACTTTCTTCCAAGTTTTCCTGCGGTAACCATGTTTTTCAAGGTGATTGGGGGCTTGAATCTGGGTTCACCATAGTCCCTGTATAGAACCTCAAGAACATCATAGCACACATCAAGGCCCACAAAATCAGCCAGTTCCAGTGGCCCCATGGGATGAGCCATGCCAAGCCTGAATGATTTGTCGATATCGGCTGCAGATGCGATTCCCTGCTCATAAACGGCAATTGCTTCACGGATAAGCGGCATTAGTATCCTGTTGGATATGAAACCCGGGAAATCCTTTGAAAACACGGGATCTTTCCCTATTTCGATCATGACCTTCTCCGTCTTTTCGATTACTTCCTTTGATGTTCTCTCTGAAGTAATAATTTCAACCAGTTTCATTACAGGCACAGGGTTGAAGAAATGGGTTCCTATAAATCTCTCTTTCCCTTCGATGAATTTTGCAAGAGTGTTGATGGAAATAGAGGATGTATTTGTTCCAATTATTGCATCCGGTGATGCGGACTTGCAAATATTCTCCAGTGCTTCCTGCTTTATGTCGATCCTCTCAAAAACAGCTTCTATGATGAACTGGCTTCCCTTGACATCTGCAATATCGGAAGAATATTCTATCCTCTCCATGATCACGTCCAGACTCTCAGTTAACGCTTTTTTCTTTTCAAGCCTTGCCAGTGATTCCTTTATGTTTTCCTTCGCCTTCCCCAGAACTTCCTTGTTAATGTCAATGAGTTTTACCTGGTGGCCTGCCTGTGCAAATACCTGTCCTATTCCTCTTCCCATGGTTCCTGAACCTACAACACTTACTTTCATTCGATTACCTCCAAAGACATACTGTGCCCTCCTCCTCCACCGTGGCATATAGCTGCTAGGCCCGTCTTAAGTTTCCTGGCCTTTAATGCATGAACCAGTGTGACAATGATTCTTGATCCGCTGTTTCCCAGTGGGTGCCCCATTGCAATGGCCCCGCCATTCACATTAAATCTTTCCGGATCAAACTTTAATTCATTTCTTACAAGAAGAGAAGCTGCTGCGAATGCCTCATTGTGTTCCACGAGATCGTAATGATCCGCCTTGGTTCCAGTTTTGTCCAAAAGCATCTTTGTGGATATCACGGGTGCTTCTGCAAATTCCCTGGGATCCATGGATGAGGATGTGAAAGTAATAATCCTTGCCAGTGGCTTAAGACCGTACTCTTTCACCGCCTGCCCTGATGCCAGCACCAGTGCGGAAGCTCCGTCTGAAATTTGTGAAGAGTTTCCTGCGGTGTGCAGTCCTTTTTCCCCGAAAGATGGTTTCAGTTTTCCCAGCGTTTCCATGTCAGTTTTCCTGATCCCTTCATCTTTTTGCAGCTCAGGCAGTTCCACTATCTCATTCCTGAAATATCCCTTTTCAGTGGCTGTAAGTGCCCTTTCCTGGCTTTCCACAGAAAATTCATCAAGTTCTTCCCTTCTTATTCCAAATTTCACAGCAGTCTGATCGGAATAGAAACCCATGGCCTGTCCATAAAATGCATCCTGCAGTCCATCCCTGAACATGGAGTCTGTCAGTTTCTCTGGTGTATTGAACATCTGCTTTACTCCCCACCTGAAATTGCTTCCAATAAGATAGGGTGAATTGCTCATATTCTCCATTCCACCTGCAATCATGATGTTATGTTCGCCAAGCATAATCTGACGGGCTGCATTCTCTATGGCAAGCATTCCGGATGCACAAACCACATTTACAGTGTTTTTAGTGACTGTATACGGCAATCCCCCATTTGAAGCAGCCTGGCCAGCTGGATTCTGGCCGTTTCCGGATTGAATCACATTGCCCATGATTACTTCTTCCACTGAGTTTGCAGTCAGGCCCGATGACTTAAGTGCAGCACCGATTGCATATCCTCCCAATATAGGGGCAGTTAAACCTTTAAGTGATTTCCCGAATTTTCCAATGGGTGTTCTCCTTGCGGATATAATATAAACTTCCTGAAGGGACATTGTTACCATATTATCCCAGCCTTTAAAATTTTTGAGTTGGTTAAATAGGATTCAGTTCTGAATTGAACTTAAGAATTTTGCATGAATTTGAATTTACCGTAATTTAGGATGGATTTCCTGTATCTACCTTATTCTCCTCATAACTTATCCAGTCGCTGAAACTTCCCAGGTAAAGGAGTGGTTCCTTTCCAAACATCTTCAACACCGCATATGGAATGCATGAAGTAACGCCAGATCCACAGTATAGTATGGCATGATTATCAACTGTACCAAGTATTTTTTCCAGTTCTTTTTTTGGCTTTAAGAATGCTCCGTTCATCAATTCATTGTATGGAAGGTTTATAGCTCCAGGTATCCTTCCCGCTTTTTTATCGATGGGTTCTGCTTTGCCAAGATACCTGATCTCTTCCCTCACATCAATGATCTGAGCTTTACCAATGGATTTTTTCACAGTTTCCATGGGAACAATGCGTTTCTGATCAATATTCATCCTGAAAGTACCTTTTTCTTTTGGTACTGGAATCTCTTTGCTTACTGGTTTCCCACCTGATTTCCATGCATCAAATCCACCGTTAAGAATGACCGCATCATGGTGGCCTAAGTAATTGAGAAGAAACCAGAGCCTGGCTGCTCCTGAAAGGTTGTCATCATAGCAAATAGCTAACTTCCCCGGGCCAAGTCCTGTGTCTGCTAATTTTTTACTGAACTTATCCAGGTCTGGAAGAGGATGCCTGCCCCCATTTTCTGAAACAGGGCTGGAAAGATCACCGTTAAGATCCATATAAAAAGCACCAGGAATGTGAGAATCGAGGTATTGTTTTCTTCCCCATTCAGGTTCAGTTAGTCTGTACCTGCAATCATAGAAGATGATGTCTTGTTTTTGTGAAGAAACTTGATCCACGTCAATAAATGTAGATTTTTCCATTGTAAGACCATTATTTTTACAATATAAATTATTTTCTTAGAAAAAATAGTTTATCTAGACATGGAAATTGACTTATGGGCGTCCTCAACCACCCTTACCACGTTGTATCCATCTTTTGCCTTTGCAATAAGAGAATCTTTTCCATCCACCATCTTCTCGAATTCCCTGACTTCCTCAAGGTAGATGTTCCCCTCTGATCCTTTTGATTTAGATTTTCCATCCACGGTAAATACATAATCTATGGAAGTGGAGAAGAAATTCTTCACCCTGTATTCATGTTCTTCTGTGGTAACGGCAAGATCATTTGGTACTGCATCGGTTTCCCTGGAAGAGAAAGCGTTTCCGATAAAGGAATCAAACTGCATGTAAACGGCCATTGTAGTGTCAATTATGGAAGTCTCCGGGAGAGAGAACGCTGAAACTTTTCTTGGAAATTTTCCTGCTATGTTCAGCAGAGTGTCAAGTACGTGAACGCCTGTTCCCATGACAGAGCCACCCCCTACCTTATCAAGCTCAGTCCACCACTTTGAATCTGTTGTAGGGTTTGCGGAATGAGTACTTTTGTGAGCCCATGCACCGTTCATGAATTTGATCTGGCCACCATTTTCCTGCAGGTTTTTTTTGAGTTTTGAAATGGCTGGGTGGGCCCTTAGGTGGAATCCAACCCCCAAAGACACTTTGTGATCCTTGGATGCTTCTATCAGTTCCCTGGCATGAAGCGATTTGAGTGTCATTGGTTTTTCCATAAGCACATGCTTTCCATTTTTAATCGCTTTCATAGCATGCTCATAATGAAGGAAGTTTGGAGAACCAACATATACGCAGTCAATGTCACTTTTGAGCATTTCATCATAGGTGTTGAAGTATCTGCAGGAAAAAGACTCAGAAAGTTTGGCCCCTTTTTCCTTGTTTGCTGTGGTTATTCCTGTAATCTGGCTACCGCTTTCCACAATAGAGGGCATTACCCTGTTGACGGAATGGTTGCCAAGACCTATGATTCCATACTTCATGGCTGGTCATGTTCAGGGGTTTTATAAGCTTATAACACAAAGAAAGACTTTTATATTAACAATGGATGTAAAGAACCGTGTCATCCAACAGCAAC
>JAKAWY010000055.1 GCA_021816745.1 Thermoplasmata archaeon
CACATAACATTTAAATAATTATAAAGTTATCAGCCTCAGGTGAGAAAATGCAGGAACTTATTTGCAACATTGAGTTCATTGTGGAAGACGATGAACAGGGAGGAGAAACCACATACACAGCCAGGCTTAGGACTGATATGGGTGGACTCAGGGAATATGTTGGTTTCACCTTTGAAGATGCTTTAAATCAAGTTATGATTGAGCTCGAACAAGAATTTTCTTAAGTTTTTTCTATATATTTTTAATTCATGTACCAAAAATAATTTATATTGATGAATTATCTTTTACTATTGAGATTCGCAGTATTAGCAGTGGCTCTAATGGTCTTGGCCGTTATTCCGGCGGGTAGTTTTTCCAGTGGGACTAATAACCACATATCCTTGCTTAAATCCCCTGGATTGAATATTTCGGTTGATGGAGTCAATGCATCTATGAAATTCTTCAACGGTGGAATTGTAAATTTTGAAGGAAGTAGCATGTCTTACAATTCCACGTGGAATCTAACTAAACTAGGATTCCTTAATTTTACTTATGAATCCAGGTCAATTGAATATTTTTCATTGTCTAACCTATACCCATCCCTGACAATCAATTACTCAGGAAGTCTTATTTATTACATCAACACGACTATTTTCATTCATCCTGTCAAATCCAACATTGTGTATAATTCCGGACAGAATCAGAATCTCACAGCTACGCACAATAATACTATTTCAATTACTTATGTCATCAATATACACAGGGTACTTCCAATAAATTTTACAATGCCCAAACTCACAGATTACAATTTATTCAACATTGTGGTTCCTCAGGTTTTCTTTTTTGGGAATTTACCTCTGCCAAAGAATTTATCCTATACAGGTAGCGGAGAACATTTTAACGGTTTTAACATAACATTCGGATCTCACTCTATATTATATGCCTTCAACCGTACTTATTTTGATAATGGTGTTCAGAGAGAAGCAGAAATGGAATTCAGAAGTTTACCACATTCTCTTATTCTTGGATTAATATTTTCAACAAACAGCAGTTACACCAACATCTCTTATGATCCATACGTAATATCTCCAAGCTTCTCACTTTCAAGTTTCAATGTATCCGGTCCACTGTCTCCGGTAATAAATTATCTGGTGGACAACTCTATTTATCTTACCTTGGGATTATTCGGTGGAATTGCTGTAATTGGAACTGGATATGCAAGCTTCAGAAAGAGCAGAAGATTATAATCCCTCGTCAAGAAAATCTATAAGGCTTTCAGCAAGTTCCTCTAGATATGATTTTTTAGATTTTTTAATGGCCTGCTTAATGGCATCAGGATTAAACAACCTGTAATTGTTTCCTTCTTTCACAATAAGCCCATCATTTTCCATTTCTTTAAGAAATTGTGATGGATTCTTACCACACTTTAATGAAAAATCTTCTATGTCAGAACTCCCCTTTCTCAGCAGTGTAAAAATAATTTCCCTGCTGCATCTGACTCTTATATGGAATCCAAGCTTTGTACTTACCGGATCTCCCGTAGAATAAAGAAAATATCTTTTAAACCTTCCATCTTTCCTTACAGTGATTAGTTCCTCTTTTTCAAGCTGATATAAATGATACTCTACCTGGCCGGTTGCAAATCCAGTTTCTCTCTGGACTGCCCTGAAATGTATCCCTGGATTTTTTCTAATTGTTTCCAGGATCTCATCCCTTGCCGGTAACTTAACGCTCACTTAAGATTTCCCCTCATAATTCCAGCGTAGAAAATCAGGAGAATGAAAAGATCTGACAGCGACCAGACATAGTACAGATAGGGTTCTGCAAAATTTATCCCGAAGAACTGCATTGATAAGATCAGCATATCAAGAAGAATTATTAAAAAAAACAACAGCATATACCTTACCACTCTTACGCCCTTTCCCAACGCCTTTACAGATACTGCAGCAAGGAAGAGGGACAGCACAATGCTGACACCGATAATAATTAAAGCATAACCTATCATTCATTCAATGATGAAAATGAGTGATATAAGATTGTGCATTTTTATCAAAATGGTTAACTAATTGGGTAAAATTTTAACTTTTTACATAAAAAAATAATATGATTTATTTGTTATAAATAATGTCAAAATAGGGCAATCTATTCGCGTATATAGAATCCTGAAGATGCGAGTATTTTACGGAATTCGCTCAGATGAGTGTCATCTCCATCAATTTTTTCAACCCTGAGTTCATTTTTGCTCCTTCTGATAGTCACTTCCATCTTGATAATCCCATTCTGGAAATAGATAAATCTTCTGGCCCCTCCAAAATTGCTTTTGATGAAATCCCTGATTATGGAATAAAGCAAGTCCCTGGGACTTAGTATGACATCTTTTTTGGATTTCCTGTTTGGTTTTATGAATTCCGGCCTAACCAGGATAAACTTTCTTGAATCCGGAAGAAATACTTCTTCCAATGGATTATGTCTCCTGTAATCATTTAAAGCTGAATGGTAAAGTTGCTCATTTGATGATCCGGTTATGGCGCTAAATATTTCTAGACTTACGAATCCATAAGCAGCCATTATTTTTCTAAAAATAACAGATGCAGCTTCACCACTGGAGAATTTTTCTATGACAAATCTGTATTTCGATTCTGAATCCTTGCAAATATAGGCATTTTCATATAATCTCCTTATGGAATCTGATACCTGGAGATGTGAGGCCTGTAAATTTTCCAGAATTTCTGTTTCAGTTGATGGAAATTGAATTATCTGCCGTAATACATCCTCATCGGTGTGGTTCATCTCTATCTCTCTCAAAGAGCGGTATAGTGCAATAGTTTCAAGTGTTCCCCTGGACTGAATGCCCATAGGACCGTGGAAAATAAAAACGAGGTCGGATGAAAAGTAGGTATCAATGTCAGTGGTTCTGATGGACCAAAGCCTGGCCTCAGTGCCTTCCCTGATACCAAGTGTAGATTCGATGATATTCTCCCTTGTTGAGAGGTTGTTTTCCCCGGTTGATGCATAAAAATCAAGCATATGTTCAATGAATTCATCTGAGTACATAGCCTCAAATTTATTCCTTCCCTTAACCCAGAAACCATTCCCGATGCTATAACCAAGGATCTCAAGGTGCTTGACTATCGGCCCGGCATTTTCGTTAAATACCATGGATTTTCCAGTTCTGGTGAAATGGTTATCCAAATATCTAAGCAATTTTTCCCAGTCAGAATCTTTTTCCAGATCAACCTGGGATATCCATCCAATCTCCGGATAAAGATCCATTGAAAGCAATGCGGAAAGTTCTCCGGCAGAATAAAACGCCATGTTAAATCCACTGTCAAACGAGACCAGTTGCCTTTCATAAATTGATGCAGGATCCCTGACCGGGACGATTATATCCTCTGGATAATTTTCAGGGATCTCACCGAGGTACACACCTTTCTTTCCCAGTGAAGTTGGAATTCCATCAAGATCTCCTTTCTTAATATAGAACCAGAAATTCCTCATCAGTTCATTCTGTGTTACAGGCCCGGTGAATGAAATAACAGTTTTCATAGCTTCATTTCTTGTCATGGATGTAAGCGGTATTTTACCATACAGCCCATCTTCGTCCTGAA
Source organism: Thermoplasmata archaeon (assembly GCA_021816745.1). Lineage (GTDB taxonomy): Archaea > Thermoplasmatota > Thermoplasmata > Thermoplasmatales > Thermoplasmataceae > Cuniculiplasma. The sequence goes on from JAKAWY010000055.1 coordinate 3,588, forward strand.
CCAGAACCAGATGTTGCATTTCTTTCACTATTAGACGGGCTTCTTTAATATCTATTTCAAGGGCCCTGCAGATACCATCCATGGTGGCAGCCCCATATTCAAGAAAATCGTAAATTCTGGAGTAGTTGGCTGGAAGCTCAATTTCTCTGAGTTTTTGCAACCCCATTGCAAGATCCCTGTGCATGACAGTATTCCTGTGCTTGAAAAATCTTCCCCTGAAAACTGGCGTATTTTTAATAATATCTTCGCCGGTAGGGACTCTGAGCACCATAGACTCATTATCCGTAAAATACCCAACGTTTTTGAGATAGTGATCCGCATTGTCAAAGTGCCTCATCACTTTCCCCTTTCTTCTTATTTCCGGATCATTTCCGCTGTATTCCAGGATTTCTTCAAGATGCCCTTTCACAATATACTGTTTGGCAAAAACGGGTGTGACATAGTCTTCCTGTATCATGCCTGATTCAATCAGTGAACCGATGGATTCTTCAAGCAACTCCCTTTCCATCGGGAGTTTAATGGATATTTCATCCACAGTCATGGGGCCCATGGAATCCAATGTGCGAAATACAAGATCACCGGCATTTTCATTTCCTTTTGAAGGTATTTCCCGATGAAGGTAAATGGTGTTTTCTCCCCTGAAACCTCGTTTGATCAGGTACATGGATTCCAGGCTGGTTAAATTTGCTTTAACTGCATCCTCAGGAAGTTGCAATTCATGAGATATTTCCTTCATGGTTTTTCCATTACATGCTTCAAGCACATTCTTCTCAACATCAGAAATATCTTTTTTCTTTGAAAAGAGTTCCTTGAATAATGCTACCCTTTCCGGTACAGTCCAATAAATACCCCTCACATAGACACTTTCTATTTTATTTTCGTCCACAAGTTTCCTGGATTCCTCTAACGCATTTTCGCCATAGTAAGGAAATGGAGAATTCATCCTGGTTCTTTGGATATCCATGTATGGAAAATAACGGAACAGTTCCAGTAGAGATTCCTGATCGGATGGCCTTGGTACCCTTGCAGAGTAAAACATGTCCACAATGCGATGATCCTTGATTTTAAAGTCCATGTACTCAGAACCATAGACTCTGTCCACTATCCTGCTTTGGAGATCTCTTAATAGCTTGGCCCTGTCCTCCATCAAAACGATATCAGAAACACTGGCAATTATCAGTGATAATGAAAATGGACTTGAACTGGTGCTATAATCCTTGATATTATATTGCCCGGCATCTATGACCTCATCAAGGTACCTTTTTGCTCCAGGTACATCCATCATGTCATTCATGATTTCCCTGTAAGTCTCAGTAATAACCGGGAAATTTTTAATCTGCTCCAGTGCTTTAAGCACTTTATCACTTCTCAACTGCTGAATAACAATACTCACTTCGTGTCCCTTGTATCTTCTCAGCACCATTAGGGCCCTGGTGGCACATTGCCTGAACCTTTCCTTAAAAATTGTGGTATTGCTAATGGAATCCCTGACAAAGGGAACGAAATTTGAGCTGTTCACCAGGCCTATGATATCCTTAATCTCAATCTTCTTCTCGAAGGTGAGCATGAAGCCATCATCTGTTACAGTAATTCTTGTATTCAGGTAATATTTGTTGGCCAGTGCCTGGGCATACGCCCTTGAAAGAGCATCATTCAGCCTTCTTCCCAATGGAATCAGGAAAACAACGCTATAAAGTCCGTCTTCCTCATAACCTTCCACAAATAGATGCCTGTGAGAAGGAATTGTAAATTTTGACTGAGCCTTAATGTACGAAATTACATTTAAAGCTCCGTTATCGTCAAGCCTATAATTATCCCTCAGCCACTTCTTAAGAGATATCTCATCATCCAGCATGGAGAGAACTGTTTCCCTGAACTTTCCAATAAGTGTTCCAAGATCATAACTTCTGGGTAACAGCTCACCTGTCCAGGAAGGTATTGTAGGTTTCATACCAGTGGCATCCCTGACCATTACCCTGTTTCCTCTGGTTTTTATGAATGAATACGTCCTTGCTCCAAGGACAAAAATGTCACCTGCAACCATTCTTTCGACAAATTTATCGCTGAGCTGGCCCAAATGCCTTCCATTTGTATCTATAACCTTATAATCAGAATCATCAGGAATTGTTCCTGCATTCATGAAATAAATCATCCTGGTGCCTTTTTTCTTGCCCATTACCTTCTTTTCTTCATCATACCATATCTTGGAATAGACCGTGTTGTTTTCAATCCTGCCTGCAAGATACTCAATAACTGAAAAATATGATTCCTGTGTAAGATTTCTATATGGATAAGATCTTTTAATTAATCTATAAGCTTCCTGTACATCCCAAACCTTTTCCAGTGTCATTCCAACTACTGCCTGAGAAAGAACATCCAGTGCTCCTTCAGGAATGTTCACTCTGTCAATATCCCTGTCATAGGATGCTCTGGTGAGAACCGCGCATTCAACCAGATCATCCAGTGTGAATACCACGAACCTTCCCAGGGTAAGTTCCGAAATGGAATGTCCGGATCTTCCTATCCTCTGAAGACCCTTGGAAACTGATTTTGGACTCCCGATCTGGATTACAAGGTCAATGCTTCCAATGTCAATACCAAGTTCCAGTGATGTGGAAGAAATGACACATCTTAACTCTCCTTTCTTTAATTTTTCCTCAACATTAATTCTTGTTTCTTTTCCAAGTGAGGAATGGTGGGCCTCAAGGCTTTCGATACCCCTGGCCTTCAGCCTTATGGCTACATGTTCAGTGGAACTCCTGGTATTGGTAAAAATCAACGTGGTTTTATGCTCTTCCACAAGTTTTGCAAGAATGTCATACATTCTTTCATTGGCAACTTCAAATCCAGCGCTGCTTAGATCCTTTACCGGTGTAAGTGTCATCAGGTCAAGGCCTCTCTTTATGTCCACGTCCACAATTTCACAAGGCCTCTGGACGCCCTCATTGTAACCGCATAAAAATGCAGCAATAACTGGCAATGGGGCCTGAGTGGCAGAAAGTCCAATCCTGGTAAAATTATGGGATATTTCTTCCAGCCTTTCAACATTTAAAGATAGAAGTGTACCTCTTTTTGAAGAAGAAATCTCGTGAATTTCGTCAATAATGACATATTTGACTGAATTAAATTTTTCCCTGAATTTAGGAGCTGTGAGAGCAAGTGAAAGTGATTCAGGCGTAATGATGAGAATATGAGGAGGTTTTTTGAGCATTTTCTGACGATCTTTCTGTTCAGTGTCCCCGGTTCTGACACCTACTCTTATTTTTGGAATATCGAGTCCCTTTGACTTCGCTATATCATAAATCTCCTCCAGAGGGCTGTTCAAATTTTTATTAATATCATTGGCCAGTGCCTTAAGGGGGCTGATATATACACATACTATCTCATCAGTTAATTCATTGTTCCTTGCTCTAAGAAATAATTCATTTATTATGGCAAGAAATCCTGTAAGTGTTTTTCCTGTACCTGTTGGACTTGAAACCAAAACATTCTTCCCTGCATGAATAAGTGGAATAACCCTTCTTTGAGGTTCCGTCATCCGTGAATATTTACTGTTGAACCATTCACTGATAAGTGGATCCATGAATGGAAGCAAATCTTCTATTCTTTCCCTGACGGTTATTTCTTCTGTCAAATTATTGATCCGTAAGTTAATATTGGATTGTATAAAGAGTTGTTGAAATTTTCAATAAATTCATTGAATATTTTGATTGATCTGTTACATTATTTACTGGTTTTGATAATGGAATAACCAGTTGATTTCATTGACTGGCGAGAAAGTTTTTCAAGCAGTTTATTTCTGTTCTCAATACCTGCATTTTTAAGGACATCACCATAAAATTCCAATGCCAGATCATAATCATGATGATCCACTGGTTTTGGAATGCCATCCTTTCCTCCTACTGCAAAAGAATATCTAATGGGATCCTCTCTGCTCGGGGTTTCACCCATTATAACCTCAGCAATATAACATATTGCCCTTATGGCACTTTTACCTATCCCGGGAATGGATACCAAATCATGTATTGTTGTTGGTTCATATTCATATATCTGGCTAATTTTTTTCCATGGAATTTGTATCGATAAATTTA
>JAKAWY010000005.1 GCA_021816745.1 Thermoplasmata archaeon
AATCAAATTATTTCCTGAAATAAAGAATTTTGAACATAAAGGCGTTAAGAACGGAGTCAAATTACAATGAATCAATGCATCTTATAGAATTACTTGTTTATGGGAATAAGTGGGCCCGACCGGATTTGAACCGGTGACCTCCGCCGTGTCAGGGCGACATCATAACCAACTAGACTACGAGCCCTCTCAGGTGGATGCTTTATTATTTTATTATCCTTTTCCTTCTGAGCACAACACATGGAGTACCTGTTTTAACCACAACAACCATAATAAGGGCAGATAAAATCATGAAATATGACAGATATTAAGAGAGTAAGGGATGAAACCTTCAGGAAACTTGGACTCCAGGAAAAAAATTCTGGAATATTTAATGGAAAATGGATTGATTACACAGACGACGGAAGGACTGAATCCATCAGTCCTATTGACGGAACAAGCTTAGCGTTTATTTCAACTGCAAAGGAATCAGATTATGAAAAAACCATTGAGATTATTTCAAAGGCATTCACTGAATGGTCTGAAACTCCTGCCCCGTACAGGGGAAGCATTATAAAGAAAATGTCAGACCGGCTTGTGGAATATAAGGAAGATCTTGGCAGGATTGTAAGCATGGAAGCTGGGAAGGTGACAAGTGAAGGGCAGGGAGAAATCCAGGAAATGATCGATATTGGATATTTTGCCCAGGGACTTTCAAGGCAGCTCTATGGACTTACAATGGCCAGTGAAAGGCCAATGCACAGACTGTTTGAACAATACGTACCACTGGGGCCCGTGGGAATCATTACCGCTTTTAACTTTCCCTCAGCCGTCTGGTCATGGAATTCTTTCATAGCAGCAACAGTGGGAGACACCACTGTCTGGAAGCCTTCAAGCAAGGTAGCCTTAACTTCAGTGGCAGTAATGAAGATAATATCCAAAGTGATGGAAGAGGAGTCTCTACCCCCTATCTTTGCACTCCTGAATGGCAACGGCAAAGTGGTTGGAGAGAGAATGGCCAATGACAGGAGAATTCCACTGATCTCTTTCACAGGATCTGTTAAAACCGGAAGGCACATAGGAACAAGGGTATCCGAAAGGCTTGGGAAATCAATTCTTGAACTTGGGGGGAACAACTGTGCCATTGTTACGCAGAACAGTGACATGAAAATTGCACTGAAAGGAGTTGCTTTTGGTGCCATGGCTACAGCGGGACAGAGATGCACCAGTACCAGAAGGGTTGTCATTAACGAAAAAATATACAGCGAATTTCTGAACAAGTTAAAATCAATATATGAAAATGTCAAGATCGGAAGCCCATTGGAAAATGGAGTGTTAGTGGGGCCACTCATAGACAATGAGGCAGTGAAAAATTATCTTGCTGCTGTAAAAACAGCACAGGAACAGGGTGGAAAGTTATTATACGGCGGGAAACCCCACAATAGCGGAAACTATGTTCTCCCCACAATTATTGAAGCAAAGGAAGGAATGCCCATTACAAGGGAGGAGACATTTGCTCCCATACTGTATGCATTTAAGTATTCAACCATGGAAGAAGCAATGAGAATACACAATGATGTGCCACAGGGGCTTTCTTCCAGCATTTTCACCAACGACATAAGAGAAGAGGAATTTTTCCTTTCTGCAAGAGGGTCAGACTGCGGAATAGCTAATATAAATACATCAACCGCAGGAGCTGAGATTGGTGGAGCCTTTGGAGGAGAAAAGGATACTGGAGGCGGCAGAGAAAGCGGTTCAGATGCCTGGAAATCGTATATGAGGAGGCAGACTGTCACAAAGAACTTTGGAACAGATGTGCCACTCTCACAGGGTGTAAGGTTCAATATAGAATGAACCAAATCCCCACTTATTTCAAATTTTCAAACTCCTTCATTTGATTCTTTTTTCTTTTTCTCCTTCTTAGATACGATATAACCACATAGGCATAAAGTCCCAATCCTGCGTAAATCATTAAGGATAGTCCAATATAGATGGGGTTGTTATACGATACTTGAACTGTGGATGAATTCACCACAGTGTTGCTTTTCAGCACCACTGATATTCTCATATCATAAACGGTTCCTGGATAAATGCCGTTTACAAACGCAGAAGTTTGTGTGGGTGAACTAATTTTAATGGATGTCCAGTTTGTAGTTCCTGATGGCTTATATTGAAGCAGAAAATAGCTAATCTGGTTGACGATATTAGTACTCCAGGAAACATATGATGTGAAAAATAGAAGGGGTATAACCCTTACAATTCCTATATCAGGTATGAAGCCATTTAAGGGTTTTGGAGAAGGATAAATCTCAAAATTAAAGCCGGACTGGTTTCCGTTCAATGATAAATTTTCGGTGAAATTTTTGTAAAATGGATTAGTAATACTTATTGCGACCCTTCCATTAGGTACCCATAGAACATAATATCCTGACGATGTAGTTATTGAGTAGTCAGTTGAATTTATGCTTATATTTGCACCTGAAACAGGCACGTTCAGATTTAAATTATTCAGGGAATTGAAATATTCATTGTAAACGTGACCACTGAGAAAATATCCATTTCCAAGTCCTGACAGAGGAGACAGATTTTCAGTAATGTTATTCCCTGGAACTAGATTCACTGTGGACGCTATTCCTTTAAATCCAATGGCACTCAGACTGTAATTATACGATTCTGGTGTAAGTAACAGGGTAGAATTTGTTTTGACAGTTTGTCCGTTGAAAGCAAGGATTGATGATGATGGAAATGCAGTAAAACTCACATTTATTTTTCTTTCAACCAATGTCAGATTTATATTATTGCTATTTTTAATTGTATTGATAAATGGATAAAATCCCCATGAGTTTCCTGATATGTAGGTGCTAATTCCGACCATTGAAAATGATGAACCATTTTCCACAGTCATTCTGGATGAATGATCCAGTGTAATGTTGAATTTTGCATTATAGTATTTTGCTGGAAAATCAAAATGAAGTACGGACTTTGAAAATACTGGAATAAAAACATTGAATTTTTTTGTTGTACTGTTGTAAACCAGTGAAATATTATAATTTGTTCCAGAACTGACAGTCATGTTCTTTCCTACAAGTAGTTTTCCATTTACAGTTACAGCGGAAACAGAATTTGAGAATTGAATTTCTGGAGGATAACCCTGTGATATGTTAAAATATCTTGTATTTGACGATGGAGAAAGGGAGAAATTGCTAAGATTGGTGAATCCCGGATTGAAATGATATGAATTTCCACTTTCAATTATTTGGAATATATTCAGAGAGTTGTCACCATACGGCAGAAGGTTGGTGTAAGAAGACGCAGTTTCGTTGTTTGCCGTAAATGAATTTGAGTGATAATAAACACCAGAAATTGTTGATGAGGAAAAGTTTACAGGCCTCATTCCGGTTGATACTGTCACAATGGTATTCAGTAATGAACCATATAAGGTGGATGGGAACACAGTTTCATTCAGTGTACGATTTCCGACAGATAAAGAGAGATCTGTACCGTTATAGCTGATTCCTGCACTGACATTCCCGATAATTTTTGTAGAAAAAGTTGTTAATTTATTGCCGGATTTAAAATAGAAATAATTGCCATTTTTTTCCTGCAATATTCCTGTTGCAAATAACTCTGAACCGCTAGAATAAATCCCTACCCCGTTCATATATGATGAATTGGTAGAATTCAATGGGACTTTGGTGGAAATTGAGAGATTGGACTTAAAAGTAAAACTGCTGTTGGAAATCTGGTTGAAATTAAGTGCAATGCCATAAGGACCCATGTATCTGGCCATTGCTCTTGCCAGAAGAAAAGCATTGACTGTTCCCAGCCCGGTTACAGGATTCCATTGGTTATCGGCAGAATAGACCCCATTGCTTCCGTAAGGCACAGGATATATGGAATTACCGTACTGCACCGTGCGTGAAAGTGCATAAAGATATGGATTAACGTTCCCCAGATCCTTACCCAGATACTGGCTGATTATCATAAATATTCCTGCAGCAATAGGTGTGGCAAGACTGGTACCACCAATTTCGTATAATCCTCCTCCTGCGAATACGTAAACACCTCCGGAGTTTGGATTTGCATCAAAGGAAATATCCGGAACCCCTCTCATTGTACCATTGAAACCTGATGCATTCTGATAAGAATCAGCCTTGAAAACAGAGCTGAACCCACCTCCGCTACCATCCCATGCAAGCTGGTAAATCTTACCGTTTGAGTAATATATTGAAGAGCCTCCAACTGCAGTTAAAGTTGGATCAGAAGCAGGGAAGTTAACGGTGGGGGATCCGGTGCCATCCAGTGCCCCCTGATCTCCAGATGCTGAAAAAACTGAAATTCCTAATGCATTTGCGGTGGCGAATATCTTAGAATAATCAATCAAAAGGCCCTTTGGAACACCAGACTCTGGAGTCCCCCAGCTAAGGCTGATAGAATTTACAGTCATGTTATTCACTGTGTAATTTACCGCACCCTGGAGATAGCCAATATTGGCATTTGGAGTAATAATCAAATCAATGGTGGCCAAAGGTGCCATTGAATGAACCCATTCAATATCAGTGGAAGTTTCAACTGCCCAGCTGACGTTGTATTTTGCAGGATATCCATATGGGTAGTATGTATTTATTACTGGATTTGAAAGGTTGTTATAAGCGTCAAATGTAGAAAGGTCATAATTCAAATAAGGATCGCCATACGCATCAACTATGGCTACGGTTTGCCCTTGCCCAAGATAGCCTAACTTATGCAGGGGAGTCACATTATAAATAGAATTCATCTGGGAGGGAGAGATGGAATAAGGATAATTTTGGAGGTTGCTGGCGGGGGTGTATACAATGCAAGGATTAGCTACAATGTTTACAGTTTTATTTGAAGTGAAAGAATGAGTGGCGGTGTTTGAACTGCTAACACTCGTTCCACTAACCATAGAAATGGCTGGAACTGCGAGAATTAAACATATTGCAAGTACTGCAAACCTATGAATCATTAACCCTGATTGGAAATTTTATTAATATAGGTTTCATCTTCATGCATTGAATGATTCAGAAACTGATAAAATGAGATCACTTTTTCTCAAATACTATTCCAGGGTTGAGAATCTATATGTCAATGAATTAAACATGAGAGAGATAGGATACATTCCTTTCAAGGGTTCCATGATCCGCCATCAGAGAGTTGATCCAGGTAATTCTGGAAACGGGATGAAAATATTTGCCATAAGAAATGTCCCGAGACATCTCTATAATTCTGTGGCTTTTTATAAAAAACCTGATGAAAGGATAATGAAGGAGAAAGAATGGCAGGGTGCAGAACTCATTTTTGATCTTGATGCTGATCACATTGAAGGGAGTTCATCCATGAGTTATGAAGAAACACTTGACGAGGTTAAGAGGCACACAGATCGGCTTATTAACCATTTTTTGGTTGGAGAACTTGGAATAAGTGCGGATTCCATGTCCCTTTTCTTTTCCGGAGGGAGGGGGTACCATGTTCATGTAACCAAGGAGGGAATGCTGGAACTTAATTCTGATCAGAGAAGGGAAATTTCAAATCTTATCAGAGGGGAAGGGTTGAAGGCCAAGGAATTCACAGAGGTTGCCAAATTAGGAATTCCAAGCGGAAACGGATGGAAAAACGAGATTGATTCATTATTTACTGACGAATTAAGGATAGCCATGGAATCCAATGAACTTGAAGATCCGTTGCTTAAAAGGATTGGGAAACATTATGAAGACAGGAATAACCTAAAGCTGATGAATAAAAAGAAAATCTTGGTAAAAAATGGCCCGGAAAAATACAGGAATCTGTTAAAGGATGAACTTGAACTGCTGGACAGGGTAATTCTAAATTTAAAAAATTCAATTTCCTGTGAAATAGATGAACCTGTCACCACAGATACGCACAGGCTTATCAGATTCCCTAACAGCCTTCATGGAAAGACCGGATTCATGGTCAAGAGGATAAATATAGAGGATCTTGGAAAATTTAACCCGCTTGATGAGAGCATACCGGAAGCATTCATGAATGGAGAAATGACTGTAAAAGCTAAATCCCCTTTCACTATTAATTTGATGAAAAGAAGATATATCATAGAAGGAATAGTTGATGTGCCTACATACGTGGCAGTATATACAGTCCTTTCAGGCAAAGGTACATTGGAATGAGTAGTTAATAATAATTAAAATCAGTTGATAGTAAAATGCATAAATAAATATAGGGATTATGAATCATGAAAATAGTGAGTAAATATGGAATTTGTAAAATCTAAAACAGTTGAAAACCTAAAGGCCGGTTTCGCAGGAGAGAGTCAGGCAAACAGGAGATATCTTTACTTCGCGCTTAAAGCAGACGAAGAGGGCTATCAGGAAATTGCACAGGTTTTCCGATCCACCGCAGATGGTGAAACAGCTCATGCCTTTGGCCATTTGAAGTATCTGGCCCCTGTTGGAGATCCCGTTACTGGAGAACCAATTGGATCCACTGAGCAGAACCTGAAATCTGCCATTGCCGGGGAAACGTATGAATACAGCCAGATGTATCCTGGATTTGCAAAAGATGCAAGAACAGAGGGATTCGAAGAGATTGCCCACTGGTTTGAGGTCCTTTCCAAGGCAGAAAAGTCCCATGCAACAAAATATGAAAAGACACTTGCCTCAATGAAGCAGTGAAGTGATCATAATGAATTTTATACGGGTGGAGGATGTTATTCCTCCTGCTGATTATTCAAAAATAATAAATGAAGACCGTGAAAAGGTCATTGCACTGAAAAAGAAGAGACGTATTACCACAGAAAATTTCAGCTTTCTTTTCGAGAACATGGAAACCGTGCTCAACCAGGTTAACGAGATGATGTTTGTGGAGAATGTCACAGATCCGTCAGAAACAAAACATCTTGTTGAAACCTACAATACACTGCTGCCTCAGGAAAATTTCCTGAGTGTTTCAATGTTCATTGAGATCAGTGATGAAAAGGAATTGCTGAAATCCATGCCATTGCTTTCAGGAATTGAAAAATCAGTATACCTTATATTCGGTAATCACGAAATAAGAGCCACTCCTGAAGAGGGAAGATCCACGGAAACACTTGAGTCAACACTGCAATACCTTAGAATTTATTTCACAAAGGAAGATGCGGATTTGTTCAAAAAATCCAAAAATGCCTTTTTATCAACAAAACACAAAAATTACAGTGAAACAGCTTTGATAAGTGGTTCTCTTCTTGAAGAACTGAAAAGCGAAATATATTAAATTATAATTTCATTAATCCCTGATGATAGAACTAAATGCTCTTACCAGAACTTACGGAAATAGTGAGAGCGGGATCTTTAATATATCAGGAACGTTGAAAACTGGTAAAATTTATGGAATTGTAGGAGAGAATGGCGCTGGCAAAACAACCCTCCTAAAGACCATTTCTGGAATATTGAACCCTGATTCTGGCAGTGTAATTATCGACGGATATGAAAGTATAAGGGAAAGAAAAGAGGCACTTACAAGAATTGGCTTCATGCCTGACGGAATAATTGTAAATAGTGATAGCCCAATTATAGAAATGCTTGCATACTATGGCCAGACAAGGGGATTAAGCAGGGAGGATTCCATGGAGAAGGCCACAGTATTGCTTGCGAGATTTGGCATTGATGGCAGGCTTGTCAGATCCTCCCTTAGAAGAATGTCACTGGGGCAGAAGAGAAGAAGCATGCTGGCCATGAGTTTAATGAATGATCCAATGAATATTCTTATGGACGAGCCTTACAATGGTTTTGATCCCGATGGGATGAGAATGGTCAATGATGTGATCACGTTTGAGAAGGGCCGTGGTAAAACAGTCATCGTTTCTTCTCACATTCTAAAGGAACTGGAAAGCATTGCTGATGAGGTAATTTTCATCAGCAACGGAAAAATAAACGATCAGGTAGATGTTAAAAATATATCTAAAACTGGTAAGCGGAAAGTTTACCTTATTATTTCCAACGCTGATGCAGACCTGCTTGGACTCCTGGAAGGCTATGGCACAGTAAGGCAGATTGGAAACCAGTTCGAAATTAGCCTTGATTCAGGTAATAACATAAAACCGGAACAGATTAATTCTGCCATGGTGAAAAGTGGATATGAAGTTTCATCAATCAGAGTTGAGAATCCCTCATTAGAGGATATTTATTTTTCAAAAAAGAAGTAAAAATATCTTACTTTATTTCAATTTTTTTCATCTTTGATGCAGTTTCCTCGCCAGCACCAATCATTTTCCTGCCCATTTTAATGAACTCTTCACCGGCTTCCTTCATCACGGAGAGGATATCTGAAACCCCTTCCTTGAATTCAGGAAATTCCACGTCAAGTTCAAAATGGATCCTTCCATTTCTTTTTTCCTGTTCTTTGGATGGCATCTTATATCATCTCAATAAGTAGAAATCCGTTATTAAACTCTGCGTTAGAAGGAGTCTTTTCACTGAGAGACTGGGGCAGGAAAAAAACTCTTCTCCAGTTTTCCACCTGTACTATAAGTTCACCGCCCCTGTTATGGAGCTCCAATTTCTCTTTGGATACAAATGGAAATTTCATCTTGATAAAGGACTTGTCCTTCTTTGATATAAATTCCACAGGAGGTTGCAGATCGGAGAGGATATCCCAAGGTTTCAAATCACCGTATATTTCCTTTCCCATTTCCATAAGAAGATTGTTGCCTGTCGGTTCAATATCATTCATAAAGACCTTCAGTATTTTTATGTCGGAGAACGATTCTTCAATATTCCGAAGTATAATTGCCTGGGATTCTCTCCATTTTGCCAGAAAGTTGCCTGAAGTCTCAGAGTATATTTTGTTTACAATTATGGAATCTACGTTGTATCCGTACATCATCAGGTAGGTGTATGCTCGTTTTGTCTCGTTGAAAGACATGGTATCAGGATTGCTCACCAGCCTTATGGTGGTAATTTTTTCGTCTGTGAGTATTTTCCTTACGTCCCTCATTCTTGAATACAGTTCCTCTATGCTCTGGAATACGTTATCATCGGGCAGTGGGATATTTAAAAATGGCTTGACGAAAGGCCTGACAACCTTTGCAGTTTTCCTGCTGATGGGGAATATTCTTTCCATGTACCATGACAGGGCTTCAGGGAATGATAATAATTTAAGAGATTCTCCAGTGGGAGCTGTATCCATTATAATTACATCATAGTCACCCTTTTCCATGTAGTATAGAATATAGAGCAGTTGAGAAGCCTCATCAAATCCTGGAAGAGTTGCAATTTCTTCTGCAGCGATTCCTTCAACTCCCTGTGATCTCATAAGTGCTGTAAGATATATTTTCAGCTTGTCCCAGTATTTTTTTATTGCATCAGTAGTGCTGATTTCCTGGACATCCAGATTTTCCATGACCTTCACAGGTTCAGGGGAAGTATCGATCAAAAATGCGTCTCTAAGGCTATGTGCAGGATCTGTGGAAATTATAAGGGTTTTCTTTCCCTCCATTGCACAACTAATGCCAGTGGCAGCCGAAACGCTGGTTTTTCCAACACCTCCTTTTCCCGTGAAAAGTATTATTCTCTGCATTTTAAGCCCTTATTCTGCTAATTATACTGTACGCAATCTCAAAAAGTGTCTGAAGATTTGGAGAGTTCTTTGCCTGCTTCATAGCACCAATTCCATCATCTATGTAGTGTTTTGCCAATTCCAGTGAATTGTCCACAGCTCCACAGTCCACAAGGAAATTTTTTGCAGCATTGATGCTTTCAATATCTGTTCTGGTTCCCCGTATGACATTCTTTAAATTCACAGTGTCCACGCTTTCCTTTCCCCTTAATGCAAAAATCATCGGAAGTGTCAAGGCACTGTGCTTGAAATCCATGAAGGTCTGCTTTCCTATCAATTCCTCTTTACCCACTATATCCAGTATATCATCTGTGATCTGGAAAGCCATTCCAATATTATAGGCAAATTTGAACATGTTTTTTTGTGTCTCCAAATCTGCGCCAGCTGCAATTGTGGCAGATCTTGCACCAGCACCAAAGAAGTATGCTGTTTTATTGGTGATAATATTCTTGTAGATTGATTCGGTTATGTTCAGGTTTCCAAGATTTCTGGACTCAGTAATCTGTCCTTCTGCCAGTTTCCGTGCAGCCATGGCCACAGTGTCGGATACGTCATTGCCGTATTTTGCTCCCAGCCGATAGGCGACTGAAAATAAAAAATCGCCTGTAACAATGGCGTCCTGAATGTTATATTTTTTATGTAATGCTGGCTGGCCCCTTCTTTCCTCAGCTTCGTCAATTATGTCATCATGAATGAGGCTTGCAGAATGCATCAATTCGTACGCAACTGCGAGATCCAGAGCATAAGAAATATCCCTGTCGGTGTTCATTTCATATGCCAGCAGGACTATCAATGGCCTTAATCGCTTACCTCCAGCCCTGATATTGTATAGGGACATCTGTGTCAAATCAGAGTTGTCTGTAATCAGAACCTCTTCAATCCTGCTATTTATCAGGGATAACTTACCACTGAGGTCCATTGAGAGGTTGAGAGTATCACTCATCTTATCAGCCGAGGAGTATTACTTCAATGCAATTTAATCTTATTAAGAAAAAATTTGATTAAATTTGGGTATTACTCCTTCTGAATTGTAATTTCTATAGATGAAACATTGGACTCCCCGCGTTCACCCTCAACCTTTTCAGTGCTTATCCTGATGCTTGAATAAGAGGATTTTGGAAGGAACCTGTTTTTCGTTATTTCAGCAATGTCCACTGCCTTGCTGATTGCTTTTCCCCTTGCTTTTACTGTAATTTTGTCGATATTGCTGTTGAACTGGGTTACTATTGCCAGTACGTAATTCATTGTAGGCTTTTTTCCGACGTAGATTATGTTTTCTTCGGCCATTGCAATCACTTGTGCTATCAATTTAACCTTACTATTTAACACTTTTGAGCGATAAAAGCAGTTATTTGTGCGCAAGTCCGGGAATTGCAATTATTTTATTATTCAAAGAGAAAAAAATAACTTTTAGTTCCTATTTTATTCTTAAATCCTACTTCAGGCGGATAAGAGTCTCAGTATCCAGAACCTGTTCAATGGATCTTATTCGATCCACTATTTCGTTCAGGTATTCAAGATTATGATATTCCACAAGCATGGCCAGATCATTTTTTCCTGATATTTCATAGAAGTTCCCCGGTATTTCTTTAAGTTTTAATAAAACTGTATTCTTCTCAGCATGTGAATATTTGATCAGTATTATGGCCTCACTCTGGCTTTTCCCCAACTGGATTGTAAATTTTCTTATAACTCCTGAATCCACCAGTTTTGAAATTCTTTTCCTGATAGTACCCTCTGAAAGATTCATTATTCTCCCTATTTCAGAATTAGAGAGTCTGGAATTTCTGCTAAGAATATCCAGAATTTG
The DNA here is from genome assembly GCA_021816745.1 of Thermoplasmata archaeon. Lineage (GTDB taxonomy): Archaea > Thermoplasmatota > Thermoplasmata > Thermoplasmatales > Thermoplasmataceae > Cuniculiplasma. Next base: position 11,378 of record JAKAWY010000005.1, read on the forward strand.
AATATCTCTGGCATCAGATTCATGTCTTGATTTATCGGTAGAGTGCTCCATCAGACCCCTTGTTCTTTTCAGGGATTCCCCTTTTGATGAGTTCCTTGGGTACCTGGTTCAATCTGATTATGTTTTGTGCCTGCAGAATGTAAACCGGAAGACCGGTGTCAGGTTGGTTTCCAGCTTTTAAAATACCCACAATTTCCATCTTTACCTGGATGACAGAACCATCCTCAAGCTTGACTCTTACCCATCTGGGTTCATCTTCTACTTCGAAATTTACTACTTCTGAATTTTCTGGTATCCCGTTGGGCATCATATAAATCAATGATGTAAAATCAATATATATAAGGATAGGTAAAATTTCAGTTGTACCGATAATAACATTTATCTGAATGTAATTAGGATGAAGAATGGAAAATGAAGTGGAAGTTTTCGCCGGTCATAAGGATAATTATGAAGTAAAAGGTTTTTTTGCCAGCGGCGGAATGGGAGATATTTTTGACGCATTAGATTCGAGAGGCAATGAGGTTCTTATAAAGGTACCAAAAAAATTCAATGCAGGAAGAACAGACCCGATGAATATACAGGTATTGAGCGAAATCGAGAACATGAAACTGCTTATTCATCCAAATGTGGTTAAGTATGTAGACAGCGGAACCAGGGGCAATAAGCCATTTCTTGTAATGGAAAAGATTTATGGAACCAGCCTGAAAGAACAGGTTGAAGATGTGGACTACAGTTATGAACTTGCAACCAATGTATGCAAAGGAGTCTTATCTGCACTCAGTTATCTTAGATCAAGAAGGGTTGTTCACAGGGATATCAGCCATTTGAACATTATTCTTTCAGAAGGAATTCCCAAGATCATAGATTTCAGCACATCCATAAGAATTCCTGAGGAAAATGACTTTTACAGGATCAAGGGTAGCAGGATAGGTACAGAGAATTTTTCCGCACCTGAACAGTTGAACGAAGGAACCGTGTATATAGATTCAGACATATATTCACTGGGAGCAGTGACATATTATTCATTGACAGGATTGAAACCTGAGAAGTCCAAGAAAGATCTTAAGCAGATTGAAAGATTCGAAGGCCTTCCTCTTTATTATATAATTAACAACTCCCTTCAGGATAAAAGATCTGACAGGATAAGAGACCTCAATATTTTTGAGCAGAAATTGAACGGGGCATGAAACCAGTCAATAATCTTTAGCAACGTATATTTTACCCGTCAAGATAAAATGTAAATTGAAGTGAGTCATATGTGACCTGGGCCCATGGGGTAGCCAGGATATCCTGATGGCCTTCGAAGCCGAAGACCCGGGTTCGAATCCCGGTGGGCCCGTGACTGGCAAAGTGTAAAAACACACTTTTTTATTTTTGCAAATGAAACAATAGTGGAAATTTTCGTGGTACTCTCCTTATGAAATCGTAAAAAAAGTATTAACTTAAATTGGAAGGCTAATTTGGAAAATCATGGCCCTATACTGAGATGCTCATGTAAAATCTGCCACCCGTCGTTAATTAATCTGAGAATGGTGGTACCCCTTCCTTCAGCAACAGTCAGTTTATCATCAATATAGCCCTCCGACCTGAAATTGTACACGCATGCTGCATAATCGTTATTTTCTATTATCCATTTCAAATTAGTGAGCAGGTATTTTTCATCCTTGATCTGTTCCCATGTATTTTCAAAGGCTTTCCTGATCTTGTCTTTTCCAATGAATGTACCATCGCTGAACCAGAAAATAGCATTTTGGCCTATGAATTCCTCAACCAGGTTATAATTCCTGGAATTTGCGGCAGATTCGTACCTTTTCATAAACTGTTCGGGTGATTCCATTTGTTCCTGGCTACAATACCGTATTCATGATATAGATGTTTCTAAAATAATGGCTAAATCCTAAGTTTTGAAAGATAAAGCCCATGGAAATGATTATATTATTCAATGTTATAACACAAAAAATCCCATAGCAATCCCTTTCCCCATTATGCAGATATCAGGGATTTTGAGAAAAGCGGGTGTGGTGTAGCCTGGTAACACGCGAGCTTGCCAAGCTCGTGCCTCGGGTCCAAATCCCGGCACCCGCATAACCATAAAGATCCGATGCGTATTATTTTAACCTGCTAAATTATGTAGTTATTATTTAATAGAGATCTCCTGATTTATAAATATATTTTTATCATTATTTTTATTTAGGAATTATCAATAATATTTCATTCAAAGAATGTTTTTCAAACAACAATTCTAAAACTAAATACCATTATGAGAATGGGTTGTCAGTTTTCCATCCTTTCTCAATATTCTTGGGGGGCTCGTATAACTCTTCCAAAAAAAGAATGAAGAACTTACAGAGAACAAGCTATCTAAACAAATGTTCAATCTTTGTTGGGTTTTCTTGTTTCCTCCCCATTCATAAGAACATCCCTTCTTATGTATGGAGAAATAAGCGGCAGTTTATGCTGGGAAAATTCCCATTCAAAAAAAGGCAAAGTAAACCCGATGAAAGGAGGGTGAAACCAATAATTGGACACCGGACTCCTGAACTGATCTCCCCTCTCCATATTTTTTCACATCCGTTGGGAGTATCCTACGGTGTCCATATCGGGTCGATGCATGTACTTGGTGGGATTTTCCTCTTGTCACTCCTTGCAGCTTTTGAGGTATTTTCAATACCTGCTGCAAAAGGTATTATCAATTTGTTTGGGTTTACAAAGGGGTTGGCAGGCTGGACATGGATAGGAGTTGCCATGCTAAGCGGTGGAATTGCTGTGGTACTCCACAAAGAAGAAGAAAACGATAAATATAGGAATGGGATAAGATAAATATGTATTCCTCCAAGAAGAAGATTGACTACACGTTAATATTCGGTTATTTTCTCATAGCCGGAGGTACATTAATCCTAGCATACGTTTTTGGCTTGATCTAAACAGTATTCTTTATTTTTGTTACTGCAGTATCAAACATCGTTTTCTTTTTCCTTGAGAGATCTCCTTCCAATATTTTTAAAAAAAAAGAGTTGTGATAAATTTATTTTTATATATCAAAGAGCAATCATGTTGATGTACGGATTTGGCATGTTTACCTCTGCGGATGAACCGTTGGGAAACTCCCATGTTACAGCCTGTGTACTGTAAAAGTATGTAGTGAACCCTGGATCTTGACCTGTCGCAAAATTCTGCAAATTTATATCAGAAAATGATGAAGTTTGCCATGTAAATGTGTAAGTAACAGTGGCCGTCTGTGCCGCTGAAAGGGCAAGCCCGATGCCTGCCAGGATTAATCCAACTGCGGCCACCGCCAATCCAACTCCTCCCGTTGGTATAGCTAATGCCAACCCGATCAATGCAATATCTATTCCGAGGCCTGCGACTCCCAATGCATAATTTCCTGACATGAATGCGTTAATACCTCCTCCTTGCGAAGCATTCAAGCTTTCTTCCATTGCCTTTATGTAATTTGTTGAAGAGGTACTGAATGTTCCAGATTGAAAATCGTAGTTGAATGTGTTAGTTTGCCCTCCTTCGGGCACGTTTACCGTGTCTATGATCTTATGTGCGAAGATTGTGTATAAGATGTACCCAGTATCATTCACATACCTGTTAATCAATGTTACATTCGATGTAAAGTTTGATGGCAGGTTATAGGCTTTGGTAGGAGAACCAGTATAAATGTCAAGAGAATCATTGTTTCCGTTCAGTACTTTCACCGTGGTCTGGTTGTATGTTCCGATATATTCACAGTAGCTCCCGTCAACATGAAAGACCTTGATTACCTGAAAAATGATGCCATACTCGAAATGTTGCAATACTGCCATGGAGATGTTAGTCTGTGGGTTATTATGGCTGATACGGCTACTTTGAGGTTCCACTCCAATTGATGAGAAGTCAAAGGACACGTTCTTCCCAGTTCCCCATGCGGTATTCGAACCAACAATAGTTCCGCTGCTTGACTGGTCGCAGGTCTGAACGCTTGTGGTATTCACCCATCCAGAACTTATGTATTTAATCGTTTCTGCCACTCCAGTCATACCATAGCCATTTGTTATCTGTGCTGCATTGACTATGTATGGGCCCCAGTATGTTGTGACCTTTGAGCTCACACTATTCTCACAGTTCAGGTTTCCTCCTGGAGGGCCAATCTGCCCAGCATTTTTAGCATGAATGAAACTGGTAGTGGCGTTGCTCATGTTGAACACCACCGGCTTCTGGTTCATGTTGAAACCCATGTCAAGATGGAAAGTGTATGCGTATAACCCTGTATTGAATTTGTGAGACAGTGGAGAAAAGGGAAGGGTGTTGTAATACCTGTACACATACATTTTTCCCTGATATGCAAACTGGTACTGTGCATCCACATCCAGCGACTGGATCATGTTTTTTCCGCTGTTTCCTGAAAACAGTGTAGAATACTCTGTGATGATATTAAGAAATGATGAACTGAGAGCACCATTTATCATTCCACTTTGACTCGCATGAGATGCGTTGAAAAGTTCAATGTATGATCCATTGTTAGTTACGGACTGTGATCCTTGAACCTCAAGATATGGCGAAATGCCAAACACCCTCACAGAAACATTGGACATGTTGTATGAGTAAAAAGGGGACGAAGAAGAGATGGAATTTTGTCCGGAAAGGGCGGGAATCACTGCAGGTGATGGATTTCCAGAGAATGACACCTGGAAAGATACGTTAGGATTGTGGTATGAATCCTTTGGTGTCATGATGACGTATGCTGAAAATATTGAAACTGAAACCATAACAATTACAACTGCTATGACAACAGGCCTTTTCAGGTATGTTTTCAATCTTTTACTGTTTTTATCCTCCATAAATTCATAATCATTTATATTATATAAAATTATTTTACATATATTCATTAATATCATATATTATGCGTATTTACTGTTTCTTCATTGAATCTGAAGTTTGTATATCTATATTTCGCACAGTTTGATCAATGACTAAATGTGTAGGACTAACAAGAATGTCGAAAAATTCATTTTGAGATGGCAAGCATGCTATATGAATGGCAGTATCCTGATCCTTTCCCAATAAGGGGACTTTTGTCCATGTCTGCATTGAGCCATGGATCCATCATGTTCCCCGGGGGGTGACTCAGTAGCCTTCTGGGCAAAGAGGTGATGCAGGGTATTTTCTGAATGGATGATATTGTACCTTCTTTTTATTCCTGCCCTCTTCTTGCTTTTTGCAGTGCTGATCTGAGTTCATCTTCTATGGAATTTTTATAAATCATAGAACAGATTTTTTGCATTATATTTAGAATGTTACCGCATTAGACTTATTATTCAAATCCCGGCACCCGAATATTTGTTTCCAAATCTCATCTTTTTGTCGAAACAAGGATCGTTAATCTTTATATCGAAAGATAACATGTAATGCAGAACTGATCAGGATGGAGTTCGACAAATTCAGATTTATGCAATTCACCAGAGAGGTATATGTCGGGCATGGTGTTATAAACAAAGTACCTGATGTTGTGAATAAAAACCTTATGAAAGGCAATGTGGCCATTATCACAGGGCACAATACATACAAGATAGCCGGAAAGGAAATAGCGGATCTTCTGGAGGACGCATCCATTGAGAATTCAATTTTTATTTGTGAAAGCGCTGATGAGGAGAATTTGAACAGGGTTAATGCGGAAATAAAGGAATATGGTGCAGGCATTGTTATTGGAGCAGGGGGAGGAAGCAAAATTGACCTTGCAAAAAAGACGGCTTATAACCTGAACATTCCATTAATCAGCATCCCGACCACCCCAAGCCATGATGGTATCGCTTCACCAAGGGCATCCATTAAGAGAGGGAAATGGTCTGTTTCAGAAGAGGCAGTAATGCCAATTTCTATTATCGCGGATACATACATTATGTCAAAAGTCCCATACAGATATTTAAAAGCCGGAGCAGCTGATGTCATATCAAACGAATCAGCACTCCTGGACTGGAAACTTGCAAACAGGATTAAAGGGGAAGAATTCAGCAGCAGTGCTGCTGCCATAGCGGAGTACGCTTCAAAGGAACTTGTGGAAAGAGCACACCTTATTATGCCGGAGGTGGAAGAGTCTGTCTGGCTTGTAACAAAACAGATTCTGGCATCTGGAACCTCAATGGCAATTGCAGCATCATCCAGACCTGCCAGCGGAAGTGAGCATCTTATTGCGCATGCTCTCGAAATGCTGGCCCCAGGTACTGCAATACACGGTGAACAGGTTGCTCTCGGTTGCATTGTCTCGCTTTTCCTTCATGGAAAGGACTGGAAAGCCATGGAAAATGTGTTCAGGAAGATAGGAATATCAACCAGGGCCAGCGACTATGGAATAAATGATCATATAATGATCGAGGCATTAAGGACCGCCCACAGGATAAGACCAGAAAGATTTACAATCCTAGGAGAAGTTGACCTTAGCTTCCACGCAGCAGAATCTGCCCTGAAAATAACAAACATCATCGAATGAACACAGGTAGATAACATGGCATCAAAGGTAACACTTATAGGATTGGATCAGGCAGAGGTAGGAAATGTTTTCAGGTATATCACACCGTTGCAGGTATGTTCTGACTGCAAGGTCAAAGGGGCCTGTTTTACACTGGAAAAAGGCAAAACCTACAGGATCAATGAAGTCCGTGAAAAAGAGCATCCCTGCAAGATTTTCAACCATGACATGGTCAGGGTTGTATCGGTGGAGGAGGCCATGGAAGAATTCATTGTTCCGTATGACAACAGGGTTCAGGAGGGTTCAACCCTTAACATAGGGGGAATGGACTGTGATTACATAACTTGTGATTTCATTGAGAAATGCAACCTTCTTCATAACAGGGAAGATGTTAAGGTGAAGATTTCAAAGATTGAAAGAAAGGTTGACTGCCCTAAGAATTATGATATGCGCGCCATAAGCGGCACCAAATCCACCGGAAAAAAATAATCCATGGAAATTACCGTAGGAATAGCGGGAAAACCTAATGCGGGTAAATCAACACTGTTCTCAGCAATGACAGGCACCACTGTGGCCATTGGTGACTATCAGTTCACCACCACAGAAACCACCAGGGGAGTATCCTATATTGTCACAAAATGCCCCCACCTGGAATTAAAACATGAATGCAGCCCCAAACACGGTAAATGTTTTTCCGGGAGAAGATATGTCCCTGTAGATGTTTTAGACATACCTGGACTGATTGAAGGTTCAGGGCAGGGAAAAGGCATGGGAAACCAGTTCATGGATTCCATAAGGGGTGCTTCAGCCATGATTAACCTCATCAATCCATTTAACCAGGAAAAGGAAAGGATTCCTGTGGATCAGTTAACAAATGAGGCACAGGAAGTAGAGAATGAAATCATTATATGGTTTGCATCCAGACTGGGTTCCGAATGGGAAAAATTTTGCAGGAAAGTTTCACATATGAATGGGCCCCTGGAAGAAAAACTCATTCAGAAAGTGGGATTCTTCGGGATTGGACAGCCTGAAATCAGGAAGATACTGAACAGTGGCAATTTTCCTGAATTACTGAATAGTTGGGGAAACGATGAAATGACGGAGTTCTCAAGAACTGCCATGACTGTCATCAGGCCCATGGAAAGAGTTGTAAACAAAGGCGATCTTATTCATGATACCAGCGAACTCATAAACAGCGGCTTAAGAGTCATATCTGCAGATTACGAACTTTCCATCCAGAGAGCATACAGCCTTGGATTAATCACCGATATGGATTCCATAGAGCCAACCCCCAAAGCAAATGAAAAACAATCACTTGCCCTGGAAAAAATAAGGAACGAATACAGGGCTGGTAAACTGGTGAGAATACAGGATGTCCTGACCGATCTGGTAAAAAACAGGATGGAAAATATTGTTGTTTACCCGGTGTATGACGATGGAAAATGGTGCGACAAGGATGGAAACATACTTCCAGACGCATTCATCATGAAGAAGGGTGAAACTGCCCTAGATCTGGCCTTTGCTGTTCATACAGACATAGGAAATGGATTCATAAGGGCGGTGGATGGAAGAACCAGGATGATACTTGGAAAAACGCACGAACTGAAGGATTCTGATGTAATCAGGGTTGTTTCCAGGTAGTTTTTTAAGGCGAATTCACAGCTTTTATAATTATTTCCATGAATTTTTCCCTGGTTATCCTGCCTGTATTTACATTCCTCGGGCTTGGATGATATACGCAGAAAACCTTCAATCCGTTGAAATCGTATTCCCCTCCATTGCTGAATTTGACATTTCCTGTCTCAATTCCCTTTGATTTCAAACATGAAAGTAATGAATTAAATGCAAGGCCACCCAGAACTATAACTGTTTTCAGATTTTTCATCATTTCCATTTCACTGCAGAGATAAGGGAGGCAGTTTTTTATTTCGATATTATCTGGCCTGTTGTCCGGTGGGACGCATTTGACTGCCAATGTTATGAACGAATCGGTGTAAGCAAGCCCGTCTTCCTTTGAAACAGAATCTGGCTGAGTGGTAATTCCCGCTTCATGCAGGCAGGATACCAGAAATTCTGAACTTTTATCTCCGGTAAATGGCCTTCCGGTCCTGTTGGCCCCGGAAGCTGCAGGGGCCAGACCGATTATCATTATTTTCCCGTTGATGTCTCCAAAACCGGATACGGGTTTTCTCCAGAATACTTCTCCTTCAAATTTTTTTGAATCCTTAAGCACACTTTCCCTGAATTCAACGAGTCTTGGACATTTTTTGCAGGAATGAATTTTATCCGCAAGATTAGAGAGGTTCTCAGGCATTATAAGTTCCGGTGAAAATTAGCGGATTGTATATAATCATATTCATTGCGCCATGACCCTTTCCATAAGTGGTTTTTTCATGATTTTCCCAAGCGCATTCTTGGGAAGAAATTCCACAAATTCGATGGAATTTGGAATCTTATAATCTGCCAGGGATCTGTTGCAAAGGGTCAATATCTCTGCTTCTGTTACTTTTACCCCTTTCTTGGGGACAATGAACGCCTTGATATAGTAAATATCCTCTTTTTTATAACCAAGAACTGCAACCTCCTCAACATTCTTGTTTCCCATGATCACTTTTTCAACCTCTGACGGATAGACAAGAAATCCGTTGGAAGTAAATACGTCATGTTTTTTCCCGTGAATGAAAATGAACCCATCATTGTCAATACTGGCAATATCTCCTGTAAAAAGCCATCCTTCCCTTATATTTTTGTTAGTGGCCATGGGATTCTGACAATATCCCAGCATGATCTGCGGGCCTTTTACTATGAGTTCTCCAGGTTCTCCTATGGGGACAAAACTCTTTCCTGTTTTTGTATCAACTATCCTTACAGAAGTGTTGGGTAAGGGCAGGCCAGCTGAGTTCTCCTTGTAAACATTGTATGAGACCGGCATAAATGAAATAGATGAGCTTGCCTCAGACATTCCGTAACCTTCAAGATATTCAGATCTCTTACTGGAATCTTCAGTTCCACTATTTTCCACGGAGAGGGAACCTCCAGATACCATTGCTGCAACGCAACTGACTGAAGGCTGTCGCTGGTTAATCGCCTTAAAAATCTCCCTGTGCATATATGGAATTGCCGGGAAAAATACGTTGCCTTCCCTGGAGATAGTGGAAAGTGCTTCCAGTGTGTCTGAAAAATCCTCTATGATAATAATTCTTGATCCCATGAGTATGGGTGAAATGATTCCTGAGACCAGTCCATAAACATGATGGAATGGTGCGCCTACCACTACGGAAAGAGAGTCTTTAGGTATGGGTTGGGCCCATTCCCTGATCTGGTACGCATTTGAAATAAGGTTTGTATGCGTCAGAAGAACTCCTATGGGCACTGAACTTGCACCGGATGTGAAACTTATAACCCCGACAGCCTTTGACTGATCTATTTTTTCCTCTTCCACCGATACAAATTCATTTTTTAATTCTGACATATAATGTATATTTACATTGGTAAGCCTGGATTCTACAAGGTTCGACATACGCTTCATCACGGTTGAAAAGACGTTTCCCCCTTTGTATGCCTCCTTGTCCACGATAATAAGGTGTTTTAGTTCTGTGGAAAAAATATTCATAACCCTGGGGATTAGATCTTCCATTACGATGAAAATCTTGCTCTGCGTTTCCCTTGATCTCTCCCTGATCTCGTTTTCGGTAAACAGTATATTCATGGGTGCAACTGTACCTCCAAGTTTTACTATGGCAAACAGTGCAATAATAAACTGAGGACAGTTTGGTAAAAGTATTGCCACTGAATCTCCCATCTTAACCCCCTTTTCATGAAGGAAAGATGCAAATCTGTCAACTTCAGTCAATATTTCAGAATAAGTAAATTTCCTGCCCAAGTATGATACAAAAATCCGTTCTCCATACATTTGGCACGAATTCTTAAGGAGAGCATATAACGTTATATTGGGAATATCAATGAATCGGCGCATCGATCCAGGATAATTTCTTTCCCAGATAGCCTCAAGTACAGGATCCTTGTCTATCACATGTTTAACTCCCGGGTAATTTTGAAGATTTTAGTTGCTACTATTTTTAATTACTATGTGATAATTATATTTAGGTTTTTTCATAAAGAAATTTAAAAATTTGTTTGTTTCAGGTAATAATATATCTATATTTATTTAAATAAAAAATTATTTTTAATTATTTATCCTGTCATATCCCCTGCTATATGTTTCCCTGGAAGTAAATACTCCCGCGAGCATTACCACCAATCCCAGTAGTACCAGAAGTTCCCATACCATGAGGAAATGATTGTTGAAAAGGAGTATTGCTGTTATGATTGCCAGACCGAATGATGCAGGTAGGGATCCCAGGTTATATATAGCTCCAATACCGGAAGTCCTGTGGGTTTTGCTGAATGTCTCAGCCAGGAAAGCGGGAATGGATGCAAATATAGTTGCCTCGAAAAATGCTATCATGCAGAATGCAATGAGTGCATTTATACCTGAAATTTGGACAAGAACGAAGGATGGAATCAGAATTACTGCGAATAAGAGAGAGAATAGAGTGAGATGGCTTGTGCGTTTGAATATTTTTAATCCTGCAAATCCACCAAACCAGACGCCAAAGAGAGAGACGAGATTAATTATGGCTATGTAGAAATCACCCACGGATGGGGAAATGCTGTACACATCTGCCAAAATGAAGTAGAAATAATTGAAGGTCATGGCATTTACGAAGAGAAGTCCACAAATGAGAACAAGAACAGGAAGGAAATCCCTGTACTGCTTTAAAACGCCGAAAATAGGAACTCTTTCCAGTTTCCCTTCCTTTTCAATTTTTTGGAAGATGTCAGTTTCCTTGATTAACATCCTGAGAATCAATGCTATAATTCCAGGAATTATGGCAGTCAGATACATATATCTCCAGGCCCAGTCTGGTGAAATGTTCAACGGCCCCTGAAGAGTTCCAAGGACAATGGCTACGACAAAATATCCTGCACCATATCCACTCTGTACGAAGGAACCAACCAGAACCCTCTTCTCCTGAGGCACGTTTTCCATTGACATGGCAGCACCTCCGGAATATTCTGCGCCTGCAAATATTCCAACAAACACAGTCAGAATATAGTATATCACAGGTGAGAACCACCCAACCTGTGAATACACAGGAATGAATGCTATGAGGAAAGAAAATGTGGAAAATCCTATGATTGAATAAACCAGAAGAGTTTTTCTTCCGTACCTGTCACCAATAAAGTTCCCAAGTGCGGTCGATCCAATGATTCTCGCATAAGCACCAAGCGGGAGAATTAGGAAAATTGAGAGAAGTGCGTATTCGTGATAAGAAGGCGGGAATAGTAAGTTTGACAATGTGATAGCTACCAGAACAAAACCAATTGAAACATATCCATCCATCAGCCATCCAATAAAAGAAGCTGCAACTGGTGTCAGGTATGAATTATTTTTTTGATCCAGATTACCTGGATTTTTAGAAATATTTGAATCTTGCACCGAACCACATTTAAACAAGATATTTATAATGAGCCATGACTTAAATACTGTTCAAAATCTCTCAAATAAACTGAAGCCAGAGCATTACGGGATCATCAACACCATCAAGTTCTGTCACCGTTTCTCCCAGTGAACTGATGGTACGGAAACTCGTAAAATATATTTTATTTTCATCAATGAAACCTGCCATGATGTGTTCAACCGGCTGGCCGTCAGGAAGATGTGCCAATGCTTCCGGCATTTGTGGAGAAAAATGGAGTTCAATGGTTCCATCCTTGTTCTCATGGAGCCAGTATGACCTGTTTACCATAATATATTCCTTGAGCTTCTCTATTTCGACATTCGGTTTGTCAATCATGTTTTTTTGATCCCCCCATGGAATAAATCATTTTCTGAAAAACCTCATAGGAATGGAGCTATAAGCAAAGGCAGAAGAACCGTGGCATCACCATACACATTTACAAATCTGGCATCTGGTTTGATTTTTTTCCATGAGATGGCCTCCTCCAGTTTTGCCCCTGACAATGAACCGTCAAATTCCTGCGCAGTGGTGATATAAACAGAATAATCCAGTCCGCCCCTGAACTGATTCCACCAGATGGTGTGGTGCTTGGATATACCTCCACCAATCATAAGAGAACCGGATTTCTTTGCATCAAATACAATGTCAGATAGTTCATGCTCATCCTGCAGAACATCAACCATGAAATCCTTGTGCATTTCCCTGAAAGACCATAGCTGGGAACCAAATGAACCGTCTGTTATTCCCGGTACAAATATCTTTATTCCATTCTTTGCAGCATTGTATAGGATAGATGATTCATTTTTGATCTCCAGTCCAATTCTGTAAATGATCTCCCATGATGGCCACACCTTCTTTTCCTCATATAGCACCTTGAGTTTTTCCTGCATAAATTCTTCCATGATTTCGCCATAGGATTCGTCAGGTATCACAACGCTACCCAGCCTGTTTATACCAAGATCCTTAAGCTCCCTGTCCGGATAATCGAAGGAACCACAGTAATAGTCCCTGAAGGATCTGGCAATGTCGTGATCCAGAGTTCCAGTAGTTGTTATGATCACATCAACAAGCTTCTTTTTCACCATATCATTAATGATGCCCCTGGTTCCCGTTGATATGATATCTGCTGGAAATGATAGAAAAGTAGTGTTCTCTTCAGTTAACATATCTTTCATGATTCCGTAGGCCACTGAAACCTTTGAAGAGGTGAAACCACCTGAAGTTGAGAACTGCTCCATTAGTTCATACAAAGATGTGTCTGCTTTCAGATGATTGTCTTTAACTGGTGTCGATAGGATGCTCTCCCTGTCTATAGGCATGGTTCAATATCCTAATCACGTATGTTTTTTTTTCCATTCATTTATTTATAAAGCTTTAATGAATAATAATATTTCATAACAGAACGTATAAATAGAATTCATAAATCTGGAATTAGGTTAACATATTGCATAATTATGAAAATAAAATGGTTGGGAATTACAGAGGAATAACTTATGCCATGCTGATTTCACTGATCGTGGACGAATGGAATGTTTTCCTCATTCCACAAACAAATCTTTTCGTTAGTTCCTATTTTCACCTGAACTCTTTATCATTTGGCTTTGTAACTGGAATTGTGTTTGCGGGAGCAGCCATTGGTTCCCTTATTGGAGGTTATTTCACCGACAAATTCGGAAGAAAGCTGATTTTCCAGGTAGATATGCTTGTGTTCATAGTGGCAGCACTTGTTTCTGTATTTTCTCCTAATTTCATGTGGTTCATAGGTTCCAGGCTGGTTGCCGGAATTGCAGTAGGGGCTGACATTGCAAACGTGTACGCATACATAATGGAGACTTCAAAAATCGGAGACAGGGAATATACGGGTTCACTAAATACCCTCATGGCTTCAATCTCAATTCTTTCCATAAACTTTGTAGTGCTTTACATGCTTACAAGGGGAGGCCCCACTTCCTATATCTGGAAATATCCATTGATTATCTCGGCTATTCCAGCCGCTGTAGGATTGTCTTATTCTTTTAAATTAAAGGAAACAACACTTTGGAAAAAGATTTCTTCCAACACTGTGGAAAAGAAGAAAATATCTGACCTGTTCATTGACAGCCTGAAGAGGAAAACCACGTTATTTACCTGGGTTTCTGGAGCTGCCAGCACAATTGAAATTGGAACATTCGCATTTTTCATTCCGTTCATCATTGGAAAACTGGGTATTTCATCCCCTGAAATCCAGAGGATGATCATTATCCTGGTTTATTCCTTCGGAATACCTGCAGGATACCTGGGACCGGTACTACTCCCGCGCCTGGGACTTAGAGGCCTCAGCTATTCAGGATATATCATCACGATTGTTTCTTTGGTGCTTTCCGGATTGTTTCTCATCGAGGGAGAATATTTACTGGTTCCATTTTCCATGTTCATGTTTGTATGGGGAAACCACTGGAATTCCCAACCTATCCTGACTTCACAGGCACTGGTTTCTGATACCGAGTTCAGGGGAAGATCTGTAGGAATAACCAATTTTATTTCAGAACTTCCGGCTTTTCTTTCAATAACATTCTTTCCATCGCTGGTGGATTCATTTAAGCTTGGACCTTCAACACTTCTCATAACACTGGCCCCACTGGCTGGACTCATCACTGCCATATTCGTCTTCAAGGAGGTTTACGGTTACAAGGAAGATCTTGCAATACTGGGGACAGCCACAGTGGAATTTGCATAATTTTTTTTTAATTTTTCAGGTAAAAATTTTAGAATATGTAGAGAAACATTTTACATACAAATAATATAAATTTCTGGAACCTCTGAAAATTCTTTTTTATCACACCGATTTTAATCTAAAACTAAAATCGTTAAAGTATTTATTCATGACTACGTTAACAATTTTATGGTGGAATCCTTACAGGGCAGAGATGTCGGAAATTTGGAAGCCCTGGCCTTTGATAATGTCACTAAATCTTTTGGGAAAAACATTGCAGTTAACCACCTTGGATTTACAATAAAGGACGGGGAGAAAGTTGCACTTCTTGGTGAAAATGGGGCTGGAAAATCAACAACCCTGAAGATCATATGCGGGCTGATGAGGCCTGACTCTGGCAGGGTGAGAATCTATGGAATGTTGCCAAGCTCCATGAAGGCAAAGGCCCACATAGGATATCTACCGGAGGATCCAAGCCCTTACCTGAACCTGTCTGTAAGGGAGAATATGGAATACATAGGGGCCATCAGGCAGACAAGGAACCTTGACGAAAGAATTGAGGATCTTCTTTCACAGTTATACCTGAAGAAATATGAAAAACAAAAACCTCTTTCTCTTTCCAGGGGGAACAGGCAAAAACTCTGTCTTGCACTATCCATAATTCATAATCCATCGTTTTGTGTAATGGATGAACCTCTGAACTATCTTGACATTCCAACCCAGGAAGCTATTTTTGAATATTTTGAAAATATGAAGAGTTCCTTCATCATTTCCACACACATTCTTTCCATCGCCAGAAGGCTTACTGAAAGAATAATTATTATTTCATCGGGGCAAAAAGTTTGGGACGGAAAACTGGAAGAACTTGAAGAGATGGAATCTGCAGGGAAGTCCATGGAAATTGTTATCTCGGAATTGATGAGAAATGTTCCTTAAATTACTGATTTTGTTATTAAGGACAAGATTTTCAAAATCGTTTATGCTTATTGTCTGCCTGGTTTTTGTTTACTCATTGATAGCACTGGGCCTGGGATTTGCCTCAGGTGGGATTATACCTCAGTACTACCTGGGATTCATATTTTCAGTTTTCCTTCTTCCCGCCACGCTTTTCGGAGGCATATCAATTAACGAGGCCGACAGGGATTTCCTCTTTACTTCATCCATCAGGAACAGGGACCTGATTCCATCTTTCTACATAGCCCAGGCAGTGGCCTCATCCATCATATTTGTTTCAGCGACTTTTGTCTATCTTTCAATGCTCACAACCAAGCCATACTTTCTTTGGATGGGGATTGTTTCAGTTGTGGCCATGTCTTTTTTACCCATATCCATGAGTCTTTTCATGGCTGGAAAACACATCCTGATAAAGGTATCAGCCTCAATTCTGGAGATTTTGTGGATTTTTTCCTCCTTTGCAGGTTACAACTTCGGCCCACTTTACTTTCTAAATGAAAATTCCGGCTCTTTGATATCAATGGGAATACTTGTTTCCATTACAGTAATTGTGACCGGGCTTGCATTCATGAGCATAAATGCAGAATCACTGCCATTCACTTTCTATTCTCTTTCAGAAAAGAACAGGAATTATTTCACAAGGAATCACAAGTTTTCAGGAATGAAAAGCACGAATGCCATTTTGAAGCTCAATTTTTCCCAGATTGATTTTACCAGCAGGATGGCCAGCGTCGGCAATATCAGGGTAAGAGTGAACAGGATCAGTGTGTATGCCATGTTCTTGATAATGTGCTTATTTTCCCTGATTTTCTATCTGATTGTACATTACTATCTGTTCAGAAATCCATTTGATCTTTTCATTGCCTCTGCATATGTGGCATGGTTCCTTATACTGGCCCTCAGCACAGGCACTATGTCCAAGGAAAGAGCATGGTTGTCCTTAAGTGCCATGTCCATAGACGGTTACCTCAGACTAATCCTAATTTCAAAAATCCTTCAGTCGATCTTTATTTCGCTTCCTTTCTTTGTGGTTTTTATGATTATGAGCCTTCAGGGAATGATGCCGTATGAGTATTCATTGCTATTCCTTTGCATAGTTCCTGCATTTTCAGGAATTAATTTCATTTTATCATTTCTCAGGAAACCATATCAGGTGTTACAGGAAGATATCCTCCCGGCAATCTACAATTCATCCCAGTTCATGACCGTACCGATTTCCATTGTAAACCTTTTCTTCATTTTTATTGTAATGCTCTTTTCCTTTAGCTTTTATATTGTATTCCCGGCAGCAATTGTTATCCTGGCATTGGTAATTCACAGCAAATCCTACTGGAGAGACAGCATTTACAGATGGGTAGAAATTGGTTATATGTAATTCACTTTGTGTGAATTACCATACACTTTTATACTGTTTTTTCAGTTAGCATAAAGCTGGTAGTTTGGAGGCTCGGATATGATCTTTATGTCGTGCGGATGATTCTCCATAAGTCCACTGTTTGTGATCTTTATGAAAGTGGTCTTTTTCCTAAGTTCATCAATGTTTCTTGAACCTGCATATCCCATTCCTGCCCTGATGCCTCCCACAAGCTGGTAAAGAACCTCTTCAACTCTTCCCCTGTATGGAACTGCTCCTTCAACACCCTCAGCAACAAATTTGCTTCCGGTAAACTTGCCGTACCTGTCTGACCCCTTTGACATGGCACCAATGGATCCCATTCCCCTGTATGATTTGTATTTCCTTCCGTTTATGATCATTTCAGTTCCCGGGCTTTCATCTGTTCCTGCGAGGAGTGATCCAAGCATGACGGATTCAGCTCCTGCAGCCAGTGCTTTTACTATATCTCCTGAGAATCTTATTCCTCCGTCAGCAATTATCGGTATATCATGCTGTGAAGCAATATCTGATGTATCGCTGATAGCCGTGATTTGAGGCACACCTACTCCTGCTACCACCCTGGTGGTACAGATCGAACCGGGCCCGATTCCTGTCTTGATTCCATCAATCTCGCAGGCTGCAAGATCTTCTGCGGCCTGTGCTGTAGCTATGTTTCCCACAACTATGTCCACATCAATCTTTTTTCTCATGGCCCTGACAGCAGAAAGAACATTTTCATTGTGTGCATGCGCAGTGTCAATGACTATAACGTCTGCCCCTTCCTTTTCCAGCAGCAATGCCCTGTCTAAGTCAAAGGGCCCAACAGCAGCGCCAACAACCAGTTGACCTTCATCGTCCCTGGTGGCAAGCGGGAATCTCTTTCTTGTAATGATATCCTTGGAAGTGATAAGGCCCACAACTTTCATGTTTCTGTCAACCAGTGGGAGCTTTTCAATACGATTCTTGAACAGTATCATGGATGCTTCATCTGCAGTTATGGATTCGTCAGCGTAAATGACGTCCTTTGTCATTATGTCCTTGACCTTGGTTCCCGGGGGTTGCGCGAAACCTAAATCTCTCCTGGTGACTATTCCCACAAGTTTTTCATGCTGAATTACTGGAAATCCTGCAATGTTTTTTTCCTCCATTATGACAAGAGCAACACTGGCAGGTGTTTCCGGGTCAATTGTGTGTACATTTCTGATAACAATTGATTCTTCTCTCTTCACCTTTCTAATCATTGTTGCTTCTTCGTTTTTTGTCATATTCCTGTGGATAATTCCTATTCCTCCTGCCCTGGACATAGCCACTGCCATGTTCCATTCACTCACTGTATCCATGGGTGAACTGGAAAAAGGTGAATTTAACTTAATGCGTTTTGAGAACCTGGTGACTACATCTGTCTGTGAAGGCTCAATCATGGATTTTGAAGGGAGAATAAGAACATCGTCAAAGGTGTACCCTTCTGTTATTTTTGAAAATTTCTCTTGGAACATGAGAAGGAAGGGAGAACAAATTAATAAATATTGCTTATTTCTTGTTCAATTGCCTTAAAATTCACTCTTTTTACACAAATCAAAATATTATATGTTCACAAAAACGAACAGGTAAATTTTCATTCTATTTTTTCTGACTGTAAATTTTCAACTGGAAAAGATTCTGTCTGAATTCTGTTTGTATAGATTTTCCAGTTTTCCTATATGGGATTCCAACACTGAATCAAAATTGTAGCTTATTACATCAAAATATCTTTCAAGGATTCCAATGGATACTCCTGTTTGTGTTTTGGCTGCCATTCTTCTCTTTTCCCATGGCATTACATTAAAATCCTCAGGGAATTCAGATGGAACCGTGGATTTTCTGTTTGAAACAGTAACTGCATATATACTGTAAAGTCCGTATAAGGTGGTGAACATATGGGTAACATCATAGATTATCCTGAGAGAAGTTTCGTAAACCGAAAGGGCACTGTCACCTATCAGCAGGGCATAATTCTCTTCAGCCAGCAGTTTATCATAGGTATGTTCCCTGCTTCGGATTAACTTTGAATCCCGAAATGTTTTATCCAGTACAAGTCTCAGAAAGAAAGCAGTGGTTTCTGTCTGTTCAGTCACAGCAATCCTCATATTATCCACTGGATCTTCCCCCTTTGATATTAGCAGATTGGACATAGAATGCCTCAACCCCGTAATAGTGGGGCCGTGTATCAGTTTCAAAAACTCCTTGTTCCGGAAATAATCCACCAGTGAAATCATGGCATAATCAACCTTGTTTTCAAGGATTAGTTTTAGATTTTCCCTGGTGTTATGACTTTCAACCTTCATTTTAGTGTTCAGGTGTTCTTTGAGGGGAATGCTGTGAGTCAATCCTATGAGGGAGACAGAATTCAGAAGTATCCCCTTATATTGTAAAATGTGTCTCTCTTTGCAGGAATCTTCCCTACTTCCCTTATCATGGATGATAGTTCATTAATGGTGGTAAGTTCTCTGCGGTTGGTGGCCCCGAATATTTTTTCACTTGCTGCTGTGCCCACCAGATCATTTCCGCCACCGGTAAGGGCCATCTGGGCGATACCCTTTCCAAGAGCTACCCAGTAAACACTGATGTTTTTCATTGCCTTTCCCATGATAATTCTTGCAAGCGCAATCACCTTGAGATCTTTGTCACCGGAGCAGGGCCCGTCAACCTTTCCCATTTTAAGCAATGGAGTGTTTTCAGGGCTGAATTTTAAAGGAATGAACGACAGGAACCCGGGTACTTCCTCCTGCGCATCCCTGAGTTTTATCATATGGTCTGCAATATGATTCCATTTCTCCACATGTCCATAAGTCATGGTGGAATTCCCCTTTATTCCCATTTTATGAAGTTGCTTGGCAATGTTGAGATATTCCTCTCCACTAATCTTTTCAGGGGTGGTGATAACCTTCCTGACTTCAGGATCGAATATTTCAGCCCCTCCACCGGTATGGGCCTGCATTCCTGCGTTATGCAGCCTTTCCATGGTCTCTTTGATTGAATTGCCTGTAATCTTTGCAATGTAAGAAATCTCCGGTATTGTGAGTGCTTTAAGCGTGCTTTCAGGCATGTATTTCCTTACTGTGGAGAATACTTCCTCATAATATTCCAGTGGAAGGTATGGATTAAATCCCCCTACCATGTGGATTTCAGTGGGTTCGTATGCCTTAGCCTTTTCCAGTTCCTTCTTGACGTCTTCCACAGTCAGTTCAAAACCTCTGCTGTCCTTCCCTTTTGCTTTTGCTGGAACATAATAAGCACATATGGGACAGCTGGCAGCACAGTAATTGCTGTAATTTATGTTATACGAAACTGCAAAAGTCACCCTGTTTCCAACCTGTATGTCAGTCATGGAATCTGCAATGGACATAAGTTCATGAATAGAAAGAGAGTCAAGCATCTCCAGGGACTCACCCACATTGAATCTGTGATCTCTTCTGATCAAATCCATCCAATAATCTGATGAGTAAGTGCTTATCATGATACCGTATTCTAATATCATTTATAACAGTTCATTCGTTGAATTTTGATGAATTTTTTGGCAATGATTTATTTATTCATGATTTATACTGGATTATGCTCATGCAGCTTGAAGATCCCATGGATGACATCCTGGAAAGGGCATCCAGAGGTATGCCCATAACAAGGGATGAAATAGCCTATATGTACAATGAAGTGGACATCAAGAAGCTTGGAATGGCAGCCAGGTTAATCACAGATGGAATCACCGGAAGACAGGTAAGTTTTGTATCCAACATGATTTACAATTACACGAATATCTGCAATGTGAGATGCAAATTTTGCGCATTTTACAGGACAGGAAAGGAAGAGGATGCCTATACCCTGACTCCGGATGAAATTGTGGAACATGTCAGAAAAATGCATGATGCGTACGGCATCAGGCAATTGCTTATCCAGGGCGGAGTAAATCCGGATCTTGGTATTTCTTATTACAAAGAAGTTTTTTCAAAAATAAAACAGAACATTCCCGATATTGGAATCAATGGACTTTCGACTTCAGAAATTTCTTACATTTCCAGAAAAGAGAAAATGAGCGTTGAGGATACCCTGAAATCACTCCGTGAGAGTGGACTTGACACCATACCGGGTGCAGGTGCAGAGATCTTTGACGATGAGGTCAGGAAGATATTGAGAAGACCACCGGGAAGCGGAGATCAATGGCTTGACGTCATGGAGACTGCACACCGGATTGGATTAAAAACCAGTGCCACCATGATGTTTGGGCACGTGGAAAATTCATATCACAAGGCAGATCACCTCCTGTCTCTTTTAAAACTCCAGGAAAAATACCATGGATTCCTCTCTTTTACCCCATGGAATTTTGAACCCGGAAACACCGAACTTGAAAAAGAAGGACTGGTAAGCCTGAGAGTTGGCGGAGAAGAGGTGCTGAGAAACATAGCCATATCAAGGATAGTACTCAACAGGCACATACCTGTAATCCAGTCTTCCTGGCTGACCAATGGAGTCGAAATGGGCCAGATGGCCATATACTACGGCGCAAACGACTGGGGTGGAACCATATACGATGAGAAAGTTATTCCAGCCACCGGAAAAAAGGTTGGAAACCTCAGGAAGGAGACGATTATCAGGGCCATTAGAAACATTGGAATGGTTCCAGTGGAAAGGGACAACGGATACAGGATAGTAAAGACCTATCTTTGAATCGAAATGAGTTACTCAATAAAGATGAGCCCTGAGGATTTCAGGGTTGAAGAGATCCCGAAAGATATTCCCAGAAAAGCTGACGGAAAGTATTTTGTGGCAAGGATCCGCCTTAATAACTGGGAGACAAACCATTTTGTGTCTACTCTGGCAAGGCAACTTTCCATCAGCAGGAAAAGAGTCACTTATTGCGGAACGAAGGATAAGAGGGCAATCACAGATCAGTATTTTTGCATAAATATCCAGGATAACCCTGACATCAGGATAAAAGATGTGGAGGTTCTGGAATCCTTCAGATCGGACAAGATGCTTTCCCTGGGGGATCTAATGGGAAATAAGTTTACCATTAAAGTGGATTCCAACATTCCAGAAGAAATCCTGCAGGAAAGAATTCACAAATCTATTGAAAAAGGTGGTTTCCTGAACTATTTTGGAATACAGAGATTTGGTAGTGCCCGATCCAATACAGATATTGTGGGGAAAAAACTGGTAAAGGATGGGATTGAGGCTGCAGTGAAGGAATACCTGTATGACAGCGATATAGACACTGAAGTGTACAGAGTTAACCTTGGGAATAGCTGGGATTTTGCTGCTGGATTCAGGGAATTCCCAGAACATCTTCAGTTCGAGAGAGCCATGCTGAATTCACTGGTTCACGAAGAGAATTATAACCTGGCATTCGAAGCTCTTCCTGGTAACCTGAGGATGATGTTTATACATGCTTTCCAGTCCAGGATGTTTAACAGGATACTGGATTTGCGGAAAAGTTTGCTGGAAGAGCCATTTAATGCAATTCCCGGTGATTTTGCTTCACCTGTTGACAACTTCTCAAACATTGATGAAAGCCACATAATCCCGGTGGACAGCTTCAACCAGGTTCACATAAATGATCTTATTAAAAATAGGAAATTGACAGTTGTGGCCCCGCTCATCGGGTATGCTACACCAAAAGTGGATGGAATCCCTGGGGAAATTGTAGAAACTGCACTAAATGAAGAAAATGTAACCAGGGAGGAATTTAATATGGATGGAAACAGGGAATTGTCATCATCCGGCACTTACAGAGCGGTTAGCTTCCTTCCCAGGGAACTCAGCCTTGAAAATGGCTGGATAAAATTTGGTCTGGGAAGGGGGACGTATGCCACCGTCCTTATTGATCAGGTTTATTCAGATTAAACCGACTTTTTGCAGTTCTTTCTTTACCTTGATTACTGCCTGCTCAATCTCGTTTTCTTCCTTGGCTCCAGTACATACGACCTTTCCTGAACCGAAAAGCAACAGCACAACCTTGGGTTCCTCTACCCTGTAAACAAGCCCCGGAAACTGTTCAGGCTCGTATTCCACGTTCTCCAGTCCCAGTGACATTGCGATCTGGGTCAGGTTAAGATCAGATTCCAGATCGTATACAGCAACTATGTTCTGCACCACGATTTCTGGATCATCCTCAACCTCTATGCCGGATTTTTTCAACTTTTCTATGATAGTCTTGATGGTTAATCTCACATTTGCAAGATTTTTTGCCCCTGTACAGTTAACTTTTCCACTTCTGAATATAAGGACAGCTGTCTTTGGATCATGAAGCCTGTAAATTAAACCTGGAAACTGCTCAGGCTCGTATTCTGAACCTTCCAGAGCTAAAGCGATCTTGCTGAGATCAAGATGCTCTGCCAATGAAGTTGATGCGACTATATTCTCAATCTTTATTTTCTCTCTCTCACTCATAAAAAACCATGATGTGATATTTATACTATATATAAATGTTATATAAAGGAACAAAATTTTATTAATATTTTGCAGATAAATTAATATAGATTAGGGTTTAAAATTTAATTTGTTAAATATAAGTGAAAATGAGTCCTTTCACATGTTTAGCTGATCACGGGCCACATCGGACATCATAGAAGGATTCCATGGTGGCTCCCATACCAACTCCACATCTGCCATTTCAACTTCAGCCATATTTTCTGTTATTTTCTGTACTTCTGAAAGTATCCAGGGAGTCACTGGACAGGTTGGCGCAGTCATGGTCATCCTAATGTATACTTTGTCCTCGTTTATTTGAACTTCATAGATAAGACCAAGGTTTACAATATCCATTCCAATCTCAGGATCTTCCACCGCCTTGAGTTCCTCTAATATTTGCTCCTTTGTGATCATCATTATCGTTTAAGGATTAAAAACAGATTAATATGTTTATTGTATATTTCAAGGCTAATCAGTTGATCTTCTTAATTTCTACCGAATCCCCTGCTTTCCTTCCAATGGTCCCCATGATGTCCCCGTACATACCGGCAGGTACCTCGAGTACACACATCCAGTGCCCGTCATTGCCCCATTCTTCCTTTATCATCTGGCCTGATCTGCTGATCTCACCATATAACTTTCCGTAGGCGTCTCCTCTCACCTTGATTGCCAGCTTTACCTTTTCCATCCTTATGGGAATCAGGGGCTTGATCTCTTTCAGGACCATGTTCATCTGTTCATTGACTGGTTTAAACGGATCTATGTGAATCCTGGCCTCCTCCATGGCAGCCTCTATCCTCGCAGGAGGGTTGGGGGCGTTGGTTTGAGGGTTGATTCCTTCCCTGACAATCATGTCGATAATCATTTTTTTCTTGGATTCCTGCATTTTCTTGCGTTGTTCAGTAGTAAGTTGAATCTGGCCATTTTTTACTATATCCTGGGCAACTTTGATAATATCATTCGTACCAAAAATCTCCTTTACCAGTTCTTCTCCGGCCTTATCTCCCTTCTTTGCATCCTTAAACACCATGTCGCTGGCCAGATCATC
The DNA here is from genome assembly GCA_021816745.1 of Thermoplasmata archaeon. GTDB lineage: Archaea > Thermoplasmatota > Thermoplasmata > Thermoplasmatales > Thermoplasmataceae > Cuniculiplasma. The sequence goes on from JAKAWY010000005.1 coordinate 35,867, forward strand.
CTCCAGATCAAATTTTCCAGTCTTGATTTTATCCACTGAATCAGGGTCGACTAGAATTTCGAACCTGTGCCCTGCATGCTCATATCTTGCTATGATGGCATCATCCAGTTTTACCATGGTGGATAATAGTTAATACAGAGAAATAAAGTTTATTCCATAACGTGCAATTGAAATAGCTCGTTTGTTGTACTTGATTGTTTTTTCAAGGATACTTAAATAACATAATTCTATTTTCAGTAATGACTGATAAAAAATACCTGGATGATTCGTACCTGAAGGAACTGAATTCCGTGATAACGGAAGTAAATGAAAATGGGATAATTCTGGAAAGCACAGTTTTCTACCCCCGAGGAGGGGGCCAGCCGGGAGATTCCGGTTTCATTCTGAAAAATGGTAAAATGTTTAAAATTTCTGACACCACAAAGGATGGAGATGCAGTGATACATCACCAGGAATCCCCGGATCCAGAACTTTCCGCTGGGGACACGATAAAATGCCAGATAGACTGGGATAAAAGGTATGCTCACATGAGGTATCATACGGCCATTCACCTGATTGATGCTGTGGTCAATCTTAATCCGGGCTATAGAGGGCTTATCACAGGAAGCCAGATTTATGAAGACAGGTCAAGAGTGGACTTTTCCATGGAGGATCTTTCAGCAGATCTTGCCATATCCATCCTTGACAGGGCCAACGAAGAAATTGAAAAGGGGAGAAATGTGGAAGTAAGGTATTTCAGCAGGGATGAGGCATTGTCCATCCCTAACCTTGCACGTACAAAACCGGGAAGGGAACTTATCAGTTCACTTGAAACAGTCAGGGTGGTTGAAATCACTGGCCTTGATATGCAGGCCGATGGTGGAACACATGTCAAGAATCTCTCAGAAGTCGGAAAACTGAAATTTGCAAAAATGGAGAATAAAGGTAAGAACAATAAAAGGGTATATTTCACGCTGGAATAGGAAGAAGAAATGTTCCAGGATAGCGTGAAAAAGGTTTTTACAGTAGTTCAGACTCTTCAGACATGGCTGAAATGAACTGGGTCAAGGAACAGCTTGATGAACTGAAAAATTCCGGGAGATATATTCCCATCAGAGTCCTGCAATCACCTCAGGGTGCTGAAGTTTCCATTGAGGGCAGAAAAGTCCTGAATATGTGTTCCAATAATTATCTGGGCCTTGCAAATCATCCTGAAATAAAAAAGGCAGCAATCAGAGCCATTGAAGAATTTGGAGTTGGAGCAGGTGCAGTGAGATCCATTGCTGGAACCATGGAAATACATGCGAAACTGGAGGAAAAGGTTGCAAAATTCAAGCATATGGAATCTGCACTTGTATACCAGGGAGGACTTCTGGCAAACGTTGGAACAATTCCAACTCTTATCGGGAAAGAGGATATTGTGTTCTCTGAAGAGCTGAACCATGCCAGCATCATAGACGGTATGAGACTCAGTTCCGCAAAAAGATATGTCTACAGTCATATGTCCACGGAAGATCTTGAGAAAAACCTGAAAGAGCACAGGAATGAGGGTAAAAAATCCCTCATTGTCACGGATGGCGTATTCAGCATGGATGGTGACATTGCAAAAATTGATGAGATAGCAGAATTCAGGGAAAAATTCCATACTATGCTCTACGTGGATGATGCACATGGAGAGGGAGTTCTTGGAAAAAATGGAAGAGGAATAGTTGATCACTTTGGCCTTCAGGGGAAAGTGGATGTGGAGATGGGAACATTCTCCAAAGCCATGGGTTCCATGGGAGGATTTGTGGCAGGAAGTTCAGAAATGGTGGAACTCCTGAAACAGAAAGCAAGGCCATTTTTATTCAGCAGCGGACTTAACCCTGCTGATGCTGCATCAGTCATGAAAGCCATAGAGATCCTGGAAAAAGACGATTCAATTATTAAGAAGCTCTGGAAAAATGCAGAAACATTGCAGAGTGGCCTTAAAAATGAAGGTTTTAGGCTTACCACCACCAAGACACCAATTACACCGGTGATCACTGGAGATGAGAAAAAAACAGTTGAAATGAGCAGGGTCCTCTACACTGAAGAAGGAATATTTGCCTCACCCATTGTTTTTCCCACCGTGGCCAAGGGAGTGGCCAGGATAAGATTAATGCCTTCAGCTATTCACAGTGAGGAACAGATGAAGATTACTGTGGAGGCTTTTAGAAAAGTGGGAAAGAAACTGGGTATTATCAAATAGGCACTTTCCTTACCCTATTTCCCACTTAGGGCAAAGTTATTAATATTATCAATAATGACTAATCTGTGACCAAAATAATTGGGGCAATCCTTGCTGGAGGGTTCGGCAAGCGTCTTAAGCCCATCACTGATGAGATTCCCAAGGTTCTGGTTGAAA
>JAKAWY010000056.1 GCA_021816745.1 Thermoplasmata archaeon
ACCACGGAATAATCCTTTCCGGAAATGAACTCAATTCCAGAAGGTTCCATTATATTCAGGAGATATTCATCCGTCTCTTCCCTGTAAAGAACCCATCTGGGCCTCCCCTGTAGTTTTACTGATTTAAGGCATTCACCTGTTTTCTGGTCATGGAATCTTGCATGGTTGTCTCCAACATCAGCAGTCATCAGGATACCTCTCTTTCCATCCACTGCAAGCCCGTTTGGTTTTGCACCGGTTTCGAACTTGTTCAGCACTTTGAGGGAATCAGGATCTATGGAAAGGATGTGGCCTTCTTTTCTTGATGCAGCAAAAATTCTTCCTGTGGTGGAATCGCATATCACACCGCTTCCACCTGCGCAATCAGGTATGGACTTGATCCAGGAGTTTGTTTTAAGATCAAACACTCCAACTGTATTGTCACTGGTGTGAGCGACAAAAACTCTTCCGGACACAGGATCAACATCTCCATGATCAAATTCGCATTCTTTCTCTGGAGGCAACTCCTTTCTTTCGATAAATTTCACCATCTTTCGTCAATTCTCCCAAGTGAAAATTATTTCCCGGAATGTTCCAGTTTTGCCTGGCCTTCCATTTTCTGCTTAACATATGCATACATTGCATCGTAGAACGGGAACTGGAGTTTCATGTTCTCATGATCATCCTTTGCAATCTCCCTGAATCCCAGTGCTGCTGCCTCAAGTCCAGGAGACTCTGCAGGAGCATCCGGCATATCTGCATCCGCTCCCCTTACAATCTTTGCGAATTCCAGGAGGGCAGGATCGGTGAGTTTGTACTTCTTGATTACTGCATCAAAACTAACATATTCCTTTCCGTTCTCTTCATAATGAAACAGTTCTGCGCCAGGTGAATCAAAGGCTATGGCATTTTCTTTCTTTGCTACTTCAAGAACCTTCTCTTTTGGAACGAACAGGAACTCTGGATTTTTGTCTACAAATCTCGATATAACCCAGGGGCATGCTATCCTGTCAACTTTTGCTTTTTCTCTGGTTACCCATTTCATATCTATCGATTACGTTAAGGAGACTTTCACATATTAATTATATGGTCTATAAGAACTATTTTTAACGAATAATTTTACTTACTTCCATCCTCCTACAGGTTGAATTCACCTCACTTCGATGACTTCATTCTAAAGGTTGATCATATCACTGAATACTTCCTTCACATCACTGAAATTTTCGCAGAAAGCAAAAATCTGAGTATTACTGGAGTTCTTTTGAACATCCAATTCAGCAGCATCTTTCTTTCCGATTATTATACAATGTGTCCCTTCTTTCCTGGCAAGAGTTCCGTCGGTTTCCTGAAGATCTCCAATATGAACTATCTGATTGGGTTCAACACCCTCAATCATTTCAATTCTCTTCATAACATCGCCCTCTGCCTTTTTGTATCCAGTCACGTCAGAATAGAATCTTTCCTTGAAGTATTTAATAAGATCATCTTTTTCCATTATCTTCTCAATAACATTTCCTGTTATTGTAAATGTGTCAGAAATTAAGTATAAGCTGGCCCGGGAAGATAACCATTTTAATGTTTCCTTACCATTTTCTGTGAGGATTGGTTGTAATTCTCCTGAGTATATTCTGTAAACCTCATCCAGGAGTCCGTTCAGGATTTCTCTTGGCACTCTTTTTTCATAATATTCGTATGAATGATCAAGTATATCTTCACGTGAAGGAGCTTTCCCAGTATCCCATCTACTTTCTACGAATATATTGATGACTTCATAGAAGGTTTCTGAAATGTTCAGACTATCATCATAATTGATTGATCTCAGGAATTTGGAAAGGAGCTCCGTTCTGACTGTTTTTCTATATTCACGAGTTCCTCTATGGTGATACAAAGTTCCCCAAAAATCAATTGTGACGACTTTTAAATCCATCGTTATACCCATCCGGTCTCAGTATCTGTCCTCACATTATCCACCAGTTTCGCAACCTTGACTCCTATCTGACATCCTCCCACAGCTAAAGCATGTGGGCTTTCTGCTTAGAGGATCGTAAAGGAATGATCAGGTGATCTCTTGATACCCATCTTCCATTATAAACCTGCCTTCACTTTCCAATTTGTGGAATATCAGTCATTCCTGCTCCCGGTTTGGCACATAGAATGGTGTATATTTTAACATCAAATCAGGGCAGTTGAATCAGGAATTGAAAATTAGTTCCTGGATCAATATTTTATGGATTAAAACAATCTCAATCAATGAAAGCATTTCCATCCACTCTATCCAGAAATGAAGCACTTTCTGATCTTCGCCAACTAGTGAATATGATAACTGAAACACATCCGGACCCTTATTTTCAAATTGGTTCACAAATAGAATTTTTCAGGGCTGTAAACAGTATACTGAATGATGTTCCAGAAGAGGTTGACACCAGTGCATTGCATCTTAACGCAATGAAAATATCTGCACTGGCAGGGGATGGGCATACTTCATTAGATCCATTAAAATCTGGCGGGAAAAAGATATGGCTGATGCTTGAACCTGTTGATGAAACCCTGTTGATCCTTGGGGTATATGAGGAGAAACATAGGAAATTAATTGGATCCTCTGTCATGGCAATAAACGGGATTGCTATGGAACGGATAAAGGAAAATATGAAGGTTTTCAGGGGGGCCAATGGTGAAAATAACAATCTGATGCATTTAATGGAGTGTTTCAACAATAAATTTCTGATGTCTTTTGTGGTTTATGGAAAGGTAGTGGATTCAGACAGCATACAACTGACATTGCACAATCACGAAAGTGGATATGCGTCAGATGTTGTTTTTTCTTTTTCAGATAGGCAACCGGGTGAACTCATTTTCAACAGGGAAATGGAACTTCCCTCATCTGAATCATCAGATCTTTCATGGACGATCTTCAATGGTAATAGAGGGTATCTGAAAATAGAATCCATGAGGAAATACAGGGAAAATTTTGAATCTCAGCTGAGCAATGGTGCAAGTGAGAATTTTCTTCTGGAACTCATGGAAAGATCAGGGATTGATACAGGTGAAACCCTTGAAGAGGCAATTTCAAAAATACCTTCTGCTACAGAAATAATCCTGGAATTTCTCGAAAAAGTCAGGGAAAACGATATCAGGAATGTAATTGTGGATCTAAGGGAAAACACCGGCGGAAATTCATATCTTTCATATATTCTGTCATACCTGCTTTTTGGGGATAAAATATTGAGTGTGGATGAAGGGTATGACGTTGAAAGGTATTCTGAAATGTATGCCAGACAGTTTGACATAGGAAATTTTGAAGTTTTTCCAGGTGGATATAACTTCATCGATGAAAAGAGATGGAGAGATGGGCTAAGGGGAATGAGCAAGGATGATTTTCAAAAAATTGTGAATTCATCAAGATCATTTTCAAAATGCTTAAAAAACCATGTTCCTGTGCACAATCTGAATGTTTATGTTCTTTGTTCAGCAAGGACGTTCAGCGCTGGATTCGATCTCCTTTCGTTCCTTGGAAAATGTGGTGCAAAAATCATAGGTGTAAAACCGTCACAGGCAGCAAATGCATTCACGAACACCATCAGGTACGAGCTTGAACATTCCGGGCTTAGAGGGTGGATCTCTTCTAAGGTTATGAAAAAGTATCCTGATAAGCCCATGTTTTATGAAATCACGCCAGATATTCAAATAGGGCTGGAAAATTATAAAAAACATGGATATGCGCTGGATACCACTGTTGCTGAGACAATGAAACTAATCGGTAGTAAATGATATTTTTCTTCATTTTAAAAAAAGCAAATCCTCTGAAAGGTATAACTGATTTTACCAATATTTCACCCACCGATAAGAGAATAGATACTTGAAAAATCATTTAAGACAAATTCTTACTACTTTGTATTGTAAGACAATCACGATCACATTTTAGGAAATAATTTTATTTTGAAATTGTAAATTTTAGTAATGCAATAATTATATATAGTCTTAAATTAATCCCGTTATGACATGAAACAAATTATCGTTTATGTGAGTCTATTGATAGTTGCATTTATGATGGTTCCCGGAGCATATGCATTTTCCGGTAGTTCTCCGCATTCTAATTCTACCGTTGGTAATCTGTTACCACCGTATATTCAGCCACATGCCATTATCACAATAATTAACAATGTTAATGGCCCAACTCCGTCAAATTACAACGAAAAGATTGTTGTGAACAGTTCTCAGTATGCGTTTTTTGAAAACAGTAACCTTTCAAATATATGGTTCAGTTATTCAAATGGCACGGTGATCAGTTCATGGTTGCAGTCAGGCAACAGTTACGCAGATAACAACACAACCTACTGGCTGAAGCTTCATTACTCCCTTGCAATCTCAACTTATGTAAACATATATATGAATTTTCTACCTCTTGGAGAGATAGCATTTAATGGCGTTACCACTGGTGAGGCACCCCAGCTGTCCAAGGTATACGGACAGTACGACAACGGTGCTCATGTATTCAATTTCTATGATAATTTCGCAGGAACAACCCTGAATAGCTCCAAATGGATATCAACAGGTTCAGGTGCAGGGACATCAACAGCAAATGAAATAGTAAATAACAGCCTGCACTTCCCAAAACCCCAGAATATTTACACAAAGGAGAGTTTCAATTATTCTTCCATTGTAGAATCCTATGGATTGATAGGGCCCGGGGGAACAAACAATAATTCTTTTTACATTAACGGCGTTGGTTTCAGCTCAGGAGGATATGACTGCACTAATGCTGAAATAAGTTCCGGATGGGCTACAAACAGTTCCAACGGGCCTGGTATGAGCCAGTGGGTCAGTAATGGTATAACATATACTTACAATTATTCAAAATCCATAAATTCCAGCATGTTCCACATCTATGGCATCAACATGGTAAATTCCAGTTACTATGAAGGTATAGTTAATAGCCAGATAGAAAATGTTTCACACCTTGGATTTCCTTCTAATCCCAAGTCACTTAACGCCACCATTGGATTCCAGACTGATGATTTTTCAAAAAATAACACCTTCTACTGGGTGCTTGTCAGGAATTCAACTTCCAATGGCTTATTGAATCTCCCATATACTGTGAATTCAAAAGGATACAATATAAAATTTGAACCTGTTGGCCTTCCTGCAAATGCAACATGGACTGGATCGATAGATGGAATCACAATGAATGGAACTGGGGTAGAAAATATATCCGCTACTCTTATAAATGGAACTTATGCTGCCAGTTTCTCAGCTTCAAACGGATATGAAGCATACCCATCCAGTGTTCACTTTACTATTTCAGGCGTACAAACAACTCTTTACAAGATCTACTTCGAGAGTCCCGCAAATCAGACTTACCTAAAGGCAGTCTCTACTTTCTCTGCCAAAACCAATACACAAATGCCAGGATTTGTATACAATTTTACATCAAACGGCATTACTTCCCCTATCTATTCATCAGCAATGGATCAGAACACTGGTAAAATCTTCACAACATTGATTTGCGAAAACAAGATTTTGGAATATAACCCATCTAATGGCAGTGCTTCGGTTTTCAGTACAAAAATTGCAGAACCCTCATCCATATACTATGACGGGCAGAACAACTTACTGTACGTTAATTCCGCCGTTTCAGGAAACCTTAGCATGATCGATGCATCAAACGGAACAATCGAGAAAAATGTCTCTCTTAAGCACACTCAGAGCAACCTTACTTACATCGTTCCAGGTTCAAATCCCGGTTCACTTTACGTTATAACGTATTCTCCTTTCAGTGCGACTACCATATCCAATGTCTATTTAGTAGGCTTGAACGGAACAGTTCTGAAAAATGTATTTTACAACAATATACCGCCGATTTCACTTCTGCTGTCCCCACCAGCCACATATCATGGTAGTTTAATTATATCCAATGGCAGTGGTTTATTGGAACTAAATCCTGTAAATGGAACACAGAAATATGTTCCATTTCCCAAAGGGTTTGATGGTGTAAATGTTTTAAACTACGTTAAGGCTGATCTTTTCCTTGTGAGCGATCAAAACCTGACAAACACTCCAAACATGATCTTTAATGCCTCAACCAGCACCTTTGAAAAAGGATTAGCAGTTAACGGAATGACCATTTCAGATTACTATAACAACCAGACGGGTATAGCATACGTCCAGTCTGCGAACATTACAACAGCCGCATCTTCAATATTCGCCATTAAGGCATCCAGTGGACAAATCCTCGCCTCAGCTCCATATTTCTATTCCATTTCCAATAAAATGTTATTCAACTCCAGCAATAACAATCTCTACATCACCAACAATATGTTTAACTCCAATGAGGCGCAATATATCCACGTGTTCAGCACTTCCTCAACATACACAGTCACATTCAAAGCAACCGGATTGGAAAGCGGGGCATCCTGGACATTGAATATTAACGGAACGAATCACACAGTGGCAGGGTCTGAATACACCGTAACCGGAATAAACGGCACTTCCTACAGCTACAGCATTTACAATAATTCACTGTACTATACCAGTGGAGTTACATCTGGCACAGTTAGCATTAAAGGTTCAGACATAATTGTAACACTTGCATTCAACCACTACTCATACATAATCGGGAATTTCACTCAGAAAGGATTGAATGTGACCATTAATGGTGTGGTGCATAATGTGGGAAACTCCTCGTTTAATCTTACGGTGGTTGCAGGAACTTACCATGTGATCATCTCGGATCCCGGGTATGTGACACAATATGTGAATTTCACACTGGCCCCTGGAGTTACTGAGAACCTGAGCGCAACATTAAACAAAACAGTCTCTCCTGCAGGGCCAGTCCCCATAACCTATTACTATGCAGCGGGAATTATTGTTCTTATAGTAGCTGCAGGTGCAGTTGTTTATATGAGAAGGAAGTAAAAATCAGGATTTAATTCCTGATCTTATTTTTTTAATTTTTATCTTTTTTCAAATTTTCATGATTATAGATATATTCTCAAAATTTTTTAGCAAATTATTGAAATCTGTTAAATTTCTCACTATGAGCATATGAAACGTTTAACTGTAAATCGTGTTATGATTCTGTACAGTGTTACTATGGATTCAAATATTTCCATTAA
>JAKAWY010000057.1 GCA_021816745.1 Thermoplasmata archaeon
CGCAAAATTTCTTTTCATTAGATAATTCCAGCAATAAATCCGTTGCAGATACCTTGATAGAAATTCTTGATGCTTCCACTTTCAGATTTTTTTAATGTCCATTCACCCTTAAAAAGATTTATTTTCCTGTTTGATTGAATTTAATTTTTGAATGAAACTTTTTAATCTTTTATGCTGAAAAAAATGGTGTTGGAATTTAAAATAAAGTAGTCTGTATAATTGTACTCAAAGTTTTTTTCTCATTATTGAAAATAAAATTTATTTAATTAGTTGTCCTATCTGGTCTATGCCCCAGGTCAAACTAAAAGGTAGAATGGAAACTATCTTTAAACTTAGGACGGTTTTTGTCATTGTATTTTTAATATCGTTCTTTTTGACTTTGGCCCCCACTTTGCCCTTTTTCAACAATGTTATTTTTTCACTTTCGCAATTTAATTACATTACAGCAAACATAATCACTTTTTATTCAAACCCCAACCTGCTAAATTTTTATGGCACCATTATGGGATTACTTATGGCGGCATATACTGTACTGATCTCTATGATACCAGTATTTCACCCTGACAGTTTGAAACAGCCTATCTTTGGTCAAATAAACAGGCTCTTTGTCTTCACAATTTTCATAGGTCTTTTTTCCATGGTATTTGTCTTTGTAAGTTCAGTATTGAGCCATAATTCTTTATTGGCCCATTATATCATATTTGTGGAAGTGTTTCTCTTTCTATCACTTATCATAGGATTGATGTTTTCAGTTTTTGCACTTTCAGACATGTTTAAAATATTAAGCGGCAGGAAAGAATCAAGAATACTGGAAGAAGAAAAAAAACAGAGAACAAGAAACATGAAAAGCAGAGAGTGAGTTTAACTGATCGTAACTAAAGTAATGATTGAAATTTCATGGTTTTTCATTTTATCTTTACTGTTAATTTTTTCATTTCTAAGATTTTTTCTAATATCATGGTGGGATAAGCGTGAAGAAACCATTTTCCCTGATTATAATCCCAATGTAATCCTTATCATTCCATGTAAAGGGGTGGACATTCAAATGGAAAGGAATCTTAGATCCTTTTTGAATGAGGATTATGATCGCCTCAAGATTGTAGCCGTAATTGATAGTTTGGATGATCCTTCTGTTGAAATTATAAAAAAAGTTGGAATGGATTTCATTATATCTGATTCAACCTACAAAGGCAGTGGTAAAGTCAAAGCCATAAGCACCGCAATTAATCAATTCAGAGAAAGGGATGTATATGTAATGGCGGATTCTGACACTGAGGTACCAAAGGACTGGATTAAATTCCTTGTAAACCCACTATTGGATCCCTCTATAGGTGTTGTAACTACCTATCCAATTTATGAGCCGTTTAATAATTTTAATTTTTGGAGCATGATAAAAAAAGTATGGGGATTTCTTGGTATTAATATGATGGAATTCAGGCCTTCCAGATTTGCCTGGGGAGGTTCCATGGCAATTAGAAAGGATCTGCTTTCGGATGAAGATTTTGAATACTTCTCTTCTTCAGTGTCAGATGATGCTGCCATTACAAGAATTTGTTCCAAAAAGAATCTTGCCATATATTATTCTAAAAAATCAACCCCTAAGGTACACGTGGATGAAACAAGATCTACTTTTGTTGAATGGGCCACACGACAAATGGCTATTAGTATTTCACATTCCAGAATGGCTTTTTCAGCAGGACTGACTTTGTATCTTTCCATAATTGTTTACATGTTTGCTTTAATTCCTTTATCAATTCTGATTACCAATTACTTTCTTCTGGGATATATTCCATTTCTGCTCACAATGATCATTAATGCGCGCAGGACTGATAAAAACAAGATATCGATATTCTTTTTATCATTCATCATGCCCCCAATATTTCTATATAATTTGATCAATGGTAAAATGAAAACCCATATAGAATGGAGAGGCACCAAGTATAAGCTTCAAAAATAATTGAGCATTTCTAAATTTCAATACTGATAAGGTTTAATATTTCTAAGTCATGCTTGATTATGGCTTCTTTAAAATTATATTGGAAGTTGGGGATGATAGGTTCACTTATAGTGATCATTCTCGGTGTTGTTGTGATTCTTCTGCATGATCTGACTAACTATATTTCCATATTTGGTACAGTGTCATCTGGATCAAGTACCGTTGACAATATGCTTTTCGGTGTTATTGCCCTGGTAGGTACAGAATTCAGCAGAAGGAAGAAAGATATGGGAATAACCACAATGGCAGTGATTTCCATTGCAGGAATTATAGCCTTCCCTGGAATTTTTGTCATAGGATATATAATTGTTCTGGTTGCAGTTCTTTTATTCTTCTTTGACAAAAAGAACTGATCTTTTTAAAAATTTTTACCAAATTTTCAAATTTTCAATTTTTGCAGTGAAAATATTAATATTATATTAACTATACAACTTCATGCCATACGACGCTGAAATAAGTAGGAGGAAACCGTCACTTTTTGTTTTTCTCATAGATCAGTCCAGATCCATGAGCAGGAAAATTGCCGGAGGTTCGAGGTCAAAATCGCAGGAGGCTGCCTATGCAATCAACAAGCAGCTTAATGAAATTATAAGCAGGTGTACAAAATCAGATGGTGTCAGACCTTACTTCTATGTGGGAGTTATCGGTTACGGGATAAAGAGTGGTGAAGCATTAAGCTTAATCGGTGATGAACCAATTCCTATCAACGAACTTGAAAACCACATTTTGAGAATGGAAACTGAAACTCAGCAGATTGAAGATGAGGAGATTGAGACAGAATTTCCAATTTGGTTTGAACCTGTTGCTGCATATGATACTCCAATGACAAAGGCTTTAACACTGGCAGGAGAATGGATTGTCGACTTTATAGGAAAGAATCCTGATTCATTCCCGCCGATTTTGATAAATATAAGTGATGGAGGAGCCACTGATGGTGATCCACTGGTACCAGCCAAGGATATACTTGATCTGGAGACCACCAATGGTAAAACTTTAATCTGGAACTGCCATATTTCTGAAAAAGAGGGTGACACCATCAAATTCCCGAATGACCCTGAAAATGTTGGAAATGATAAGCATGCAGTATCTATGTTTAACATGAGCAGCCAGCTTCCGGATACTTTTATTGCAATTGCCAGAGAAGAATTTACTGATATTCCTGATAGTGCCAGGGCATACGTATATAACGGAGACCTTGACGATCTCATTAAACTATTGGATATTGGAACAAGGGTAGCTTATAGCAAGGTTAGTTAATGAAAGTCAATACCCTTAATTTTTCGAAGGCTGGAAGCCCTCAGGAAGAGAGTGAGGATGCCCTTGATTTTAATATGGATGAGTTGAGGTTTTCCATATGTGATGGTGCAGGGGATTCCATTTTCTCTGCAGTCTGGGCACAAGTGCTAAGCTCTGTATATGTCTCAGGGAATTTCGATCTGACAAATGATGCTGAACTTCAGGATTATATCAATTCCTGCAGGCTGCGCTGGTTTGAATCCATTGCCTGGGATTCACTTAAATGGAATGTCAAGAAAAAATCAGTCTATGGGTCCTACTCAACTTTTCTTTCTGCAACACTTGATAAAACAAGCAAAAAGGTCACAGTCTGGGCCAGGGGAGATGCTTGCTTTTTCCTTTATGATGAAGATTCCATGGAATCCTTTCCCATTACCGATCCGGTAATGTTTGGTCTCCACCCTGAACTGGTATGGAGTGGATACGGAAACCCCATAAGAGACAAGAAGGATTATAAATTTCCAGAATTTAAGAAAAATGAATTTGATTTTGGAGATCATAAAGGGATACTCATGGCAACTGATGCCCTTTCAAAATATATAATGGAGAATGGGGCCAGTTCTGTCTGGGAAATAACCGATCATTACAGCAACAGGGAATTCTTTGACGAACTCAGAAGTAACGGGAAAATGAGAAATGATGATGTATCGGCTATTATCATTTCATCCTTGTAAGTTTTCCCAGATCTATTCCATCCCAGTCTACCTTTTTATCAACATATTCTATTAAAAGAGCAGACAGTTTTGCAGTTTTTCCACCGATTTTTTCAAGTTCCTTAAATATTTTTGAAGAACCGGGATTGTGAAAGTCAGCAGGATCAAATAGCATCTTATCAGGATCCCCTTCATTGAATTTCCAGAGTTGCGGTTTAGATGCTAAAGCAAGAAGTGAAATGTAAATAACCAGTGCTGAAAAATTGTCCAGTTTTGATCCGTAGTATCTTCCTCTGGATGGATGCTGGAATGCTTCATGTCCAAGCTCTTCCGGACCAACTTCCTTAAGGGATGGAACATACATTCCATCATAATCTATCACAGTTACTTTATCACCTTCACCGATCAGTATATTATCTCCTGATAAGTCTCCGTGAGCTATTCCGTTTTCCTGCATTGTCTTTACAGCATTCAGAATTGATTTTGCAATATTCCTCATGCTTTCCTGATTCTTGTAATTCTGGTTGATGTAATTATAGAGTGTTACTCCATCAACCCATTCCATAGTCACAGCTGGAAAATATTCACTTGGCTTGTTGACGGTTCTGATCAGGTTATCATAAAAGTTTAGTTTGATAAAAAATGGCAAATTCAGGGACTTCATCATTTTTCCAATTTCCGAGTACCTGAGTTCCAGATAATTTCCGCCCCTAGTAAAACATTTCAGTGCATGAAATGTATTTTTGTAGGAAAATTTAAAAACAACTCCAAAATTTCCAGCACCCTGAATTAATGTGGAGTACTTTACATTCTCATTCTTCAGGAAAGTGGATTCCCGGATATCTTTGTTTTTCTGATTAATACTGAAACTCAAACTCTGAAGCGCCTGTGCATATGTCGATGAATTAGGCCAGCTTCGCTTCACAGGTGGAGGAAGATTCCTAATGGTCTTCCCTGTAGCCTGTGTACCTGAGGACGGGGCTGGATCATTTGAATTAGAATCTTTAATTCTGGTTCCAGTAGTCGTTGCTTCAGGTGGTGGATCAGGAATAAAAATCTCGCTAAGTTTTTTCTCTACCCTGGAATAATTACCATTTTTCGCCATCAGATAAATTGAGAATATGAAGTCACCTGATTCCATGTTTTTAAAGGTAGTCCTGAATTCAGTTCTTTTCCTGGACATTTTATAAAGGTAGTCCCGATGGTTGCCGTCCCTCATGGTCACTTCCACAAATCTGATAATTTTAGGGTCGGAAGGCTTAACCACAACTTGTATTCTTCCTGGTCCCTGAGACACAGCCTCATAAGTGGCACTAGGCTTGATATCCATCTTTTTCCGGTATAGAAATTTTTTAAAACCCATTATTTTTTTGGTTCCCTCAGTCATTGTCGTTTTCAATCTAAATGTGTTATATCATATTTATATTTGCGGATTTTGAGTTTTTCCTTTTAAAATTCAGAAATAAATTGAATATTTAATAAACATAAATAAATAAAATAATCAATATGTAGAAGGAAATGTTTAAAACTGAACTATCATATAGAAAGTGTGTCGGAAATTGAAAGAAATATAGTTGTATCAGCCAATCCCGGTACCGGAAAAACAGAATTTATTGCAAATACGGTTATTTCATATTTGGATCGCGGTATTTCCAGCAAGGATATTCTTTGCCTTACTTTTACAAGAAAGGCCAGGGACGAGATGGAAGAAAGAATAGCTGGTAAAATAAGTTCTGCTAATAAAAATTATGATGTCCCAATGGTGGAGACCTTTCACTCCTTTGCATTATCAATTATTACAGATGGGGGAAGGAATATAAACACACTCCCTGAACGATTTATGCGTCATATGATAATTAATTCCATGGTTTCAAGGAAGCTGATGAATTATTCACCTGAATACCTGAATGGAAAATTTCCAGGGATAGTTAATGTAGGTGGGTTGACAAATGCTATAAAATTGTTAAAAAGCTATGGAATTTACCCCAATTTAGTAAATGTTGATGAAATTCTGGAGTCAATAAATCTACTTTATGAAAAAGGAAAAGGATTAAAAGAATACAGCAAGGAAGAAATGCTGACCTTTGCCAGGAAATTCTATGATATTTATATTGATTACGAAAATATCAAAGGTAAGAAATTTTTAGATTACAACGATTACATCGAGAAAGCACTGGAAAGAATAAAATCAGGGTTTAGAAAATTCCCATACGTTTTTGTGGATGAACTGCAGGACATCAGTGAGAGAGAAAGAGAGCTTATTATTTCCTCCGGAGAAAAATTTGTTCTGGTTGGTGATTCAAAGCAGGCCATTTTTGGTTTTCAGGGTGGAAATAGCAAATCATTCAACAATTTTGTAATAGATCCCGGTTTTGAATCTCTTGAAATGAAGGAGTCCAGAAGGGTTCCTGAACTTATAACGCGTTATTCTGTAGAGTTTTTCACCAGAGTTAATAAGGGGAATGTTGGCAATGAACTGCTCCATATGGAGGGAGCTAAACTGCATGGCCCCGGATCTGTCACCATTCTTTATTCCAAAAAAGAGGGAGATGTTCCTGATGCTTTGACAAAAACTGTGAAAGAGATATATGCAAAAATGGGTGACGATGAAACACTGGGAATTATAACTAGGACTAATGCTCAGGCCGAGAATATTTCAACCAAACTTATCACCTCAAAGGTTCCTTTTTCAAAACTTTCCGGTTCTGGTGTGTCAATTAAATGCAGGGAGGAGATCATTACATTTCTTAAAGGTGTAATCTTACAGAGAGAAGTAGACATTATACCTATGCTTTACACTAAATATTCAGAACTACCCTTTAAGGATGCTGTGGAACTTGCCGATAAAATCAGATTTGAAAAAAACCCAGGTGAATTTCTTCCTGATCACTTAAAGGAATTAAGAAAGAAATTCGGATCAAAACCTGAAAACATAATAAAACTGTTTGAAGAATGGATTATGCCAAGAGGCATGAAAATTTCCATGGAAGCTTTTGAAACTGCAAGGGATATTTATTCAACACTTCCCTTCTACCTTGATTTTAAGGGTAAGGATAATTTCTCCACCATGGATGATCTCCTCACTTACATTGACCAGGATAACTCCGCGGATGAGATTCCTATTGATGCTACCAGAATAAC
>JAKAWY010000006.1 GCA_021816745.1 Thermoplasmata archaeon
TAGAAATAAAATGTAACCTTTTTTACATTGAAAGAATCCAGTTGTTACATGAATAGGGACGCATCTGAAATTATATGCCCCATCATAACTCCTTTCGATTCTGATTCAAATCCTTCAAGGGAATACACCAGGATTTTCCTGGATGACCTAAGAGAATTTGGCATTAAGAAAATCTTCCCACTGGGTAGCAACGGCCTGTTTAATTTAATGACCATGAATCAAAAGAAGGATTTTCTGAAAATTATTCAGGAAGAGGCAGGGGACTTTGAGACAATTGTCGGAGTGGGATCACAGAATACCGCTGAAGCTGTTGAAATGGCTAAGTATGCAGAGGATCTTGGGTTTGGACGAATTGTGATTCAGCCACCGTATTACCTGAAATCAGAGCAATCCTGGATTATGAGGCATTTTGAAGCCATAGCCTCTGAATTTAACGGTAAAATATTTATTTACAACATCCCGCAGTTCACAAATTCCAGAATAGAGATGGAATCTATCTCCACGATTATAGAAAACACTGCAAAAATAGAAGGTGTCAAGGATAGTTCCGGGGACATCAGATATTTCAACGATCTTGCTACGCAATTTTCTTCAAAAATTAAAATTTACCAGGGACAGGATGACCTTCTTCTGCAATCCCTCATCATGGGTGCGAGGGGAGGCGTGTGCGGTACATCAAACATAAGCCCGCTTTCACTGGAAGTATACAAAAACTTCATTGAAGGAAATATGAATAGGGCAATGAAAGCACAGAAACTTGTAATACAGTTGTTTAAAACCATAAACTATTACCCCTTCCCAACCATGGTTTATGCAACCTTTTACAGGAAACATAATCTGAAGGGTAAGTTACCTGAACCAATCACGACCATGGGGAAAATTGTTGAGACTAAAATTATCGAGGTAATAAATTTCCCACAAAAAGTTCCTGACGAAGAGTGAATTAAGCACAACGCGAAGAATTGTGCCATTTCAATAAAAAAACTATTTATAGCTTCTTAAATTATGGGCTTACTCTGTGAAGGAGGAATATAACATGGACAAAGCAACATATGTCAGGTTTGAAACTCCCGAGTCTTTAGAGAAAAAGATTCTGGAATTTGTTGAGAATAGCTACAGGAACGGCAAGATCAAGAAGGGAACCAACGAGGTTATCAAGACTATCGAGAACGGAACCAGCAAACTGGTAGTGATTTCTGAGGATGTAAATCCACCGGAAGTCGTTTATTTTCTCCCAAAACTCTGCGAGGAAAGAAAAGTCGCATTTGCATACGTAAAGAACAAGTCTGACCTTGGCGCAAGAGTTGGAATCGGTTCAGCAGCTTCCATATCCATAGTGGATTTTGGAAAGAATGATGAGCTTTACAAACAAATAACTTCAGAGCTCTCTGAAATTGGCAAGTGAGGTGAACTGATTGGCGGATGATGCAACACCAGCAGAAGTTGTGGAACTTATGGGAAGGACCGGAATGACTGGTGAGGCAACCACTGTTAAGGTCAGGGTTCTCTCAGGAAAAGATCAGGGAAGAATTATCGCAAGAAACGTTCTGGGCCCTGTGGCAGTAGGAGACATTCTTATGCTCAGAGAAACGGCAAGAGAAGCCAAGAAACTCTCAATAAGGTGAGATGATGGTTAACAAGACATGTAACTTCTGTGGTCAGGAAATTGAGCCGGGGTCAGGAATGGCCTACATTAGAAAAGATGGGAACGTAATTAATTTCTGCAGCAGAAAGTGCAGGATTAATATGCTCAAACTCAAAAGAGTGCCCAGGAGAGTCAAGTGGACTGCAGAATACCAGAACCTTAAGAGACTCAGAAAGGCTTCTGAGGCCAGAAGCAAGCCCGCTGCAGCAAAGGAGGTGATTGCTCCTGAACCAGAAGACACTAATTCTGATCAAGCCTGATGGATTGAAAAGAAGGTTATCTGGAACCATTATTCAGAGACTAGAGAACAAGGGGCTAAGGCTAACTGCCATGAGACTCCTTAAAGTCTCTGACGAGATGGCCAGGAAGCACTATTCAGTTCATGAGGGAAAGCCTTTTTTCAAGGATCTTGTGGAATATATAACATCAGATCCGGTGGTAGCCATCATAATGGAAGGCAACAATGCAATATCTGTTGTCAGAAATCTTGTAGGGGCCACAGATGGTTCAAAAGCTTCGCCCGGTACCATTAGGGGAGATTATGCCATCAGCATTGAAAAAAACATTATACATGCATCAGATTCTGAAGAATCATACAATCATGAGTGGCCAATTTTCTTCAGCCAGAAAGACATAGTTGCGTTCACTTATGGTGACGAACAACTGTTCTGAGGTGCCATTTTTGTATGTCAACTCTGAGGCAGCCAATAATTTCTGTCCTTGGTCATGTTGATCATGGGAAAACCAGTATTCTGGATGCCATAAGGGGGACTACCATCACCTCCCGTGAAGCGGGTGGTATAACACAGAGGATCGCTGCCACAGAGATCAATATTGACAGGATTATAGAACTATCCGGTGGAAAATATAAGAAAAACATGTTCAAGATACCGGGCCTGCTTTTTGTGGACACGCCAGGGCATGTGGCTTTCTCCAATATGCGATCCAGAGGAGGAGCCCTGGCCGATATCGCAATTCTGGTCATAGATATCAATGACGGTTTAATGCCTCAGACCATAGAATCAATAAATATACTTAAAAAATTCAAATCTCCGTTTATTATCGTGGCCAATAAGATAGACCTGATCCCATTCTACTCAAAAACAGATGAAAAATCATTTTCTGAATTCATAAAGGGACAACGAAACGAATACGTGATGGAATTTGAAAAACGGGTTTATGAAATCGTAAACCAGATGTATATCCAGGGATTTCCCTCTGAAAGATTCGACAGGATTTCCGATTTTAAGAAATCTATACCCATAGTCCCTGTAAGTGCAAAATACAATATTGGAATTATGGAGATCCTTCTGACAGTATCCGGACTTGCCCAGAGATTTCTGACTGAATCAATTTCAACAGTGGATGGAAAGGCCAGGGCAAGCATTCTTGAAACAAGAAGAGATGAATCTATTGGGACAACCCTGGATGCAATTCTCTATCAGGGTACTATCAAAACAGGTGATCCTATTCTTGTAAATACTTCCACAGGAATACAGGAAACAAAAGTCAGGGCACTTTTTGTAAATCGTTCAAACAGATCCTCCAAAGCTGAAGAGAGGAAGAGCGTTACTTCGGCCAGTGGTGTGAGAATTGTAATTTCAGACAAGCTTGATGTAATACCAGGTACCACACTTCTGCAGATAGACAGCCAGAATATCCAGGAAGCCAGAAATGAACTGATGGAAGAGACAACAGTGAAAATTGATCTCTCAGAAAATGGCATCACTCTGAAAGCGGACACACTGGGATCACTGGAAGCTGTGGCCTATGAACTCAGCCAGAAAAACATCGGGATAAGGACTGCAACCATAGGAGAAATAAGCAGAAGAGATATCATAGATGTTTCCACACTACCAGAACAGATGGATCGTGTCATAGCAGGTTTTAACGTAGGGATTTCTGCTGATGCTAAAAGTGCACTTCAGTCCAATGATACAGGGGTTGTAACTTCGAATATAATTTATGGTCTGGTAAACGATGTTGAACACTGGATCAAATCAAGAAAGGAAGAGATGGAGGAAGACAGGAAACAGGGAATGCCTGTACCTTCCAGGATCAGGATCATTCCAGAATACATTTTCAGGGCTGCAAAGCCGGTAATTGTTGGTGTAAAAGTGCTCTCAGGCAGGATAAAAGTGGGAGACAACCTTATCCGAACCGATGGAAAATATGCAGGAACCATCAAGAGCATCCGGGAAGGAGAAATTTCAAAGAAATTTGCTGATGCCGGAGTTGAAGTGGCAGTGGCCATTGATGGAGTTACATTAAACAGGCAGATTTTCCCTGACCAGGACATCTATGTGGACATCACTGAAGATGTGGTAAAAACACTTAGGGGAAATTCACTGGATGACGAGACCATGAAGACCCTGGAAGAAATAATAAAAATAAAAAGGAAAGAGAATATTTTCTGGGGAACTCGGGTTTAATTCCTGAATTTAAGGAATGGAAACAGTGCAAGACACAGGATTATGGAAAACAGCACATATCCATTATAAATTGAAAACGAGTATCCAAAAGCGATTGAAATTGCAGGAAGAATTATTGTCCCTTTCATAAGGGTACTTCCTACGAATATGCCTGAAGCATCTTCTACATTACCGTTTTTGATGGAATCCCTGATCATGAAATATTCAGGCAGCGTACCTGCAACTCCTGCCACCAGATATCCACCAACAAAGTAGTTTAATCCAAGGAAATCAGAGAAATCTGCAGCGCTTATGGAAAGCAGATAGGCCCCAATGGTAAGGAAAACAAGAAAGAAAGCACCCTTGGCTGCATCAATTGGCCTGAATTTACCTTTGCTTCTTCCTGGAGAATGCTTAAAATGAAAGCCTTTGAGAGATAAATAAATCAGGAATATTGCGGAAACAATCAAAACTCCAAAGTCAATGGCGGTTTCCAAAAACGGGATTCCTGAAACTAATCCAGCAAAGATTAGTGAAACCGGGAATATAATGAAGAGAATATTGGATTTGAAATCTGCCCTCTTTCTGAAACTAACCAGTGCAACAGCCATCATTACAACGGTTATGGCACTGGATCCCATGAGTGCTCCAGTTGAAATCATGGCATGGCCGGTAAAGATTGATGCACCGGACACCATGATCTCATCCAGTGAAACAATGAAAGAAAGCAGGCTGATACTGAGAATGTATCTCAAATCTGGGTCAAGAAAAGAGTACACTTCATCGAAAAAATCATCGCTGGTCTTATCAAGAATGTAAAGTGAAAAAATTATTATGGCAATAACAGAGAAGAAATTGTGGAAAAAAGTCAATATAATCGAGATAATGGAAAATACGACAATAAGCGCTGGCCTGATAATTTTCATATATTTGGTTTTAGATTTCCTGACTCTGTGGCATCAGGATTGGTTCCGGGGATTTTTCCCCTCTTCTCTTCTTTACAAAATCAATGTCAGTGGGCTGCAGTGATTCCCTGATATATTCAAAGGCAACGTCTGCCTTGGATGGATCGCCGCATGTAAATAGATCCACGGTAATAAGCCCGTATTCCGGCCAGGTATGGAACGAAATATGCGATTCTGCCAATAACACAACTCCACTGGCGCCTATAGGCTCAAACTGGTAGTAATCTGAAGATATCTTGGTGAGGTTTCCAACCCTTACGGCTTCCTCAATTATATCTTTCAGAGTTTCTTTGCGCTCCAGGAGCTCGGGCTTGATACCATACATATCTGCAAGAATATGATTTCCCACGGTCACCTTCATCTTCCTCCATCATTCACACCTCTGTACTAATATAGTCATAAATTCAAATTATTTAAATATTTATGTAAGTCGACTCTTTTTCAAATACATTTCCCTACAGTTTAATTCTGTCCAGCCTAATAAAATATAAATTTCTTATTAAAAAAATAAAAATAATATTATATTTATATGAAATTGAGTTCTGTTTGAACGTTAGAATATTTTTCCTTCAGGCTGAAAAATGTTTCAAAATTCAGGTTAAAAGCCTCTTCTGAGCATATTACAACAGAGTCCAGGCCCCTGGTGGCAGACTCAAAAGCGGATTGCAGCGGTGCAAATTTTTCAGTGTTTTCCTTGTCTCCAAACATAGCAAATGCCCCTTCTCCAAGAAGAAATAATTTTTTTGATGATCCATTTTTCCCGGAACACAATTCATCTAAAGAGTGAAGGTATCTTTTTTTATCTTCAAATTTCATGTTTTTCATGATCAGGAAATTAATTGTTCCGAATTTCACGTCAATTATTCCCTTAATCTTGTTTATGAGCGTTCTTTGGCCTGAAAGGGCCTCATTTTTTACAGTTCCGGATGCGCTGCTTACATGTTCATGAGTACCGTGAAGGTATCCATCCTTCATGTAAAGATACACAGTATCATCCTTTCTAAAGTCCTGGTCACAGATAATTTCCCAGTCATTGATGCTATAGAGAATATCAGAACTGTCCCTTATGAAACCCCTGAGTGTTTCAAGGCTCTTTGTAAGAAATTCAAATCCGGTTGGAGTAACAGAAAGGTCATTGATTAGGCCTTTCTTTCTCATTGATCCAACATAATATCTGACAACCTGTATGGATATGTCCATATCCCTGGCTATGGATGCAAGATTTCTGTCTCCTTTCAGGATCTTGATCATTATAGAAATTTCAACGACGTTTATGTCTTTTATGTCAAAACCTTCCTGCATGGATTTGTGGTGTATTACGGGCATTATATTTAAAATTTTATTAGATTCTGTCACTATTCAGTTTTATAACACCTGATGCAACATTCCCATACGAAAAGTAATGCATATGCATAAAGGGAATAACAATACCTTTATATGTATAAAAAAATCAACATTCATAGAAAGGTATCGATATGTTGGGGTTAGAAAATTTTTCGTCAGAAAAAGAAATGTTTGCTAAATATACAGATGTTCTGACCGGAGACAAATTCTTCAGGGAGATGGGTACAAAGAACCCAAGACTGACGAAGATGATGGTTAATTCCATCATAGAGTATGCCATCCTCACAGAAGCCTCCAGTATAAGGGTTATAGACAGCACTGACGAGGAATATATTACAAAACTGCTTATTGATGCAGGTGAACTCTTAAAGCTCAACCAGGATAATTTCCCTGGATCATACCTTTACAGGAGTCCCCCTTTTGATGTTGCAAGATCTGAAAAGGATACATATATTTGTACCACTAAAAACAGGTCAGGCCCCACAAATAATTATCTGGAACCAGGAAAAGCCATGGAAATTGCAGCAGAAAATCTGAGAGGCTCCATGAGAGGCAAGGTTCTCTATGTTGTTCCATACTGGCTGGGGCCCCTTGGTTCAAAATACGGTGATGGTGGAATACAGCTGACCGACAGCGCATATGTTGTGCTGAATCTCATAAAGATTACCAGGGTTGGAATTAACTCTGTAGCCTCCCTTGCCATGAAGAACAGTTTTGTCCTTGCACTGCACTCCACTGCAGATCTGAATCCGGAAAAAAGATACATCATGCACTTCCCTGAGGAAAACAACGGGATGGGAATGGTGGTAAGCTTCAACACCAATTACGGTGGAAATGCACTTCTTAGCAAGAAATGCCATGCCTTGAGAATTGCCTCATTTAAGGCAAAGAAAGAAGGCTGGATGGCTGAGCATATGATGCTTATTGGAGTGAAGGACCCCATGGGAAAAACCACCTACATATCTGGAGCTTTTCCCAGTTCCAGTGGAAAGACGAATCTTTCCATGTTGAACCCTCCGGAAAAATATTCCTCCAGGGGATGGGAGACATCACTGATCAGTGACGACATTACATGGATGAACGTGAAGGACGGGCATCTTGTGGGAATAAACCCGGAATATGGATTTTTTGGAGTCCTTCCGCATACAAGCCATAAAACGAATCCACGGGCCATGGATGCCATTGCCAGCGACACAATATTCACAAATGCAGCTATTGATGAGAATGGAAATCCACAATGGGAGGGAAGTGGAAGCAAACCCGATAATATTATTGACTGGCAGGGAAGAAAGTACGATGGCACTCATCCCATGGCACATCCCAATTCAAGATTTACCACCCCCATAAGGCAGTTTGAATATCTTTCAGAGGAATATGAAAACCCTGAAGGTGCAGTAGTTTCTGCATTCCTGTTTGGAGGTAGGAGGAGTGATTTGTTGCCTTTGGTAATGGAGGCAAAATCATGGCAGGAGGGGGTGCTCTATGGTGCTATGCAGAGGGTTGAAACCACAGCAGCTGCCATTGGAAAAGTGGGAGAACTGAGGAATGATCCCATGGCCATGAGGCCATTTATGCCTTATGACCTTGGAGATTACTTCCAGCACTATCTGGACATGGGAAAGAAGCTTACATCACCACCAAGGATATACAACATCAACTGGTTCAGGAAGAATTCGGAAGGGAAATTTATCTGGCCAGGTTACGGGGAAAACATGCATGTGCTTGAGTGGATCATCGCAAGAGTCTCCGGTAAAATAACTTCTGCAGTTGATACCCCCATGGGTTACCTTCCAAGAGTTTCCGATCTGGACTGCTCTGACATAATATCTGATGAGAATCTTCAGGAGATTCTGAAGATAGATGCAGCTGGATTCATAAAAGAGTTCGACGTTCAGGAACCATTTTTCAAGAGTTTCGGGGATTCATTCCCAGACGAACTGTGGAAAACATTCTATCATGTCAGGGAAAGACTGGAGAAACAACTTTAAGGATATCCGGGTCTGTTTCCATCTCGGAGGGATTGAAGATTTCCGTTCCATTCTGGAGATCCAGAGATCCCTTAACCTTTCTGTGGAGAATGATGGAACCAGTGCACACATTCTTGTGCTGGAGCATTCAGACACCTATACCACTGGAATACACACAGAACATATCGATCAGAGGATTCCCAACCCTGTAAAGCTGGAAAGGGGTGGCTCCATCACCTATCACGGGCCAGGACAGATAGTGGCCTACTACATATTCAACATGAAAAAACTTGATACCAATATACTTGGAATTATTGAGCTTGCACATGAATCAGAAATTGAATATCTCAAATTGAACGGTGTTGAAGCAGAACAGAGGCTGCATAAGGAGACAGGAATCTGGTGCAATAATAAGAAGATTGGATCCACAGGTTTTTCCATCAGGGGGAGCACCACCATGCACGGAACTGCCCTGAATGTCCAGACTGATCTTTTAAAATTTGATCAAATTAATCCCTGTGGGTATTCACCGGAAATAATGACCAGTCTTCATGAAATTACCGGAAAATCATACAACATGGAAAAAGAGAAAAAAATTCTTGTTGATGTTATCAAAGAAAAAATTGGAAATCCAGAGTCTGAGACCCTGAAGATCAGTGGGCAATGGTCTGGGACTGTTCCCTGAGGAACTGCTGAAGATAGTAGAAAGATCCTGTTCCTTTTCCACTGACTCCACTCATTTTCCATCCCACAAATGGCTGAGAGCCTACCATAGCTCCGGTAGATCCACCTCTTTCCCTGTTTGCGTATATAACTCCCACATCTGCTTCGTTGAAATATTTCTCAATTTCCGCACGATCCTCGGTAAATATACCACCGGTCAGCCCATAATCCGATGCGTTTACCAGGGATATGGCATGATCGAGATCCTTTACCTTAACAATTGCAAGAATTGGGAGGAATAGTTCGTTCTTCACAATGAAGGAATCCTCTTTAAGATCAACAACAATGGTAGGCCTGGCATAGAAACCATCGCGTTCCTCAGTTGATCCACCGGATATTATTTTTCCTTCCTTTTTTGCAATCTCCACGTATTTTTTGTAATTTTCAAAAGCATCCCTGTTGATCACAGGCCCCATATAGGATTCTGCCTTCCTTGGATCTCCCAGCTTGAGCTGGTCAGTGATTTTCTTGATTTTTTCCACAAAGGTGTCGTATACCTTGGACTCCACATATGCTATGGAACATGCGCTGCATTTCTGGCCTGAATAGCCAAAGGCTGCCCTGTAAACTCCATTAACCGCCTTGTCCATGTTTGCCTTCGCTGAAACAATGATGGCATCTTTTCCACCCATCTCAGTGATAACCACTTTTGGTTTGTCCTTGAGCGCATTCCTGTAAATGCTCATTCCTGAATCCCTTGATCCAGTGAATAGTATTCCTGCAATATCCTTGTGCGATGAAAGAACAGGCCCAACTTCAGAACCCTGCCCTGCCATATATACCAGTGCATTTTCAGGCACACCGGCCTGATACATTGCCTTTACGTAAAGATAAGAGGACAGAGGGATGTTGCTGGAGGGTTTAAGAATCACAGCATTACCGGTAACCAGGGGGCCAGCAACCATTCCCACAGTTATGGCATAGAAGTTGAATGGTGCGATAACAGCAAAGATTCCATATGGCTTCATGTAACTGACGCTTTCCTCATTTTCATATCCCTTGCCTGTAAATCTGACAAAACCCTGATTTTCAATAAGATTCAAGGCATAATACCTGAGGAAATCAATTCCCTCATCCACATCTGCCATGGCCTCAAGCCTGTTCTTTCCATTCTCTCTTGCAAGGATGGCTGAAATAAGGAATCTCTGTTCGGATACAAGATCTGCTGCTTTCAGGATTATTTCTGCCCTTTTGATATATCCAAGCCTGAACCAGTCCTTCTGTCCTTTCTTCAGCTTGATGATGGCTGCCTCTACGTCTTCCTTGCTGGCTGCCTGAAATGATGCGTATGTTTTCCCGTCAATGGGTGAAACGGGCTTAATGGTATTTTTCGAATTCTTTTCAGAGACCGTGTTTGTGTATTCTTTTCCAAAATATTTCTCGCTTTCCTTTACTGCTTCATCGTATAGTCTGTCAAATTCTGCTACATTTCCCTTTTTGAGGTAATTCACATATGTTGTTGCATTCTCGAATGGCATAATTTGATATTACCACCAGTTACAAATAATTTCCACTATTTTCAAGCTTTTAAGAGATTAAAGCCCCAAACCCCTGTCGGCAGTGATGCACTGGCCATTTACTGCAAAGGAAAATGGTGAAAGCAGGAATGCTGAAATATTTGCTATTTCCAGTGGTTCTGAAATGTTTCCTGTATGCGGAAATTCATGGGGGAATGTTCTCTGGAAACTATCCTCCTTACTTACACTACCCGGCAGGACAGCATTGACCCTGATCATTTTATCCCTTAGGGAAGAGGCAGCAATTCTTGTCATCTCCTCAATTGCATACTTGGAGATGGAGTACCCTGCGTGATTCACTTTGAGTAAATTCCTGGAGGCCCCTATATTTACGATGGAAGAATGTTTTTCCATTATATCCTTGATGCTCACAATGGTGGAATACTGTGTGTTCACGTTGGACATGAAAAAATCAGTCAGTTTATTGGGCGGTACCAGTAAATCAGTGGCACTCTCCCATTTTCCCGCATTATTCACCAAACCATGTATTTTTGTACCGCTGAGAGTTTCTTTTAATTTCTCAAGATCTTCCTGCTTTCCCACGTCACATTTAATCACGCTTATACCTGGATGATTTCCGACAGGAGGATTGCCGTTCCTTGACAGCCCAATGACATTCCCTCCAAGCTTCTCAATAAGTTTAGCTGTGGCGGTTCCCTGGCCTGATCCCATTCCCGAAATTATAATAGTTTTCCCCTTAAAATAATCTTCAAGCATTCCCATGCATTAACATATTTTCTTCATATAAAACAAGATCACAAAAATTGTTAAATTAATTTCCCCTGTATTTCATCAATGAGAAAATGCCTTGCAGAACGGATTACCTTTTCCTTCTCCACATCCCTGGTCAACGATTTTTTATGAACTGGAATCATATTGATTCCATCGTACCTGACATCAGTTAGAATTAACAGTTCCGGTGGTGCGATGAACCTTGCCCATCCTTTTTCATCCCATGGATCCTCGGGGCCTATTCCATCCCTCAATCTCTGTATTCCATAACCCACCATGAACCTGATCTGGTTCCAAAGGAACCCTCTGGCGGTGAATTTTATGGCAGGAATATCCCTCCATGATACAAGACTTACCTTTCTCAATTCTCTTGTGGTGTCCTTACTGTCATACCTGCAGAAATTCCTGAAGTCATGAATCCCTTCAAATTTTTTCATCTCCTTTAGGAAATTGCCAGGATCAACCCATTTATATGGAAGGAGGTAAGTGTATTCCTTCTCTGTGCAGTGGCGCACATTGAATTTTTTGTCCACTGGTGCATATGAATGGAAATATATGTGCTTGAGGCTGGAATTCAGCATACCCATTACCTTCAGTGGCTCAAAGGAAGTCTCCACGGTGAGTACGTTAAAAGTTGCAGATACATTCCTGTCCGTTCTGGATGCTGTTCTCATTCCTGTGGCTGCCCCGGTGCTTATTAGAACTTTTTTAATCTCCCCTTCCACTGTGATTCCTGATGACTGTGTTGAGAATGCAGAAAACTCTGTTCCATCATAGGCAAACCCCATGGCGAATTTTGACTTTTCCATTTCATGGTAATACTGTACAATCCGTTAAGTATTTTGACATTATCCATGAAATATGTGGCACGTGGGTGGTGCGGGGATAGCCGGTTCGTATCTTTACAGAAGAATGCAGGATTCTGGCATTGAATCCATGATATACGATCCCAGGGTTGAAAATTTCTACATTCCCTGTGGATTTGCCACCAATAAGCATTTAATTATCCCATATTTATCAAAAGTATCCGTTGATCTGGGGGATATACTGGAGACAGAGGCAAGCTCAGTCACTGTGAAGGGAAACAACTTTCAGGAAACAGAGTTCAGGCCTTCAGGACTTTGCACCATCAATAAAATGGAACTGGAAAAAAAGATCCTTGGAAACGGTGAAATAACAAGATCCACCATTAAGGGGAATGACGGGAATATTGTAGATGCCACTGGAATCTCCAGAGGATATCTTGGAAAAATCCCCGGTGATCTATCCATGTATGCAGTGGAAAAAGTCTGCAGAGAATCACCCTTTAAAGGGTTCCATTTCAATTTTTTCAAGAATGGAAATGGATATTTCTGGTCATTTCCCCTGAAGGACAGATACCACATAGGTGCAGGAGGGGTAAATCTTGATGAAGTGCAGGCCAGTCTTGCAGGGTATCAGGGAGAACGGGTTCTATCAAGAAAAATACGAATGAAACCCACCATGGGAAATATAGTAAACGGAAATATTATTGGAGTGGGAGAAAGCATAGGGTATATTTCACCACTTCTGGGGGAAGGTATTGTACCAGCCCTGGAATCTGCTGAAAAACTGTTCCAGGCTATTTCAAGATATGATGATTATGAATCCATCACCAGATATTATGGACAGTCCATTTCAGGGAGGATGAAAGTATTCAATGACATTTCAATAATGGTCAGCAATATCCAGCATGGAAAAACATTGAATCTTCATAATATACTGACTGCGAGAAAAGCCCTGTCAGAAGTGAAAAATTTTGGGATGAATCCCGATTTTTACAAAATATTTGCACACTTTCTTTCCGCTGGAAAATGAAAATTATGGAATTCCCCCGTCCACAGGTATCATTGCATCGGTGGTGGCCCCAAAGATGGTATCATCAAGAAGTGCAACCACCAGGTTCGCCACATGCTCTGGAAGAACTTCCATGTGCAGGAGATTTCCACGCTTGTATTCGTCCGGAGTGATTCCTTTGGCCTCAGCACGCTTCTCCAGCACGCCATTATCCCAAATCCTTGAGTTCTTGAAGATTTTGTCCGGATTGATTATATTGGCCCTGATTCCATATTTTCCACCCTCTTTTGCAATATAATGGCAAAGCTGGGCGGAGAATGCCTTTGTGGTGCCGTAAGAAACCATGCCGGGCCCCGGATGCGTAAGGTTCTTGGTAATGTTGAAGATGAAATTGCCTCCGATTCCCTGTTTTCTCATGACTGTGAATATTTTCTGTGAAAGAAGGAACGGGGCAATAGCATTAATGGAAACGTGCAGATCCATGGTTGCCTCTGAAATATCTTCCAGTGGTTCAGACTTCAATATGCCTGCGTTGCTGAAGAATACGTCAATTCCCCCATAATTCAAAACCACATCCCCAATCATTTTTGTAATTGCAGCCCTGTCTGAGAGATCTGCCACTATACCCATGGAACTTACGCCATATGCCCTGTTTATATCTTTTACAATATCAAGGACCCCTTCATTGAGATCGACTGCTACAACGTTTCCGCCGTTCTCGGTGATTTTCCTGAATGCTTCCAGGCCAATTCCACTGGCCGCACCTGTCACTATACAGACATATCCCTCCAGTGGCTTGGGCTTGAACTTTTTCAGCTTAGCCTCCTCCAGGGGCCAGTATTCCATCTCATAGGCCTCTTTCTTGGAAATAAACTGGTGTTTTCCAAGTTTTCCTGCTGCCGCGTTGACCCTGAAAGTGTGGATGGCCTGATCCATGATGATGTTGCACTCCTTTATGGTACGAGCTGCAGTGATAATGCCGTAACCCTTTACGATTATCACAGTCGGATATGGATCATGCATCTTGTACTCAGCGGCATATTTTGAATGCTCTTCTGCATAGTTTTTTGCAAATGCGTCGATCTTTTCCATCACATCCGCTGCACTGTCAATATAAAGGAAACTGAACTTTGTCCTTATGAGCATGTCTGGAGTTGCGGGCCCGCTATCAAAATATTTTGTTGCCTCTTCTGATCTTGCAATTTCCAGGGCCTCTCCTTCCTTCCTAACCAGCAGTATTTTTTTGAAATTTTTTGAAATCCTTCCCCTGATTTCAGGAAGTATGTGATCCACATGGACCTCATCGGTGTATTTCTCTGTGAATAATTTTTCCCCGCAAACACTGGTTACGTATTTCCTGGCCTTTCCCACAATTTTCATGTGTTTCTGATAACTATCTTCCGCAGTTTCTCCAAAGGTGAACAGACCATGTTTCTCAAGCACTATTCCCTCGATTTTATCGTTGATGTTCTCAACTGCATTCAGGAGTTCCCTGGCCAGCTTAAAACCTGGTGGAATATAGGGAATAACAAGAACATTTCCAAGAATTTCAGATATTTTTTCCCTGGATGTTCCAGAGTTTGTAAGCATCAGTATATGATCTGAATGCGTATGATCCACAAAGGTGTGTGGAATAAATGCATGCAGGAAACTCTCCACGGAAGGAGATGGTTCAGAGGGGTCCACCATGCTTTTCCTGAGGTAATCCATCATCTCAATGTCGGTCATGGACTTCATGGATTTGGCTGACAGCAGGTCATCCATCCTCAGTCCTGTGAACCCTTTTGAATCTATGGTGGCCATGTCAGATCCGCTTCCCTTTACCCTCAATACACGGATCTCCTTTCCCGCATGGTTTTTCTCTGTGACCTTCACACTGGCATTTCCTCCTCCGTGAAGTACCAGTTCGTTGTCCATTCCAAGTTTTCTTGCAGTTTCTACTCTATCATCAATCAGCATTTTCATCACCACTATACCAGATTAATTACTGGTTTCCCCGGGAGAGGCATCTTCTTATCTTTTTCCATGTCATAAAATCTAAATTCTACCTTTATTCCAAGCGTTTTCTCTATCATGGAGCCAAGAGTGTCCAAAGCATATTTTTCGTCTGTGTCAAAAGATATTTTTCCCCTGGATTTCATTACCACAGGTATTATCCTCTTGTCTTTCACATTCAGATCGTTTTCGAGTATTTTTCTTACATCTTTTTTGGTATTCTCATCGCAGAGGATGATCTCTGCACTTGACGCACTGATCTTGGTGACTTTCTGAATCTCCCTGATGTCAGCAATCAGGTTCTTTGTGTAGGATATTGAAGAGACCAGCATTTCATCTTCTCTGGAAAGAACGGGCATTGGTGAGTGGAAAAGGCTGACCATTCCTTTCTTTCCGGCTTTCTTCCAGACTTTTTCACAGAAGTGCGGCATGACACAGGACAGTGCAGGAATCCATTGATCAAGTACTGAGTAAACTGCTATTTCTGGAACTCCACCCATGTTCCTGAGTTCCGAGAGATCATTCATCACCTCATACACTATTTCTATGTATGCCCCCCTTATGGAGTATTTCTCCAGTTCACTGTGGAATTTCAGAAGATGAGTCCTGAATCTTGATCTGAAAACGGAATAGGCCATTCCATCGTCTTTTTCTGGAGTTTCAATGGATTTTTCAATTAACTCCCTGAGTTCCTGGAACTTCCTGGAAACAATTTCCACATCTTTCTGGTTCCAGTCCAGGACGGACCATGGGTCTGAATTCACTGCAACATAAAACCTGAACAGATCAGCACCCTGTTCATTCACAATATCCAGAAGAGAAACTGCATTTCCCTTGCTCTTGGATATTTTTGCGCCATTGGAGATGACTGTTCCTGCAATTGTTATGCCTCCCGGCCAGTATTTCCTGTCGAAGATTGCAGTGTGATTCATCAGGTAGAATACAAGGTGGTTGGAAAGGTGTGGCTGCGCAGTTATACGCTCGTCAACCCCATACCAGTATTCAAACTCACTTTTCGCCTTTGCAAGTAATTCTGAGTTCGATTTACCAGCCTTTCCATCAAGGAAAATGTAATCAAAATCCTCATCACTGAGCTCTTTTTTGCCAACTATATGGGCTATGGTGTAGAATGCAGGATAAATAGTGGAATCTGAAAGCGATTCTATTACCCATGATGTGTCCATGGGAAGCGGAGTACCCAGTCCCCTTTTCCTGGCGCAGGCCCTCTCCCCTATCCAGTCCACCACGTCATGCATATTTTTCCTGTAGAAGTCCGGAACAAAGCGCATGGTTTCAACTTCACCATATGTGACGTTTTTCCATTCTTTTTCTGAATAATCAATGAACCACTGACCGTCTATTACAGCAACGCACACAGGCGACCCGTTCCTGGTTCTTGCCTTTCTGGAAGTCTCATGAAAAATGAAGCAATTTCCTTCATTGAGAAGCATTTCCTTTATTTCATCCCTGGCAATGCTGACTTTCTTTCCTCCCACCAGTGGAACCTGCTTCTTCATGAGTCCCCTGTAAAATTCATCCTTGTATAGCTCCGCATTGGCAAGATCAGCATCCTTGTGCTTAATCAGTGCATCCCTGGAAGTGGAATCTTTTCCATCAATTTCAATGAGAAAAACCGGTTCTATTTTGATACCAAGCATCCTGCAGTATTCAAGATCGTTCACTGAGTGGCCTGGAACTGAGAACACAATCCCTGTGGCCTGATCAGGATCAATCATTTCGTTGGGATAAACACTGAGTTCCTTTCCCGTTATGGGCACCCTGTACTTCTCTGAAATTATTTTTTCAACACTTATATGATCAATAATCTTTAATCCACTGTGCTGAAGGGAAGCTTTTCTGGCAGCACTGGCAGACATCACTATTTTCCTGTTGTTTAGTTCAGTCAGCACATATTCTGCATTTTTGTTTATCCAAAGGTTGGTGATCCCGAATATTGTCTCGGGCCTGAGGCTTGATGCGGCCAGTGAAAAATCTTTACCGGTAAAAAGGACAGACACAAAATCCTCAATGGAAACTTTGTTTGTATCTCCGTCCTCTATGTCATCTTCACCCACAGGGTTTCCCTCATCAGGTGAGAACAGGAGTGCATGCTTTCCCTTCTTGATCTTGCCAAGGGAATAGAGTTTCCTGAACTGCCATTCCACCATTTTCCTGTATGGAGGATCAATAGATCTGAACTTTCTCCTCCAGTCAATGGAAATACCCAGTCTGTCAAAATCCATGGTTATCCTGTCTGCGAAATAGGAAGCCACTTTTTCCGGATCAGTGAAGGTTTCAAGGACCTTGTCCACCTTTTCAGGTGATTCATATCTTGAAACGTATTCCCTGTACATATCCCTGGTTTTCTTGTCTCCATTTGCTATTTTGTCTGAAATTGCCCCTATGGGTGTACCACTCTCGTGGAAACCTATGGGGAAAAGCACATTAAATCCTGTGAGCCTCTTATATCTTGCAATGATGTCTGCAATGGCATATGTTCTTCCGTGCCCGACATGAAGGGGGCCACTGGTGTAAGGCCATGGAACTGTTATGAAGAATTTTTTCCTATCATCAGGATTGGAAAAAAACGTTTGATCCTTTTTCCATTCACCCTGCCAGAACAGTTCATCATTCATAGGCATCATTCAACAATCAGCACTGCAGCTGCCACTGTGGTTGTCCATTCATCCTCCTTAAGAGTAACGGCAGTGGAGCATATGTTTCTTGTCTGGAGAATTCTGTCCTTAAGGATGTATTCTTCCTTGTTTTTGTCCCATTTTAGAAGTCCCTGCTCCCCTGTGGTACTTGCCAGCATTTCTGCAGCCAGCTTTTCAGCAAAGAATCCAGCTTTTTTCTCAGTCTCGCCGAAACTGTGATGCTCACTTAGATACCCCCACTTGCTTCTGTCTGTGGGTATGGCGTACCCAATGGCGGAAGATACCATCCTGTTAAGTTCATTGGTGGCGTTTCTTGCCAGAACAGTAAAAAGAATCTGCCCCGGTGAGAGGAGTTTCAGTCCTGCTTCCCTGGATACTATCTCAGCTCCAGGCGGGAAAATAGAGCTCACACTTACTATATTGAACTGGGCGATCCCTGCATCCCTGAGTGCCTCTTCAAAGGAACCAAGCATGGTATCGTCCCTTCCTACACCCCTGGTGAAGAAGAGTTTTGATGGGACAAGATTTGTCATTGCAGGTGTAACTTAATTTATGATAAAAATGATTCCCTGCAAAGTCAGATATAATTAACCGAGCAATGATGAAAAACTTATTTTTGAAATAACTGAACTTTTATTTTTCCAGGACTGCAAAAAATATTTTAACAGTGAAGCATAGAGGTCATATGAAAGCTCTTTTCATTGGTGGCAGCGGGTACATAGGAAAGAATCTTATGAAACTCATGAATCATGAGGAAACTGCCTATTATTCCAGAACAAAGATCGAAGGCGCAGAATATGACAAATTTGAGTGGATCCAGGGAGAAGTAACAGATAAGGAAAAACTGATCCCTTTGATTAAGTCATACGAAGTGATATATTATCTTGCGAACACCTATTCCACAGACGAGACTGAATCATTTAACATTAACGTAAAGGGCATCAAGGATGTTGCCACTGAGGTAAAAAGGATAGACAAGAATCAGAGGCTGATCTATTTCTCTTCCATAAATGTACATTATGGACAGAATGAATATTTCAGGTCCAGAAGGACTGGAGAGGATAATGCTGCTCTGGTCAAAAACCACCTTAACGTTAGGCTTTCTTTTGTGTTTGGGGGAGATGGCGATTATCTTTCAGCTCTTATTGATGGACTCCTGAAAAAAGGGCTTGACAGGTTTGAGAGGGGCGGAAAAACATGCCCGACTCACATCGAGGACCTTGCAGAAACCATCAAGAAAAGTGAAGGTATAGTTGGTGCAATTTATACCAATTCCAGCTCTCAGTTGACATTCGTGGACTGCATTAATCTGTATGCCAGGGCCACAGGACATGAAGAGGTCAAGGAAGTTGGCGGTTTCTTCACACGAAACACAGGTTCTAAACTCATTGAAGAAGGAAAAATAGACAGAATCACATACGACAGAGCCATAGCAGACTACTACAGGGAGTCCTCATCTGTGATCAGGTTCATCAAAGACGAGAAAAAATACGAGGATCACCTGGCCGGGCTGCCTAAAGCATAACGTGCCCTATGGCTTCCCTGTAAATGAAAACGGCCAGTTTCTGGAAATATTTGAGGCTGTAGTCCGATATAAGTTCAGAAAACCCTTCCTCTCCTTTAAGAGAAACCAGCATGGAATGAGCAAGCATAAGATGGCTGCTGGCTGCCAGCAGGTGTGATGCCCTTATATCTCCTGCAGACATTTTTTCTTTCAGATCCAACCATACTTCATCCGCATGATTCAGTTTTTTTCTATGTTCATCTGAAAGGACAGTGTCTTCGTCCAGAACATTATTGTAAAGTTTGTCCGTCATGTCAAGGATTTCCCTAACAGCAGGGACCCGCACTCCTGTTGATGCTGCAAGTCCAATGGAGGCTATGGCAAGCCGGACATGTGACTCGTATCTAAAATAAAAGGAATCAGCCTTTATCTCACTGTCAATCAGTTCACAATATCTCATCGTTGGATTTTCTTCGCTTTTGCCCGAATTGTCTTCCATGCCTTCCCATGTTCTTAAAATAAATACATTTTTTGTATTAATTGAGTGGCCAGAAATAGCCCTGGGCAGATTCGAACTGCCGTCGACGGGTCCAGAGCCCGTAATGCTTGGCCACTACACCACAGGGCTTTGTTGCCTGATTTTATTCCCGTATTAAAACATTTCAATGCAGTGGAATGTGCTTTGTGGATTAAGTGGCGATGAAAGCCCAGCAGGGCAAAAAATATATTATATATAAAACTACAGTACTGTTTGTCTAAGGGCATAAGTTCTAGCATTGGCTTCGACGCTGCATTCCTTTTCCTCGGGAACGGCATTCAGCTCATATCAGGTACCCTTTTCTATGTGGTTCTGTCTCATTTTTTTAATCCTGGTGTAGTTGGCGAAATCACCATTTTTATTGCAATTATAACCCTGGGCAATGTAATATTTACCTTCGGACTGAATGTTGCAGTCCAGCATTTTGTATCGAATTCCATAGGGGATAACAAAGACAACCCGAAAAGAATCTTTACAAGGGAAATTCTTCCGCTTTCCATAATTCTTGCGATCCTGTCCTTCATTTCGATTTATCTTCTTTCCTCTACTATCGCTGATCAATTCCTTCACAATTCAAGCTACATTGGACTGGTACAACTGGCCTCATTCATCACTCCTTTCAGCATAATGTTCTCCATTCTTGGCGGAACAATTCTTGGGCTTGGTAAATTTAAAATGACTGCAACCCTGAACATTGCAGTTTTTTCCATATATTATGCAGGTGCTGCCATTGTTGCCATCAGATTCCATGAAATCACGCCTGCCCTGATGGTATTTCTGGGTTCAATGATTATCGGTACTGTTGCAGGAATTATTTTATCATTCTACGGTCTTTCTCATTATGAGACTTCTACTGTAGAAAAAATTACCAAGAACCAAATAATGAAATATTCGACCCCACTGCTGTTTTCACAGATTATCTCCACAGGAGCGGTTTATGCTGACAGGCTCATTGTAACGGGCCTCATGAACCAATATGCCCTGGGAATTTACACATATGCCCTACTGTTTTCCACCGGCATCATTTTTCTATCAGGCCCGTTTAACAACATTCTTTTAACCAGGCTTTCCTATTACAATGGAACCCGAGAAATAAACAATTTCAAAGCAGGGGTAAGATATTCCCTGACTATCCTTAGCGGGCTTATTATCCCTGCATCCTATGGCCTGGCTGCAATCACACCTCTTGTTCTTAACGTCATTATCGGTTCTAAATATGTTTCAGGCCAATATTCCATGCAGACAATCCTTCTTATCATCCCTTTTTTTGTCACATCTAACATTTACCAGCAGGCATTAAATTCCATGAAGAGGACCAAGGTATTTCTCATTTCAAGCACTGCATCGCTTCTGGCAAATTTTTTAATATCAATCGCGCTCATTCCAACATTTGGGCTTGAGGGCGCTGCCATTGGGTACTCGTCCACCTATGTTTTTTCCTTCTTCATTAATGCAATTATGTTCAGGCAGGAAATAAAAGGGGCATTGGACTGGAGGGCAGTTTCAAAGATCTACATCCCCTCAATCCTGATGTTCATAGTTGTACAATTATATTACAACTTCCTGGCCTATAATGTAAACCCTGCAATGGCATTAATTCTGGAGATTGCGCTTGGTGCTGCCGTCTACAAGCTTTTTGAAGTTTTACTCAATCCTTATCGTGGAACCACTTCTGAATTCATCAGCTCCACTTTCCCTGACAAAAGGATTTTCAGGATACTGCTTTCCCTGATCTTCTAATAAAACATTTTACTTGTTTTGAATTTTCAACAATGAAAAGTTGTGAAATCTGATCTTCCAAAATAATATATTTAGACCATGAATGGGGGTAGGATGAATCCAGCCCTACGTCTTTTCAGGCCAGTCAATGCCGCCATGTCTGTGATCGGTGTGATTATTTCCGCCATAGTGGCTGTGGGAACAGGTTTCGTCAATCAACTTCAGTTGGTAATTCTTGGATCTCTTGTGGTATTTATGGTACTTTCAGGCGGAAATATCATGAATGATGTTTTTGACTCTGAAATTGACAGGATAAACCATCCTGAGAGACCGATTCCTTCAGGTAAGATCACTAAAAAAACAGCAACTTACATTTATGTTTTCCTTTACATCGGGGCACTGGTAATTGCATTCCTATTCCTTCCACTGATATCATTCCCAGTAGCCGTGGTTGCCGAACTTCTCCTGATATTTTATGAGGTTAAGGGCAAGAAAATGGGACTTCCGGGTAATATTATTATAAGCGCCCTGATAGGATCAATTTTCCTGTATGGTGGTTTGATATTCAACCAGCCGGAAAGGCTTCTGCTGATGTTCCTTCTGGCATTTCTTTCCAATGTTTCAAGAGAACTTATCAAGGACGTTCAGGACATGGAGGGAGATGTGGACAGAAAAACATTTCCGAAAATTCATGGAAAGGGTGCTGCATTAAACCTTTCTTCTGCAATGATAATTGCAACTGTAGCCATATCTTTCCTGCCTTATCTACTCAATATTTTAAGCATATACTATGCAATAGCCGTGGTTTTTTGCGATATATCATTTGTTTCAACCCTATTTATTCAGTACAGGGATGTGGCTAAAGGACAGAATCTTTCCAAGATTTCAATGATCCTTGGCCTGGCATCGTACATGGTTGGTGGTATTTTTTGAAAGTGCTTGATAATCTGATGATTAAGATTAAGAATGGAAAAGTTCACATGACTCTTATTGATCCTGCCACCTCCGGCCCTGAAGGCAGTGCATTAATTGCAGAACAGGCGGAGAAAGCAGGAACAGATTTTATTCTGATTGGCGGCAGTACCCATTTATCATCCGGGCAGATGGATGCAGCTACGCTGATGATCAAGGAGAGATGCAGGGTTCCTGTTATTATATTTCCCGGTTCATCCAGCATGTTTACAAGGCATGCTGATGCCATATTTTTCATGTCTCTGCTGAACTCCATGGACAGGGAATTTATTGTAGATCACCAGAAACAGGCCTCACTTATTGTGAAGAAGAGCGGTGTGGAATCCATTCCCATGGCTTATCTTATTTTTGCACCGGGGATGACAGCTGGTAAGGTCGGGAAAGCCATGCTAATCGGGCCTGATCATTTCAAGGATGCAACCGAATATGCAGTGACTGCTGAACTGCTGGGAATGAAGATCGTATACCTGGAAGCGGGAAGCGGAGCTACTTTCCCCATAGGAAGAGAAATGATCATGAAGGTCAAGGAAAAGGTTTCCATTCCAATAATTGTCGGAGGTGGAATCCGGACTCCTGAAGCTGCCAGAAATGCAGCAGAAGCCGGGGCCGACATTGTAGTTACAGGTACAGTGGCAGAGAGGGCAGAGAATGTTTTTGAGACGCTCAAGCCCATAATTGATAGTATTAAGAATGTAAAGTAATTTAATCATATAATGTATAAGGGGATTACATGGTCAAGATCAGGATTGAAGTAAGCTACCTAGAGGGTGTGGAGGATCCCGAGGCTTCGACGCTGCAGCACAATCTTGGAGTTCTTGGATATGATTCCATCGATAAGACCCGTATCCTGAAAATTTATGAACTATCCTTTGCAGAAGATGAACATACTGCCTTGGGAATGGCAAAGGCAATTGCAGAGAATCTTTTAATCAACCCAGTGATCAACAAGTATGATATAATAATCCTCGGTGAAGAGTAATGCCCATGTCAGCGGCAGAATCTTTTTCAGGAATTGTAAAAATAACCGATCTTGATGAGAGTTCTCTTTTAAACTTAAGTGAAGTGATGGGATTATCCCTGAATCTGGAAGAAATGGTAAGGCTGAGGCATTACTTCAGGAAATTGGGAAGAGAGCCCACTGAAACAGAACTGCAGGCCATGGGACAGGCCTGGAGTGAACACTGTTGCTATAAATCCTCAAAATTTTACCTTAAAAAATACCTTTCAGGGTTGAAGACAGATTATACAGTGCTGGCCATGGAGGATGACGCCGGCATTGTGAAGATAACAGGGGATCTTAATTATGCAGTGAAAATGGAGAGCCACAACCATCCCAGTGCCATTGAGCCATACGGTGGAGCGGCTACGGGAGTTGGAGGCATTTTAAGGGACGTATTATGCATGGGAGCACAGCCGGTGGCTGCCATTGATTCACTGTATCTGGGAGATGGAAAATCCCCTGGAAGAAAAGGAATGCTTAACACAAAATTCCTGGTGAACAGGGTTGTGGGAGGCATAAGGGATTATGGAAACAGGGTTGGCATTCCCACAGTTGCAGGCCACCTTTACTTTGGAAAGGAATTTGAGGGAGTGCCACTGGTTAATGCAGGATGCATAGGTACAGTGCGTGATTCTGAAATCCGTAGGAGCAGGGTAGGGGCCCACGGGGAAATCTTGATTCTTGCTGGTGGCAAAACAGGCAGGGATGGTATTCACGGAGTTAATTTTGCATCCAGGACACTTTTGGCTGGAAAAGAAGAGAACAAGAAAGCCGTCCAGCTTGGAAATCCCATTATAAAAGAACCTTTGATTCATGCGATTCTTGAAGCAAATTCCGAAGGACTCATTTCTGGAATGAAGGATCTGGGCGGTGGAGGACTTTCCAGTGCAGCAGGTGAAATGTGCCTTGCTGGAGGTTCTGGCGGAGAAATCAACCTGGAAAAAGTTCTTCTAAAGGAATCCGGAATGGAACCCTGGGAAATCTGGGTAAGCGAGAGCCAGGAAAGAATGCTCATCAGCGCTAAGAAGGAACACGTTGATTCCATAGGGAAAATAATGGAAAAATGGGGAATTGATTATGGTGTCATTGGAAAATCAACACGCGGAAAGAGAATGAAACTTCTTCATCATGGAGAGGTCGTAATGGATCTTCCCCTTACTTTTCTTACCTCCGGGCCGGTATATGCAAAACCATTTTCCATGAGTTCCAGGGAGGATATGGAATGGATCCAGCCAGTTGATCCAAACAATTTTTCCATGGATCTGAAGAAATTCATTGCTGATTACAATAATGCCTGCAAGTTCGGAGTGGTGAGGCAGTATGATTTCACCGTCAGGGGAGATACTGTTATAAAACCGGTATCAGGTATTCCAAACCATGAGACACATTCTGATGGAGCAGTAATCAGGGCATCAGAGGATACTACTGCAGGAATTGGGATCACTTCCGGATGCAACGTTAAGGCTATGATAAACGATGCATACCAGGGAACCATAAATTCACTTTCAAGATCATATACAAATTTGCTTGCACTGGGATGCAGTCCCCACAGTGTCGTGGATTCTTTGAACTTTGGCAATCCGGACAAGCTCGAAATCATGGGCCAGTTTGTCAAAAGCGTGAAGGCCATTGGCGATTTCTGCAGGGAACTTAAGCTTCCAGTCGTGGCGGGAAATGTGAGTTTCTACAATGAACTTGAATCTTTGGATATTCCACCAACCCCAAACATATTGCTGACTGGAATTATAAATGATTTCAGGAAAGCCCTCACACCGGAATTCAAGGGGAGCGGGAATTCAATCTTTGTTGTGGGTGGATCCAGTGGAAATCTTGCAGGAAGCATTTATGCATCGTATGCTGGAATGACCGGCGGAACCATGGATCATGTCGATCTTGAAGAACTTTCAATATTGAAGAATTCTATACTTGAATGTGTGGAAAAGGGGTTGGTTCACTCTTTGCATGACATTTCAGGTGGTGGCCTTGCACTGGCCCTTCTGGAGATGTCTTTCGGCAGTGGGATTGGATTTAATGTGGATCTCTCATCCATTAACGGATCAAGGTTGCTGAACAAATTATATTCAGAATCAGGAAACCGGATGATAATGGAAGTCAGCAAAGAAAATGAGGAAAAAATCGCTGGTATTTTTAAGGGGATGGAAATTCACAGAATAGGTATAACCGGAGATGTCAGGGCAGTGTTCAATAACGATGCACAGAAGATTATAGATGAAAATATTTCAGAATTCAGGGAATCATGGGAACATGGACTGGACAGGTTGATTTAGATGGATGAACTTTTCAAACGTACAGAATACGTAGAAGAACATGATGTCTCTCTTGTCTGCAGTTACAGGCTTAACTTTGATGCCGCCAGAAACTGTGGAAACATAATTGTATACAATGGAAAGGATATCACAGAGGAATCCTTCGAACTTTACATGGAATATCTTGAATGCGGGCTTAACCAGGATCAGGTAAAAGAAAGAATCGAAAAATTGAAGGTTGAAATTTCAACCGGTAAACTTGATGTTTCTTTTTGATCTTTTACACTGAGCTGAAACTTATCTCCACTTTATCCCCATCTTTTAGATCCAGTTTTTGCCTGAGAAATTCGTGGGAAATTATTTCCATTACATCCCTGTATATGGATCTGTACGGAAAGATCAAAGCGCACTGGATTTCTTTAATAGAACAGGGAAACGCCTTTACAGCACCAAAAGTCCTGTCGTCCGAGTTGAATCCCTCAATAATTATCCCTTTCATGGCCCTGATGTGCCTCAGTGATTTTTCATCCTCCGTAAGCACCTTGACATTAAGGGTTCCGGGGTACGGTATCATGCCAAGTTTTTCATTGAACTGGATCAGGTACGGTTTTTTAGCCACATAGTACCTTCCTTCCCCCAGTCCACTCTGCACAGTTCCCCTGATGGTGCTTTCCTTCCCTGTGCCCAGTAATTGAGAAAGATCTGCAAATTCTTCAAAAAGCAAGTCCAGTCCCGGTTCGGTGATGGAAATCTCCTGCCTTCTTCCCGATATCTTGCGTTCAATAATACCGGAATGATCCATTTCAAGGATTAACCTTGAAGCATTCTGCTGGCTCATTCCCAGCAGGGTTGCCAGTTCCCCGGAAGTGATTCTGAGATATCGGTCTTCTCCCTTCCTCTGTGCAATGGCCTTAAGGACATGATAATATTTCTGGCTGATGCGATCTATCTTCTCCAAGTAATCTTCCTCCCATCCTCAATATTCA
The DNA here is from genome assembly GCA_021816745.1 of Thermoplasmata archaeon. GTDB lineage: Archaea > Thermoplasmatota > Thermoplasmata > Thermoplasmatales > Thermoplasmataceae > Cuniculiplasma. The sequence goes on from JAKAWY010000006.1 coordinate 26,758, forward strand.
TCACCTTAATACCTAATTCCATAGCTCTCCTGGAAAGCACACGATCGTTGCTGATAAGCGCGAAACCTTTATCCCTGCACAAATTCAGGATGCAGTCATCTCCAGTGCCACTGCCTTCCACTGTTTCAAGGCTGGAAAACACGTTAAGGGATATCCTGGCATGTATGTTTTTAAATGATAATTTTTTTAATTCCTCCATCACGCAACTGGAAGTTACCAGTGAAAAACCATTGCCTTTTGCTTCAGAAACAATATCAATGTTGTTCTGGACGGAATAGATGAGTATGTTGGTATCCGCCAGAGCCACGTTACTTGACGACGTGGGCAATGGCAGAACCTTCCCTGATTTTCTTTACTTCAACCTGCACAGTCTGTCCTTTCTTGACACCGGGAACAATGATGGTGTATCCGTAAAGTTTTGTCCTTCCCTCACCAGATTTGCCTATTTCCATTATGGTTACAGTATAACGCTTGCCTTCTTCCACCTGGTCCCTGTTTATGGTAAGTTCCCTTGAGGGGCTGATAGGATGCTGTGCTCCGCACGCTTTGCACCGGATTACGCTTACCCTTCCTTCCTTAACAATTTCGGTATCCGGAGAGTTACACTCATAGCACCTGACATAAACGTTGAGATACTGCTCCAGTTTATTGTTGAACTCCTCGTCAGAAATTTTTCTGTTTATGATTAGTCTTCTTCCATCAACATTCACGCCGATTCCAAACTCCTTCATGAAGAACTTGGCAACTTCTCTTTCATTCCTGTTGATCATGTCAGAGATATCCACGAAGTTTCTGACAATGGTCTGTTTTCCCTCTTCCATAAGGACTGGGCGGGGGATCTTGAGTCTCTCCTGGCTCACTGTGGATGCGGAAAGAATATCAGAAGCATCATTAAGCAATTTTTCATAACTATCAAAGGTCATGGCAGTGTATTCCTTATTAGTTTATTTGATTTATTATGTTTCTGATCTAAAAATGCGATAAAAATTCCAGACAACGTGTTTTAATGAAATTCAGCACCATGATCCTTATGTCAGTTAAATGCACAAAACCAGCCCTTTATTCATTACATTTTTTCTGCTAATAGTGGTTAAAAAGTTTATAATTGGTTATAGATACAGAGGGGAAAGAAATGAACTTTAAAACCCTCAACAGTAACACAACAATGCGCAATATTGAAGAAGATATATTAAAGTACTGGGAAGAGGAGCAAATTTTCAAAAAAATCAGTGAGAGGCATGGCAATTCGGGAAATTTTATCTTTCTTGAAGGCCCGCCTACGGCCAACGGCAAACCGCATGTAGGCCATGCCCTGACCAGGACCATAAAAGACACACCTCTCAGGTACAAAACCATGAGAGGTTACAATATTGGAAGAAGAAGTGGAGGATGGGACTGCCATGGACTACCCGTGGAACTGGAAGCAGAAAAACACTTTGGATTCAAGACAAAGGATGAAATCGTCAAATTTGGCATAGAAAAATTCAACCGCTATTGCAAGGAGAGCGTGTTCCGTTACATCGATGAATGGAATGAAATGGACAGGAGAATCGGATTCTGGGTCGATGGGAATTCATCCTACATCACTCTCAGGGATGATTATATAGAGAGTGAGTGGTGGGCCCTTAAAACACTCTTCCAGCGAGGTGATCTCTATAAGGATTTTAGGATTTCCCCGTACTGCCCCAGGTGCGAAACCACCCTGAGTTCACATGAACTGGCACAGGGATACAAGACGGTGAAGGACACTTCCATATATGCAATGTTCAGGATTGAAGGGGAAGATCGTTATTTGCTCGCATGGACAACAACCCCATGGACACTTCCGTCAAATATGCTTCTGGCAGTAAACAGCGAAGTTGAGTATTCTGATGTTGAGTCCGAGGGAAAGATCTATGTGGTGGCCAGTGCGCTGGCACCCAGGATCTTCAACAAGGGGTATAAAATTCTGAAAACCTACAAGGGATCTGAACTTTTGGGAAAGAAATACAGGCGGCCCATAGATTTACTGAAGGTTTCCGAGAATAGCTGCTTGGTGGTTCATGGAGATCATGTCAATCTTGAGGATGGAACGGGCATTGTTCATACTGCACCAGCCTTTGGTGCCGATGACTTTGATCTGGGAAAGAAATACAATACTGGATTACTGAATCCGGTGGATGCCCAGGGAAGGTTCAATTCATCTGACCTCCCATGGAATGGGATGTTCGTAAAAGATGCAGATCTGGAAATTGTAAAATATCTCAAGGAAAAAGGGATGGCACTCAAAAGCGAGAAACATGAGCATACCTATCCCTTCTGTTACAGGTGCAGCACCCCCCTGCTATATTACCCAATAGATGCCTGGTTCATACGGGTTTCAGCCTATTCCGGGGAAATGGTTAAAAACAACTCAAACGTGAACTGGGTACCTGATTACCTTAAAAATGGAAGATTTGGAAATTTTATAGAGGATGCAAAGGACTGGAACCTTTCAAGGAACAGGTACTGGGGAACACCACTGCCAGTATGGAAATGCTCAAAAGGGCACATGATAGCCGTTGGATCAAAATCTGAACTGATGGAACTGGGTGCTAAGAGCATGCCTGAAGAGCTTCACAGGCCTTATGTTGACAATATTTTTCTGAAATGCCAGGAATGCGGTGAAGAAATGCAGAGAGAACCCTTTGTCATAGACACATGGTTTGATTCCGGCAGTGCAACATACGCAGCCCTTCATTATCCACACAACGGCAAATCAAAGCCTGAACTCCCCGTATCCTTCATCGGAGAAGCCATAGATCAGACCCGTGGATGGTTTTACACGCTTCATGCCATATCGACCCTTCTTTTTGGAACAAACGCATATGCAAACGTGCTGTGTGCCGAGTTCATTCTGGACGAAGACGGAAAGAAGATGAGCAAGAGCAAGGGAAACGGCATTCTTGCCATGGAATTGCTTGATAAGTTCGGTGCAGACGCCACAAGGTTATTTTTCTATTCCACTGCTGCATGGAAACCAAAACCACTGGTGGAGAAGGTGGTAAAAGAGCTTGAAACAAAGATTCTAGGAACTTTGCTGAATATGTACAGTTTCTTCTCTTCCAACGCCAATCTTGACGGTTATCAGCATCATGGATTATTGAAAAGCAATAACCTGCTGGATAAATGGTTACTGTCAAGAATAAACACCACTGTAGCCAATGTTACAAAAGCCATGGATTCCTATGAATTCCACGATGCCCAGAGGCTTATATCCGATCTGATTGACCAGACTTCCAACGTTTACCTCAGGCTTTCCAGGAGAAGATTCTGGGATCCCTCAGATTCCATTGAAGAGAAAAACGCTGCATACAGTGTTCTTTTCCATGCCTTAGAGGTAATATGCAGGTTGTTGGCCCCCATTGCACCCTTTACCACTGAATTTGTCTACAGAAACCTTATGGGTGGAAACGAGAGTGTGCATGCCAGTTCTTATCCGGAATGCGATGATAAATTGGTGGATCAGCAGCTTGAGGCCAGCATATCCAAGGTAAGCACAGTGCTGGAGTTAACCAGGCGTGCCAGGCAGGGAGCAGGAATCAAGGGGAGACAACCCGTAAAAAGCATCCTGGTATTGGTTCCTGGCCTGGATGGACGTTATCTTGAAACCATAAGGGAAGAAATGAATGCCAAGGAAATTAAGATCATAGGAGAGGAAGAAAAACCCACCACGATACTGATAAAGCCAAATCTTCAGGTTGTGGCCCCCCTTTTAAAGTCGAATCTTGGTGAATTCCACGCTCTCATAGAAAAATACAACAGTGAAGGCAGGGGAAAATATTTCCTTTCTGAAAACGCCACTTTCAAAGGAATACCACTGGATGATAAATCCATTTTGACCGAGGAGATTCCAGCAAAATCATTTACCCTGGAAAAAGATGGAGAGATACTGGTATTCCTCAACAGTGAGATAGATGAGGATCTTGAAAAGGAAGGGTTTGCCAGGGAGCTCATCAGAAGAATCCAGATCATGAGGAAAGAGCTTAACATCGAATACGACAGAAAGATCAGGGCGAACATAGAAGGGGAAGATCTTGTGGGTAAAGTGCTGAAGATTCATGGAAAAAGGATTGGTGAAGAGACACTCATATCAGGATTCCTTTCAACACATGAACCCAATGCAGCATCCTCAAAGGAATGGGATATAGACGGAAAAACGGTGACAATTTCACTTTATCTCTAGGAAATTATCCCAACCCTTGCCATGAATTTCATTCCACATTTCACCGTCGAACATCATGTTTGCACCACTCCATGTGGTACCGATGTAACTCACACTGATTCCCAGTTCTTTCATCTTTGCTGAAAAATCCCCGTAGTTTTCATTATCGATGGTAAAAAGCAGTTCATAATCCCCGCCAATATTGCATCCAATATCAAGCGGTAATAGTCCATACCTCTCAGATGCCTTGTATACTGATGGATCAAGTGGTATTTCATTAGATACAAGACGGAAACCAATGCCATAATCCTCCTTCATCTGGGAAATGCATCCGAACAGTCCATCGGAAATATCCATCATGAATTTCCCTCCAGCCTCACTTATGGAAATTGCTTCATTTATTCTTGGTTCTACCCTGATAATTTCAGAGGCATTGTCCAGGTCCACGCCATTGGTATAGTGTGTATAAGCAGCCCCAACTCTACCAAGGCTGTTGGTAACGCACACCACCTGATCGGGCCTGATGTCTGATCTTCTTCTGGTCAGCTCTGGAGTCTGAATTCCCATGCAGAATCCGGTGAATACATTATCAGAGCCTTTCTTTGTGTCACCACCTATGTAGTCCACCCCATAACGTGAGAGAACTGAACTGATCCCCTTTACAAATTCGGAAATATATGATGATTCCAGATCCTCCCTGATTACAAAGGAAGCCATGAATGCCGTAGGCTTGCCCGCCATGGCAGCAACATCGCTTAGATTGAGACTGGCAAAAAAATAACCTGCATTGAAAGGGCTGGCCCCTTTAGGAATGTGTGTATCCAGTGTAATGGAATCCATGGTAAAAAGAAGGCATTTTCCATCCATCTCAATGACAGAACAGTCATCTTTCTGCTGGCTTATCCCTGCATTTTTAAAAATTTTTCTTATAATTTCCCTTTCAGAATCTGAGGTGGTCAGAAATGAACCGCCCCGCTCTTTAGCATTTTGATCCTTGCATTCATGTCCATTGGCTCTGGCATGGAACCCTCAGCCTCCAGGTATGCATGGTATTCCCGGAGATCAGCTTTCCCAACATACTCCCTCAATGCATCAAAATTCTGATTCAGGGATGCATCATAAATGAGTTTCAGCAATTCAGGATCCCTGGTATTGTTATGCGCCCCTCTATCCGAGTTTCCTCCTGTAGGATAGGAAAGAACCTCTACTGGAAGTGACTCACATTCCAGCAGAACCCTTGCCACGCTCCAGAGCCACGGGGGCCTGTATCTACCTTTTTTCCATAGAGACTCCACAAGGGTATTCCTCTGGATATTCATGGGGTTGACTGAAATATCAGTGGAATACGGGGCACAGTCTGTAGCAGATTTAATGGCGTCCCTGACAGAAAGTTCCTCCGAGAGAAAAGGTGGCTTAAGAAGCAAATAGCTCCTGAATTCCATTCCTGTCTCCCTTACCTTTTTAGCTGCATCCACGAATTTCCGGAAATTGGTACCCTTGTTCACACTTTCCCTTATTATGGTATCATCAGTGCTTTCCACACCCACTGCAATTCTTGCGGATATTCCACTTTTTGAAATTAAATCAAGTGTTTTGCCTGTGATGAACTCTGTTCTGGATTCAATCAGTAATTTCTCCACTTTTCCGCCAATGGTTTTCAAAAAATAAATGACTGCCTCCTCTGGAATCTCCCTCCTGTCAAGGAAACTACCGGAGGTGAATACCTTGAGTATTTTCTGTCCATCCAGAAAGTCTCCAAGCCTGTCTATCTGCTTCATCAGGTTCTCAGTTCCCACCAGTGTGTTCACATCATTGAAATACCCGCACATTGAACAGGATGTGAAATCATACCATGCACATCCTCTGGTCCTGAATATGACCACTGCTGTCTCTTCTGGCTTTCCCCTTAAACGATCCATTTCATTCCACATGGACACAGGCGTGTTTACATCAGTATCCCTAACTCTGGATGGCATCAGCCCTTTCACTTCTGATGCAAGCTCCCTGTTGATCATGATCGGTATATTCCCTATGCTGTCTTAATATTTTTGTGAAATGAGGGATGAAAATAAATTAAGGAAAAAATAGCTTGAATTATTATAATTTGCCTTTTTAATTCTTTTGTCATTGTAAACTTTAAAAAGTTGAAGTCGATTACCATAAACTTTTTGAGGTGCTTACATGGAAACACAGGTTAATGATGAAAACCTAGACAAATACTACGACAGGAAAATAGTTACGGCAATAGTGGGGCTTAGAGTCGAGATTAGCGAAGTTGAGAGCATCGCTACTGCGATTCTCCATGAGAACAATGTGGAAGATGTTTTTGTGGTGACCGGGGAGTTTGACATACTGGTAAAGGTCAGGTTTCCAGCATATACTGAATTCCAGAAATACATATTGACAAAGTTAAGCAAGATTCAGGGAGTAAAAGATTCCAAAACCATGATGGTAATAGGCATAAAGAAGGAAAACAGGAGAATTTTTGTGGAGTGATATGCATGGACAAGAGGTTGTTTGATGAAGTGGTTTATTTGCTGGATGAAATGTCACAGGACACATCTGTGCCCAAGAATGTGAGGAAAAATGCACAGGACGCCAAGATGAAAATGGATCAGCAGAAAATGAGTCTTGATATTAGATGTGCGTCTGCCATAGCTATTCTGGATGAGAGTTCAAATGATCCGAATGTACCATCCCATGGAAGGGCTGAACTCTATACAGTTATAAGCAAACTTGAATCTCTGGCTAAGTCCTGAACTGAATTTTTGATATTTTTCCATACTAATAAATTACACTTTATATTTATTATTACCAAAATTTTACTACTTATTTTTATAAGAATATATATGTTATAATTATATTACCTATTGATAACTATGACATTATCCGCTGATGAAAACAAGATGGCGAAAATCCTCATAATGTCCAGCATTCCCCGGAGTGTTGCTTTCACTTTGGTTTATGCTAAGGGCAAGGATGAAGTCACCAGTGTTGAGATTGAAAGGGAGACAGGACTGAGACAGCCGGAAGTTTCTATTGCCATGCAGTGGCTTAGGAGAAAGGGCTGGATCAACAAACGCAACATGAAAAAAGAAGGAAAAGGCAGGCCAGTACACGGTTACAGGCTATCTAAGGACTTTGATGAAATTCTGGAAGAAATTATCCAGGATCTTGAACAGAAGATTGAAGAGGTCAATGTGAACATCAAGGAATTGAGACAGTTTAAAACAGACTTTGCTCTTTCCCACTAATTTTTTTTAACCAGTTTTAGTTTAATACTTTTATATTATACCTTAGACTATGTCATATGAATTTTTCATAGTTCAAAATAGTATAGGGAACAGGTGTTGAATGGCAGAATCCAGTAATATTGAAAAAGAAAGGAAAGGAATGTCAACCTATCAGAGGACAACAGGTGTAGCCTCTGCATATCTGGCTTCAGTTTTGGCATTCGCATATGGATTGGTGAGCTTATACTGGACACTTGGTGGAACTTATCTTCTTAACACTGTGGGAGGAAGCATTGCAGGAAATGGAGGCATGCTTGCAATTGCCTTGGGAGCTTCAGCATCTGTGGCTAAAATTATCATCGGTTTGCTTGCACTTGCATTGGTTCGCCCGTTGGGGAATTTATTTCCACGAAGATTTCTTGTGGCAAGTGCAGTCACAGTAAGTGCTGTCCTGATCATCTATGGGGGCCTGTTAGTGATTGTTGGTGCACTGGTATTGCTGTACATTATACACCCCACCGGTAATGTAGATTGGATTGCCTTACGCTGGCACGTGCTTGTATGGGATATGTAGTTCCTTGTCTGGGGAATTTTACTGGCTATTGCTGTCGTATTCTATCGAAGGCAGACAAAGCAGCCCCTTAGTACAAATTAGATATTGATTCGAAAGAATAACTTAAGTTTCAATAGGGGGATGGAGAGCACATAAACCTCCAAAAAAGTTCCATTTATGGAGATGTACATAATTGGATTTATTGTACGCTTAATTACTTCATTCGCTTTCTATCTCGATTCTCTCCTTTTTATCCGTCTTTTTTCAATAAACCATGAAAAATTTTATCAGTAATTAACCGATATTATTAAATATTAATTCCGAATTTATCGGAACATGGGATTAACGTATCTAGACGTTATAATTTCAAGATTTGGCGAAACCGAATTCACAACGGAGGAATTCACACTTCTCACGGGAAGTTCAAGATCTGCAAAATTACTTTCGGAATTGAAAATGAAAGGTTACGTCACGAGAGTAGGTCGTGGAAAATATAAAGTATCTCCTATCTCTGAGCGGCTTGATACACGATTAATTGAATGGGAAAGAGTCAGGAATATAGTTCTTAATGCACCTTTTAAAAAGGCATGGACAGGAAGCACTGCAGTTGAGGTGTGGACAAATGGAAGATATAAAATTTCACCAAACCCATATCTACGTGTGTTTCACCTGATGATATATAAATCAGAATTAGATGAATGGCATAGGTACCTTATGAGATTTGGAGTTTCGTATATAGGGAAAAAAAAGATAGGGAGTTTTGTTTCCCTGGAAAAATCCTCCAAATTTGAGGCAACTATGATCGCAGGAGAGCCTGTCATTCCTAGAGACATGGTACTAAAATTAATCAGAAGTCACCCGGGATTATATGAGGGAGCTGAGAAACTAATTGAGTATTAATCAAAACCTAAGGGAACGGAAGGTGTTGGATCTCCTTGACTCCTGGCCATGGAATTTTGGAGGAGTTTTGATTGGAGGGTACGCAATAGCAGCATACGGAAGACCAAGATATTCAGACGATGTTGACATCGTTGTCCCTGTTGCAACGCACGATAAACTGAAAGCTTTCATCATGAATCAGGGATTATCACTAGAGAATTCTTCAATACCTAACCCTTAAAATTATGATGGAAAGGTTTTCAGATATATTAAGGAAGAACTGACTTTGGATGTTCTTGTGGGTTATGTGAGAGATCGCGAGGCGCTTGTAGACCTTCCAGAACTATGGATCAGTAAAAATTGCAGAGTGCAACACCTAATCACATTGACTGGTAAAACGTCTAACAGAATACCTATCGCTTGTCCAGAGGCTTTATGGGCTCTGAAACTTCAATCTGGACGGGATCATGATATTACTGATCTATTTTCAATCTCAAAAACCAAAATTGATGTTAATGAAGTTGTTAATGTTTTTATTAGCTTGAAATCCAAATCATTGGTTGATAAATTGATTAAAACTTCAAAAAAATTAAGGTTCGATAAACTTTATGAAGATTCAATGTCGCGCACCGAGACCAAAAGAACCGACAAAAGCAAGAATGACTGGAATCGTTTTATAAATCAAGTTCAACATATCGTTTCTAAAGTAATTGAAACATGAAATTCTAAATTGCAAGAAGAGTCTAAAAAAACTATGATTCTTTGACTTGAATTGAAGAAACGGATAGACGAGTTTTAGCTCCTTTAACCATTTATCAACTTCGATTCATTATGTGTACAATTGACTCAATTTTTAAGTGGCATCTTTTGTCATAAAAATCTGGAGAAACTGATAAGGTTTAAATGTTTTAATGTTTATATGCTTAAACGTACAACCATCACATTAGAGCGCGATCTGTACGATGATTTGGTAAGGGAAAGCGTGGAAAAGTATGGAGACACAAAACATATTTCCGTGGTACTGAATGAAAGACTCAAAGAAAAGAAAAAGGATCATTCAAAACTCCTGGAAATGGCCCGGAACAGAAAGACACATCATTTGACAGAAAAAGAGATTGAAGATTCCAGATCAGAACTTTCTGGAAGGTTCGAAAATTGATAATAGATACTACTTATCTACTTCCTCTAGTTGGAATCTCAGTGGACTCTGATCTGTTTTCTGCAATGGATAAAAAGGCTGTAAAATTCAACCTGGATAATACCATTATAAGCCAAATCTCACTCTTTGAAATCCAGGCAATAAGTGCTAAACTTGGGATATCCCGTTCAATCGTTTCAGATGCGTTAAACGAAATTAGATCTAATTTTGATATAGTTCCATTTGAAGATCGCCAAATAATTCAGATAAGTTTTAAATTGAGAAAGATGCTGCCAAATTACATAGATTGTGTGATCCTTGCCAGTGCAATATCCAGAAAAACGGATATCCTTACCGAAGATAGTAGAATAATATCTCTGAAAGATCACATAAATTCTCAGTACGGTATATCCGTTAATAAACTCAATCAAATTATTTCCTGAAATAAAGAATTTTGAACATAAAGGCGTTAAGAACGGAGTCAAATTACAATGAATCAATGCATCTTATAGAATTACTTGTTTATGGGAATAAGTGGGCCCGACCGGATTT
>JAKAWY010000007.1 GCA_021816745.1 Thermoplasmata archaeon
ATAAAAAAATATATTCCACCTCAGTATAGTGGATTTATGTCCCTTATAGATATGGAAGACCGCGAATTCATAATTGAAATTGCAAAGAGGATAATACCTGTCAAATCAATCAGTCCTGCATCCGGTGGAGAGGGAGAATCAAAAAGGGAAAAGGTACTTGAATCAATTCTTACTGAATTGGGATACACCAATTTTACCAGTTACGTTACTACCGACAATCAAAACTTTGAAAGACCCAGTCTTATCTTAAAGGTTGGCAATAAAGAAAAAACAGCATGGATTGTATCACATATTGATACAGTGCCTGAAGGAGACCCTAAGCTTTGGACCAGGGAACCATTTTCAGTAACCGTGGAAGGAAACAGCATCTATGGAAGAGGGACCTCTGATGATGGCCAGGCAGTATTCCTTTCTATGCTTCTTCTGAGGAGAATAAAAGAAAGGATAAATGATCTTCAGTATAATCTCGGAATAGCCTTTGTTGCAGATGAGGAAGTTGGAAGTGCTTATGGGATTCAGTTTCTGCTTGAAAAAAATATCTTCAAGAAAGAGGATCTCATATTTGTTCCGGATGCAGGATCAACAGATGGAATGGATATTGAGATTGCTGAAAAAAGCATACTATGGATGAAATTTTTGGTAAATGGCAAACAGTATCATGCCAGCATGCCCCAGAATGCAGTAAATGCAAACAGGGATGGAATGGAGTTCATTTTACAGCTCGACAGGATGCTGCATGAAAAGTATTCTGAGAAAAATGAAATTTTCAATTACCCCTATTCAACCTTTGAACCAACCAAACATGAGAAAAATGTTGACAATGTGAACACGATTCCCGGAAGGGAAGTATTCTATATGGATTGCAGGATTCTTCCTGAAATTGACGTGGATCACATAATCGATGAGGTCAACATAGCAATATCTGATTTTGAGCAGACTCACCAGTCAAGAATTAAGATGGAGCTTGTACAGAAAGAACAGGCTGCTATTCCAACTTCACAGGATTCTGAAGTTGTCAGGAAACTGATTGATGCACTAAGAAAAAGAGGTCAGGAACCAAGAATTTATGGAATCGGCGGGGGTACATGTGCTGCATTTTTCAGAAGAAAGGGGATGAATGCTGTGGTCTGGTCTACCACGGTTCCAGAAGTAGCTCATCAGGCGGATGAATATTGTGTGATCGATCACATATTACTGGATGCTGATACCTTCACTGAAATTATTTTCTAATTTCATTCATCATCTGACATGGACAAATCCTTTAACCTGGAAACACCATCAATTTCCCCAATAATATTTACCACCTGTTCTGTGGTGTCTTTTTCCCATTTTCCACCATTTATTATTTTTTCCCGGATTCTTGTTCCGGACCATTCTTCTCTATTAATAAGACCAAGGGAATTTACCTCGTAACCCTTCTCGATAAATAGTCTTTTAACCAGCGGATTATTGGTATAAACTGAATCAAATTTTGGCGTTAGCGATTCCACATGGGCAACCCAGAGTGGATTGGAATTTACATCTTCTATTGGAATTATGTAAAAATTGAATATCCCCATGGATTCAAGTGAATTTGAAACCATTAAGTGCCTTTCGCCAGCAGTAAATGGATTCTGCAATGTGTGAGAATATTGTGCACTTCCAATACCGATAATAACAGATGAATGTTTCTTCAGTATTTCCTTTATTATTTCAAGGTGTCCGTTATGAAAAGGCTGGAATCTTCCAACAATGAATGCTCTGGTCATGGTTTCATCTCTCCTATCATATGGCAATCTATCATATCTGTGTTTTCAAATATAAACCAGTTTAATACACTGGTTAAATTTTCAGCAATAAGATTCGAACTATCAATGGAATTTTTTAGCTGTTTCATGCTTTCAAGAGGGAAAGTGTCAACAGCTTTGAAACTTATGGATGTTCTGTCCATTATAAGTGTTACAGTATCCTGGGATGAGTGGATAAATATCTTCCCATTGACCAGAAGATCATAGTTCCTGATTTTCCTGCTTTTTTTGCCTTCGTTAGGAAACTCCGGAAAATCGACTTTAATTGTTTTATTGAAAAATATATGGTTTAAAACATCATAGATTCGATCCTGAATGTAGTAAGAGTCTGGCAATTCACTTCCTGAAAGATTATCGGATCTTTCGAGTCCGGTACCCCTGATCAGGTAACTTTCATATTCCTTTAAGACAGTCATTTTCAATTCAGTGCAGCGGTTAACTGAATCCATGTACCTTCTCCATTCTTCTGAAAGATCTGTTTCCTGATCTTTTATATGATTTTTTACTAAATCCGACCACACAGGATTTGAATCCACGGGCGGAAGAGGTATATTCTCTTCATTTTTTCTGAATTCAGGAATGTGTACGATGCTATCTATCATGTCTTTTGCAGCCTTTCGAAGAATAGCATAATGCCTGGATTTCATTTCCTCAATTCTTCTCAGGTTTGTCATATCCTGAACCATGTTTTGTATTTCCAAAGTTTCTTCGGAATTTTTTTGTTCTTTCTTATCCTGATTGGATTTGGGCCTTTTCTGTGTGGTGTTAAAATCCAGCATATGATTAATGGAACTCGTCATTTCACCTTGGAATTTTTCAAGTTCGACCGTCATTTCTTTTAATAATTTATCCATATTATTTTTGATTCTGTTCCTGTCTAAATATAAATATAAAAAAAGTATAACAAGAACTGAAAGGGTAATACTTCCTATGACTATGGATGCCAGGCTCATGGTTATTATCTAACCTCTGTCATTTCATTCATCAGATCCTTAAGAAGTTCAAGTCCGGTTTTAATTGTATCCATATCTGTGGCATAAGACATCCTGAAATGGAATTCCCCCTGGCCACCAAAAGCAGAACCTGGTGTAATAATTAACCCCTTTTTCTGGAGGGCGATATTTGAAAACTCAACAGAACTCATGTTGAGATTGTATTTTGGGAAAACGTAAAACGCACCACCAGGAGTTACCAGTTCGATATTAGGAATTTCCTTAAGTTTCTGGATCATCAAATCTCTTCTCTTTTCAAATGTTCCTTTCATCTTTATAACGAAATCAGTATCTTTTAATGCCTCCAAAGCTGCCATTTGAGATATGGATGGAGCACATGTAATGGTCTGCTGCTGGAACTTGTCAGATGCATTAATTACGTCTGTGGAAGCAACCATATAGCCGATCCTCCAGCCTGTCATGGCATGACTTTTTGAAAATCCACTTAGGATTATGGTGTTATGTAATTCTGGGTCAAGTTCAAGTGGGTCCTGTACCTGACCTTCAAAAACAAGTTCCTCATAAATCTGGTCCGTGATTAGATAAATTTTATTCTCAATGCATAGTCTCTGCAATTCCTTAAATTGGTCAGGAGTAAACACCTTGCCTGTAGGGTTTGAAGGATTGGATATAATGACTGCTCTTGTCTTGGGAGTGATTGCAGACTTTATATTATCAATGTTCAGTGAAAAATCATCATTAGATTCAACCGTGACGGGTTTAATACCGTATATTTTCGCTATCTCAGGATATGATAGATAATAAGGTTCTGGAATAATTATTTCATCTCCAGGATCAGCAGTGGAAAGAAAAGACAGATTTACAGCAAATTTTGTAGGAGAAACCAGCACGTTGTTCTGGGTTATTCCGTATTTTCCATTCCCAGAAACTTTCCTTGCAATTCCTGCTCTCAGTTCAGGAAATCCCTTGGAAGGTGTGTAATGGGTAAATCCCTCCTTTGCCTTCTGGAACGCAAATTCAATCTCAGCATCTGGAGTCGTAAAATCGGGCTCTCCAATTCCGAAATTGTATATTTTCTTTCCTTCTGATTTTAGCCTGCTGGCCAGATTTGATAATGCTACCGTAGTAGATTCTGAAATATCACTAACTCTTCTTGAAATCACGAATTTAAATTGCTAAAAGGTTATTAACAGTTTTCAAAAGAGAATAATAAAAGTGACAGTCAGAATACTTAAAATCGGTATCACATTGCAACAATGCCTCATCTGCTTAGTAATTAATTAAGTAATTTTTAATTAGTAAACTTTACTTCACCTGCATGGAAAAAAGACCAATCTCTGAAGGGATGATTATACTGACAGTCATGATTGGAACCATGATGGCGGCGGTAGATTCTACCATTGTCCTTCTTGCTTTACCTTATATTACACTTGATCTAAATACAACAATTGAAACATCCATATGGGTAATTTTGATTTATTTGCTTGTTACAGCAGTATTGACCACACAAATGGGTTCTGTTGGTGACAATTTCGGGAGATCCAGAGTTTTTAATCTTGGATTTATCATTTTTACCGCCTCTTCAATAGCCTCTGGCTTTTCCAGACCTTTTATGGGTCTAAGTGCAATTGATTTTCTTATCACAATGAGAGCTGTCCAGGCAATTGGTGCTGCTATGCTTCAATCCACATCCTCTGCCATAATCTCAGATCTGATACCGGGCCATAGAAGAGGAAGGGCATTTGGTTTCACAGCCATGGGGTGGAATATTGGAGGAACTTTGGGAATTGTGCTTGGCGGCATTATAACTTATAAGTTGGGATGGCAGTATATATTTTTCATTAATGGGCCTATTGGAATAGCAGGTTATGTCCTGAGCAAGCTATACATTCATGACGAATTTAAGGAAAGGAAAAAAATTGACTTCATTGGAATAATAACACTGGCACTGGGGCTTCTCCTTATTTCTTATGGAGCTCTGGAGATTTCAACCGGGGCCTCAAGAGTTTCCATATTGACTTATATGGGTACAGGACTGATTTCAATTATTTTATTTATTATAAACGAAATGAAAACAGATCATCCTTTAGTGGATTTCAAGGCCTTTAAGTCGAGAATGCTGGGGCTCTCCCTGGTAGCATCATATTTTCAGGCTACCGGTTATTTAGCCGTGGTGTTTGTTTTGATTCTTTACCTTCAGGGAGTCAGGGAATTAAATCCATTGGCTGCTTCTATTTACCTGGTACCCGGATACATTATAGCAAGTTTTCTTGCTCCAAAAATGGGTACTTTTGCAGACAAAATTGGCCCTACTCTTTTGGCAACCATTGGCATATTCCTAATGATGGGTGGAGTTTCAGTCTACTTACTGCTTGGATTGCAAACCAATTTGCTCGTGCTGGTAGCTGGTTCCATTGTTGCAGGAATTGGAGGATCCATGTTCTGGCCTTCTAATATTAAAGCTGTAATGGGAGCGACCAGTACAAAAATTTACGGATCCATTGGTGGACTGCAGAGAACCCTTTCAAATATTGGAACTCTTACCAGTTTTGTTCTGGCCCTCACTATAGCTTCCCTATCTGTGCCCAGAGGACTTGTTTATGGAATTTTTGTAAACGGGGGAAAAAACGCATTGACCACTACAGACATGAATCTATTGATCGGTGGGTTCAGGTCTGCATTTCTGTTATCCATAGTAGTACTGTTTTTTGCTGGAATATTGTCGTATTCCAGAGGTTCTTCAGTCAAGAAACAGGATGAAAAGCAAAACAGGGATAGTTCAACATAAAAAAATTTTTTCTATGAAACAAAATCATAATCGTAAACAACCATTACGTCGCTATCGCCTTCAATTTCCCTTACTCTTTTGATAATATCCTTTGATGAATTAAGACTGTCTGCAAAGCAAATAAATATCCCTGTATTTTTCTCACCGATCTGAATAATCAGGTTATTTTCCAGAATTGGTTCTATCTTTGGTGTATTATGGGAAAAAATGGCAAAAATAACCGAAGTTGTTTTGGATAGATCTATAATGGGTATAACTGAAATGAGTCTGTTTTTTATAAGAAATGAATACCGTCTCTTGACCCTCATGGATGGCAGATTGAGTTCTTTTGCAATATCTGCGATCTTTGCTTTTGGTGATTTTCTGAGCTGATCCACAATAAGCATGTCGATAGAGTTGGAATTGGCCCTGTACCTCTCTGCCAAAGGGGTGTATTTCATAACGGGCTCTCCCATCGTTTTAGAAATTTTGGCAATTTTTTGGTCCACCTCGTCTATTGTATCTCCGTATAATCCAAACAATGTTATTCTTTCAAGGCAACTTACCTTAATGAAATAATCCGTTTCCACATCTACGTCTGATGAAAATGCAACTATACTGGTGATTTTTCCATAAAGTGCAGGGGTTGCATGAACAGTATAATTTTTAACAACACCATCCTCAGTAAGTTTTGTAATTCTATAATTTAATGTCTGGGCAGAAATGCCAATATTTTTTGCAATAAGTCTCTGCGTCATCCTTCCGTCACGCAGTAAATTAAAAAGGATTTTCGTATCTATATCGTCCATTTACTGAACAAATACAATCGATTATTAAAGGTTATAGATTTAATTCTATGTGGAAGAAAATTAGTGTAAATTTATAAATGAACAATTAAAATAAAAACCTTTAAACTAATATATTAAAATTAATATCCAAAATCGAATCATATATTATGGACATGAATTTTGAAGATTATTCCCGGCAAAGAAAGCGGACAGAAATCGATGATAGGAAAATGATCAATGATACCAATCATACTCATTTTGATTTCATGAAATCCATGGAAGGTATTGGAATGGAAAATTGCACCTATGGAAAACTGATGAACTGGTCAATGGGTCTGGCCGGAGAAAGTGGAGAAGTTGTGGATATTCTAAAAAAAATTCTTTTCCATGGCCACCCGATTGAAAAAGAGAAATTATTAAAGGAACTTGGTGACATACTCTGGTATTTAGATGCCATAGCCAGCTCACTGGGCTCTTCGCTTAATGAAATTGCAGAATTAAATGTTGAAAAACTTAAAAAAAGATATCCGGATGGCTTTTCTGAGGAGAAGAGCATTAATAGGAAAGAATAAATTCAACAATTAAATATTAAATATACATATTCCTTAAAATGGAAGGTTTCTCCAGTAATGATCCAATTAAGAAAGAAAAAATGAAATTATTCCATAAAGTATTTTTAAGTTATATAAGCCAGAGTAGCGCAATTCAATCTGCTTCAGGGGTTGCCCAGATATGTATAACCTGGTTTGTTTACGTTGCAACTAAATCAGCCATTGATGTTGGGATTGTTGCAATAATTGAATCGCTTTCCATATTAATAACATCGCTGCCTGCCGGGATCGCAGTAGACAGGATTAACCGGGGGTTGTCTCTTCTTATTTCTACCGTAACTGGTGTCACTGTCTTCGCGTTGATGGCCTGGTATACAGAATTTTACGGTTTTGATCTTTTTATAATAATATCTTTAATGATAGTATGGTCGGCATCATCAGAATTATACCGTTCATCAAGCAGTTCAATTATACCGGATTTGGTGGAAAAGAGTAATTTGCAGAAGGCAAATGGATACAATGATTCCATTTCCCGCAGTATCAGGGCAGTATCTAATGCACTGGCTGGAGGTCTCATAATATCTTTTGGTGTAGTTACCGGGTTTGTATACAGTACAATGGCATATGTAGCTGCTGCGATTTTAATTCTTACACTTATTTATCCATATTCAAGAAAATTCGACGAATCAAAATTGATAAAAGCAGTCCAGAGAAAAAGTGCAATTAAGGAGTTAAAAGAAGGATTCAACTGGCTGAGGGGAGAAAAGGGATTAATGCAACTTACCTTTTCAGCTACAGTTACAAATATTTTCTACACATTGCCACTCGCATTCCTTGTAATTTACGTAGTTACTGGAATTCATGCCAGTTCACTTATTTATGGGATTGTCCTCGCAATATTTGCTTTGGGTTTCATCATAGGATCCATAACATCAGGCCATCTGGGAATAATGAAACACGCTGGAAAGATTTGGGTTTTAGGGCCAATATGCTTAGTTGGCCCCTCTTTTTTTATTCTTGGCATTTTTCCTTCACCTGCAATTTCAATATTATTTTTACTTATTATCGGAATTGCAATTGGCTTTTCAGGAAATACCTGGATTACAGCTGCCCAGAATATAGTACCTGAAAATATGAGGGGAAGATATTTTGCAATTGATGGGGTATTAAGCTTTTTAGGAGGTGCACCTGCAATTACTTTGGGTGCAATTTTGATTTCGTACTTTGGAATTGCGTCTACATATATCATAAGCGGGATTTCTCTTATGATTGCCGGATTATTTTTTCTACCCATGAAAAGTTTATGGAATTTGGATGGAAGTTATCGCCCCCCTGATAGCGTAAAACAGCTTTGAATTATTTTTAAATATATATTTTGTAACATTTGTTCATAAATTTGCAGAAATAGCATAAACATGTGGGAATAGGGTACAAAAAGGTAATTAATGTTTAAAACATCATCTGAAGTTGAAACCGACTATTGATGGATTAAAAAAAAGGTTATCTCTGGAGGAAAATTCACTCCGGATATCCAGAGTAGCGGATGAAAAGACTCCAACCAATTCGACTAAAGGCGTTATGTATGAAATGATTTCTGATATGGGGAAAGTCAGAAATAACAATGAGGATACATGCGCTGTTTCTCAATTTCATTTATTTAAAGAGGGTCATGATAACCAAATTTTAGTGGCTGCTGTTGCGGATGGAATGGGTGGACTGGAATCTGGAGAGAAAGCAAGTTATACTGCCATTTCTGAAGTAATGGCATATTTAAGCAACGATCTTGCACTGGCTGTCAGCACCAAGAACAAGGAGACACTCCTGGAATTTGCAATTAGAAGGGCAAATGACAAAATCATGGAATTTAATGCCGTCCTTGATGCAGATAGAATTATGGGAACGACGATGGTTCTTGCCATGGTGATAGATTCAACACTATATTTTGCACATTCTGGCGATTCTGTGATATTTCATTACAACGGAAAATTATCACAGGCTAACCAAATTCATAGGATGAAGAATAGTAATGCATTATTTTCATGTCTTGGACTTGGGAAAGATATGAAAGTTGAAACAGGATCTTTCCCTTTGTCCAGTGGAGAGTCATTTTTACTTTGCTCCGATGGACTTACAGATATGGTTAAAAATCCACAGATTAAAAAAATAATTGCATCAGAACCCGAATCTCCCTTAAAGGTGGTTGAAGATCTTAAAACAGAAGCCCTGAATAATGGTGGTATTGATAATATTTCCATTGTTTATGGTTTCATGAAGTAATTTTTTTCAAAAGATCAAGATCTTCATTACTCAATGTATACGAATCAAATTTACTGTTTTCAATAACGTGATCTGACCTGGATGCCCTTGGAATTGGAAAAACGTTTTCTCCTCTTGACAGCAACCAATTTAAGGCCACGTGGACAGGTTTTGCTCCTTTATGTGATTCTATAATTTTGGCCATAGGGGAATCTGTTCCTTTAATGTTAACCAGTTTTCCGTGTGCCAATGGGTAGTAAGCTAAAACTGCCATTCCGTTTTCCTTGCAATAATTTAACAGACCATTTTCCTCAATATCCCGATCAAACAGATTGTAACTCATCTGGGTTGAGACTATTTCATGCTTTTTCATTACCGATACCGCTTCTTTGGTTTTTGCAAGATCAAAATTACTAATTCCTATATACCGGATTTTTCCATCGTCCACCAGTTTTTCCATTTCTTTCATGGTTTCCGAGATTGGAACAAAAGGGGAGGGAAAGTGTATCTGATAAAGATCAATATAACTTGTTCCAAGTTTTTCAAGGCTCCTCAAACATGCTTTTCTTAATTTTGATGGTTTAAGATGATTAGGAAAAGCCTTGGTTGCAATAAATAATTTTTCTCGTTCTTTATCTGATATTGCATCCCTGACCACTTCCTCAGTACCGTATAGTTCAGCAGTGTCGATGAGATTTATGCCATTGTCAATACCAGATTTCACAGCATCAACATTTGTTTTATTGATTCCTTTTAAATGTAATTTTCTTGCAGTAATAAAGGCCGGATCATAATAAGTTCCCATTCCAATGGATGAAACCTTTTGGCCTGTTTTGCCAAATATTTTATATTCCATATAAACTGGAATCAAAATTGTTTAATAACATTTTGAATAAATAATAGATTATGAAAAAAATAATCAATCTGTGAATGTGGCACTAAGAAAATTCAGAATCATAGAAATTATCAAAAGGTAAAATCCAAAGCTGAAACTATATGAAAGGATGTAATTATTTTTGATCATTTCATTCATTCCCTCGTAAAAGAAGTATATTGTACCCAATACGGCCAACCCTCCAATAACTGAATTTACCTTGGCACTGGATTTAAAATCCAAGGCCAGCAGTAATGTGGATGTACCAGCTGAAACTGTTGCCAGGAGAAACAGCGCAAATGAAAACACCATATAATTTATTACATTTTTCAAACCTGTATCCCACCAGTAGGAAGAACCAGAATTAAAAGGAGAAAAAGAAGTGAGGCCCCATAAATAGTAATTTATATGATACCCAGAAAATGTATATAAATACTGATTAGTAAAACTTTCACCCAGATAATATGATAATAATAAGATTAAAAATGAAATGATTGAAAATGCTAATGCCACTTTTCTGGATTTACCCACGGTTGTCATCATATACCAGATTTATATAAATTATTTATAATTTAGCTTCTCCTTTTTTGAATTTAGAAATTTTTTGAATTCAAATTCCCAGATTGATTTAATTTGGAACAATGAGTATTTTGTAAAAAAATAATTAAAATCACAAGATTAAAAAAATTCAAGGTCCTCAGAAATTTTTTCCTTATGACGAGAAAGGTCCTGATAATAACCGAGTTTATTCCCCCAGGGATCATCAAAGTTGCACCATCTGACTACACCTCTTATTTCTTCCAGTCGTGAAATTTCCACCCTTAATTCATGAATTATCCTTGCCCTGTATTCCTGAATGTCGTCAACTGCAAACCTAATCCTGCCGGAAAAACCTTTTTGTTCGTGCATTCCTTTTCCATTAACCTGTATAGTAATGGCTGGTGTGATGATCCATTCAATCAAATCATCATATGGAGTATTGTCAGGCCCCCTCCCTATGACATTGGTATACCAGTCTGATGCCCTCCTGATATCGCCTACTATGAATTGAATGGTAACCCCTTCTATCATAATTACATAATTTAAGAATGCATATATTAATTTTTATTGATTTTATCTAATTCCAATAAGATCTCATGCTTCATGTCCTGTGCAATAGTTTCAAGTTCCTTCCTATTTTTCCCAAAACCATATATTTCCACGGTAATCATCGGTATAGATTGTTTAATAGATTCAGGGTGGGTCTTTATGTTCAAGGCATCTTCATGCTTTTCCATCACATTTTTAACAATAGGAGAAATGGTACTCTCCATAACTCCGGACAATTGAAATTCTATTGAATAATAAACCATTCCAGAGGATCCAATTGTATTAGAAATTTCAGGAAGCATGGCTCTCATTTCCGAAGGAACACCAGGAATTGAAAAAATTATTTTTCCTTTGTGCCTGATATTCATCCCGGGGGCTGTTCCCACAGTGTTTTTAATGATCCCAGCAGTCACAGGCATCATTGCCATTTTGATCCTTTCAGGCGTTAATTCCAATCCCCTCTTCTTAAATTTAAACTCTATAGCTTTGAATGCCTCTTCATTTTTGGTAAGCTCATATCCAAGATGTGATGCAATGCTGCTGATAGTAATATCATCCACAGTAGGCCCCAATCCACCGGTAGTTATGATTACGTCTGAATTAGCTAAAAGAAATTCAAGTGATTTTCCAATATCATCAGGGATATCCCTGCAGGATAACACGTAATTGATTCTGAACCCCATGGATGTAAAAAATGAACTGATCTCAGATGCATTCGTATTTACAGTTCTACCTTTCACAATTTCATTTCCAATGGAAAGTATTGATATATACATTTCTCCATCACCCGAAGCTCAAAATGGGGCATTGTTTAAAAAACTCACGTAAAACATAATAGCCGCCGTAAGGATCACAAGTCCAACAACAAAGATCATTTCCTTTGTTCTCTGGTTCATGATTCATTATTTCATTCTGACATATTATGACTCTTAATTTGTTGAACTGAATTGTTGAAATTCTTAATCAAAATATTTATTTAAATTCAACTATAACCTTCAATAAGAATAGGTGCAATGGAATGAATATAAGGAGGCTAATTCTTGATGTTGGAAAAGGCTTAACCAAGCCAACATTGGTTGATTTATCAAAAGCAATCAGTTCAGTGAAAGGTGTTGATGGAGTTAACATCAGTGTCACAGAAATAGATATAGAGACCATGGGATTGAATGTCACCATTGAAGGATCTAACATTGACTACGAAGACGTGATAAAGGAAATTGAAAATTCAGGAGCAGTTGTTCATTCAGTGGACGAGCTTGCCGTTGGATCAAAACTTATCGAGAATATAAGGCGTGAAAATTGAGTAACAGATTTCTGTTTCCTGTTGCCATTGGACTCATTGATGGATTAATTACTGCACTAATTATTGCAAGCCACGCTATTTTGAACGATCTTTCCATTTCCGAATTTGCAGCTATACGCATATCCGGGGGCTCTTCACTTGTGGGAGCTACAAGCTATCTTGTGGCAGAGTATGGAAGGAGGAGGACTGACATGGTCAGAGTGGCAAGGCATCTGAACCCCGGGAATCTTAGACCAAGCAAAAACAGATTCGTCAGATTGGGAATACTGTTAGATTCAGTTACAGGAGGTGCTATTGCCCTTGGAATGGGTTTTATAGGTTCTATGATTCCTTTAATGTCATATTCGGTTTTTAATATGAATCCGTACATTTCACTGGGAATAACTTTTCTTGCACTCGGGATCACTGGAATTTACATGGGAATGGAGGCGGAAGGTAGTTCAGTAATGTGGGTCACTGCGCTTATCCTGGTAGGGATAACCATGCTTTTCCTTGGTAATTACCTGAGGATATTTCAATGAAAAAAGCAATTGAAATAACTACATTTTCAGCGGGACTTTTTTATTTATTTTCTATCTTTGCATTGTTTTACCAGGGTGATATACTGTTATCTTTTGGTGCAGATAATACATTCTACATCATTGTAGCACTGGTCACAGCACTCCCAATTCTTGATTCGATAATTTCAGGGATTGACAGTCGTCTTAAAAGATATCCATCAGCTGCATTTGTTGCATTGCTTCTTATTTTTATTGTGATGGATTTTGAATATTTCATTCCATTATTGATGCAGTTAATCTCTCTCTTCCTTGTAATGAGATATATTCTGACTGGAAATGCAAGGTGGAAATACCATTTTGGATATATTTTATTTATTGTCGCCATTTTCTTTATCTCAAGCCTGGCAAGAATAGTTTTAACAGAAAATATACCGCAGATATACGTGTTCAGTTTTACGGATGATGCCAATCTGTTGGGTATACCATTAATTTTTCTGGGAGGGATAACTATTTCCTCTCCCCTCATAATTGTTTTTTCCATAAGTATCCAGTTTACAGTTATATTGATGGCTATTGGATTCTTCCTCATTGAGAATTACCATGAGATAGCTTCAATCTCAAAAAATAACAGAAAAGGATCCATAGGAATAATATCGATGTCATTTACATTGCTTTCATGCCAATGCGAAACCATATCTTCCGTGATTCCTGCATTCAGTGCAGAATTATTAGGCCTGATATCCACACCTTTAATTCTGGAGAGTCTCGTACTGACTTCCGGTACATTTATTTTAATAAGAAGGCAAAAAAAAGGAATTAAACCAGCTTTTTTTGATAAAATGTGGAACTTAAATCCAGGTTCCAAAATCATGATTCCCACTTTGATACTGTTGTTAATCTTATCTCCGATATTCATTACCCTAGTTTCAATTCTAGGGTTGCAGTCGAACCTTTTCATTTATATTCTGACTAATTTGGGAGTTTTTTTAATATCATTCCTTCTTTTTTTGATTTTTGAAAAATTGCTTCCGATGAAAGCATTAAACATAGGAATAATTGGAAAAATAATTGTTTCCATAATTATTGCCGCATCAATGATTATCTGGTATCTACCCACTGTTGTTTTTGATGTTACATCTAACGGCCTGGAATATGGCCTGATGGGAGTTGTTTCATTTATTTCAGGATTTTTATTATTCTTAATCACAAGATCCATGGAAAAAAGTGTGAGGTCCGTCACCTATGAATTTGTAACAGGAATGGTTCCTACTGTATTCGCCATAATATTTTATTTTCTTGCAGTGACAAATACCCCTATCTGGTTGAATTACTCATTATCCGATGAATTGATTTTTACTCTTTCAGTCCTTGGAGTCACACTTATTCCTATGTGGATTTCAGTAAATTATTCCATATATTCTATGATGTGGCATAACAAATCCTAAAATATGAAATTCAATTTAAGGAATACATGAATATTTCTTTTTACAGTGATAAAAACCACTTATTCCCTCTCCTTTCAGATGATGGGAAAACCGTTATGTTACGTGAGAGTGTTGAAATCAACGCTTTTTATGCGAATTTTGATCATTATATGAAAATGTTCGGCAATGGAGATTCAACAAAGATCGAACCGAATGCAGTGCCGATTAACCCTACAAAGATATTATGCCCTGCCGTTAATTTCATATCCCATTCATCAGAAACAAAAACAAAATCACCTGAATCACCATATTTTTTTACTAAATTCAATGATTCAATAACGGGGTACAAAGACCCTATACTGCTTAGAAAATCAGTAACTGAACTGGATTACGAAGGGGAAATTGCAGCCATCATCGGAAAGAAAACAAAAGATGCATCAATAAAAAATGCACTGGAATCAATTGTGGCTTTAGCTGTTGTCAATGATGTCAGTGCCAGGAACTTACAGGAAAATATCACTCCCGGTTTAGGAAAAAACTGGATTCTCGGGAAGGCCCAGGAATCATTCCTCCCAGTATCTGCATGGGTTCATAAATGGGATGGTTCTGACGTTGAAATCGTTACCACTGTGAATGGAGAGAAAAGGCAGTACGGAAAAATTTCAGAAATGATATTCTCGTTCCCGGAAATGATATCTTATCTTTCAAAACATATTACGCTTTCACCTGGAGACATTATACTCAGTGGAACCCCTAAGGGTGTTGCAAAATCCGGAAAATTTCCCTATCTCAAGAACGGTGACAAGGTTAAGGTATCCTCCAGTAGAATTGGATACATTGAAAACACGGTGAAGTCGGTTGATTACTGAAATTGAAAAAAAATCTATTGAAGGTCTTTCCCTTCCGTTTGATCCTGTACTATTTGATATCCCAGATTCTAAATTTACGCTGCGTGAAGATCCTAACAGGCACACAACATTATTACAATCGTTTAAGATAGATAACAGTGAAGTTTCTGTTAAATCATTTTTCATGGACTGGTTTTATTACGGCTTTCCCAAAAATATGATGAAGACTGCATCAGAATATTTCAGCAATGGCAGGGCAATCCAGCTGGAATTTTCCGGGAGAGTTTATAATTGCTTCATAGGTGAGGATTATAAAGGCAGGAGTTCAGCCTGTATCTTCTTGAATGGAACCTGCCTGGAATTTAGATCTAGTAATTTGAATGAACAACTTTTACAAAACCTATTTTCCAGAGCAGAACAAAAGTTAATTTCCAGAGGAACCAGATTTCATGAAAAATCATTCTACGCCACCCATATGGGGACATATTCGTGGTTTGAGGATGAGAGGATAGGACGTCTAAGCTGGAAAGATTCCGCATTGTATTCCATTGGAGAGTTTGATTCAGATTCGACAGGAATACTGCCCGGTCTTCATAAAATATCAATATTCAAAAACAAACACAATGAATACCTATGGCTTGACGTGGCGGCAAAGGCCAAAGGTGTCAGGAACCTTTCATACAGGTTTAATTTCCGTGGCAACCTGTTCACCGAGAATTTAAAGATGAATTCGTGGAGAGTTGCTATTCTATCTCAAAACGGGCCCGCCCTCATGGTTAAGGAAACCCCTTTTTTCAGGCATATAATGGCTCTTCCTGCAATTGAACCTGGAGATCTGTGGAAATATGTGGACATTATCGAAAACTTAAATTTTGACCCATTTATGCCTTAGGGTGCCATATCGATATAAAATCGGGATACCACCGAAGAGGGTGAGTTATCCAGGAATCGAAATTGGCACCATGGGTAGCGGAGAAAAAGCTGTTATCCCGGAAAATGAACTGATGTTTCACACCCTTGTGTTAGGCAGAACTGGAACTGGAAAATCCAACCTTCTTAAAATTTTATTTAATTGCATTTCAAGGGATGATAATAGCAACATAATCCTGGTGGACTTTCACGGTACACTTTCCAGGGAAATAATTTGCATGAACCATGGTAAAAGATTAGTGTTTATTTCACCGGGCGACCCAAAAAGCAATGAATTTAAAACCAGGTTAAATGTGCTAAAAGGTTCAAACTTATCTCCAGTGATGCTCTATAACATCCAAAAAATATTTTCCCAGGAAGATTCCCTATCATCAGGGACATGGGGGCCAAGGCTACAGACCGTAATGACATCTGTTTTGCGTGAAGTGGTCTTAAAGGATAGTGATTCGACTCTTTCTGATTTTTTATCCACATTGCTTTCCAAGGAAAAAATGAACGAACTAATCACAGGCATCAGGGGAGATACAAAAGAAGTTCTAAGGGGCCTGGTGAAAAGATGGGAAAACTGGACGGAATATTCAATGAGCACTGTAAATAAACTTCTACCAGTATTGTCAGATCCAGAGATAAGTCAAATTGTCTCTTCCCGAATAGAATCTTTTGATCTGTACGGATCACTCCTGGAGGGTGGTAAACTGGTGGTTATTGATGTATCCAAAACTGTTCATTCAGAACAACAGGGAAGAGTAGTAGCCTCAATGCTTCTAAACAGAATTTGGGCAGATATTCTTAAAAATGGTATGCCACACAAGACAATCCTGATGGTTGATGAATCCCAAAACCTGAATTCATCTTTACTGTCAGAAATTCTATCAGAGGGTAGGAAATTCAATTTTTTCATAATGCTGGCCTCCCAGTATCTGGGACAGCACAATGATGAACTTATAAATGCCATCATGTCCAATTGCGGACATATCTATGCCTTCAACATGTCAGAAGGGGATTCACAAAGAATTTGCAAACTGTTCTCCGATGACAGAACAAGAAGAAAAGTGATGAACTCCATACTAATGGGACCATATCACGACGTCACCCATATTAACAATCTGAACGAAAATGGAGTTTCAGTGAGAGGCTTTACCCCTTATCCTGTTCAATTAAATATTGACATGAAAAAATATGACGATTCGGTAAAGGAAAGCCTTAGGAAATATGGGAACGGGCCAGA
The DNA here is from genome assembly GCA_021816745.1 of Thermoplasmata archaeon. Taxonomy (GTDB): domain Archaea; phylum Thermoplasmatota; class Thermoplasmata; order Thermoplasmatales; family Thermoplasmataceae; genus Cuniculiplasma. The sequence continues at coordinate 17,299 of JAKAWY010000007.1, forward strand.
TGAAATAGTGATCACTCCTGATACTGTTGAAAAAAGCATGCATCGCCAGATGCAGGAAAGATTCAGGGATTATCTTGGGAGGAAATCCATACCTTCTGAATTAGAGGAAAAAACTGGACTAAACAGAGCAGATCTGGTTTATTATGCTGGATCGACACCCGTTATGGTGGAAGTTGAATTATACGATACCACCAGATTTGAAAGGAGCATCAAAAAAGCCTGCAATTATAGCAATTCTTTTCTTATATTCCTATGCGCGGAGTATCAGGGAATGAATCTCTATTCAAAATTCAAGGATAGTGAGTTGTTGATAAAAAATCTGGACAGAATGAAAGCTTTAGGAGATAAAACTTTCATGGATCTGGAAAAAATATCCATAATTGAAGAAAGGAAAAATTCATATTTTCTTATTAAGGATGGAAAATACCGCAGGTGGAAACCTGAATATGCACTTACAGAGACATCATTCAAGATTTCACCTGATATACATGGAAGTGAAACATTGAATATATTAAGGGAAATGAGAATTTCCAACACACATGTGTACAGGTTTAAGGTGGATTCTGCTTATAAAACGTCCTTTCTGAATGATTTGTTTATTTAGCTGTAGTCAGTCTTAAAAAATAAAAAAACAACAACATAAATATAATGTCCTTACATAAGGATTCACAGTTAGTTCTGTAAAGAGTAGAGTTGAAAATGGTAAAATTTGACGAACTAGGATTGAAAAAAGAACTGGTGGATTCACTAAAAAAAATAAAATTTACTGAAACCACTGATATACAAGAAAGGGTAATACCCATAATTCTTGAGGAAAAGTCTGTTATTGCTAAATCCAGAACAGGTAGCGGAAAAACAGGAGCATATCTCATTCCACTGATTAACCTGGCTAAGGCAGGTAAAGGAACAAAGAACCTTATTCTTCTTCCCACAAGGGAACTTGCAATACAGGTACAGAATGTGTTTGAAAAAATAGCAGAACCAATGGGGCTTTCTGCCACACTGGTTTATGGAGGAGTTTCAATGGGAAGGCAGGCTGAAGAACTTTCTTACGGGCCTGAATTTGTTATAGGAACCCCTGGAAGAATTAAGGACATGTTCGAGAGGGGACATCTGAAACTACCAAAAATTGACAAGGTTGTACTTGACGAGGCAGATCAGATGCTTGATATGGGATTTTACGAGGATGTTTCTTACATAGTTGATAAAACTAGCAAAGAAAGAAAAGTCTATCTTTTCTCAGCCACGATGACCGATTACGTGAAGGACATTTCATCAAAATTCATGGATGATGCCGAGACAATTAATTCATCTGAGGACAGGATGCCGGCAGACATCAGCCACACATACGTAGTATCCGAAAGGAACATGAAATTCGGTTTTCTTATTAAATACATAGAGGAGCAGAACCCTGAAAAAGCAGTAATATTCTCAAACACAAAATCAGGTGCATCCTTTATCAGCAAACGCCTTAGGGAAAGCGGATACAGGGCAGTTCAGATACATGGTGATCTGACACAAAAACAGAGAGAGATGTCTATTAAGAGCTTCAGGAAAGGGGAAAGATTTCTCATTGCCACCGATGTTGCAGCCAGGGGAATGGATATTCCTTCCATTACTCACATTATAAACTATGATCTTCCCAGAGAGCAGAAATCATACGTCCACAGGGTTGGAAGAACTGCAAGATTTGGAAGAAGTGGAAATGCCATGAGCATTATACTTCCTGAAGAATCATCTATGCTGGGAAGAATCAGGAAAAGTGCCGGAATAGAGATAAGCAAGCTACCCTTTGAAGGACAGCCCAATGAAGTCAGGGAAGACAATTACTATGGAGACAGGCGCGGTCCACGAAGAGGCTCAGGAGGCGGCAGCCGACAGGGGAGTGGAAGGAAGAGATATGGCGGCGCATCATCTCCCAGCAGATTCGGACGCGGCGGTGGAAAAAGGAAATCCTAATCCACTTTATATTTATTTAAATTGTAATTAGCAATACATTTTTTTAATCCCCTGCAATTCACAGTCCATGGATAAAACTTTGGAGAACATAATCGAGCTTTCCCATCACGTGAGAGAACACGTTCCATCACAATCTTCCCTGGAAGAACTCAAGAAAAGAGTTGCTGATATTGCAATTACAAGTTATGGCGCATTCAATGCCACTCCTGTTAAATTAGCAATGAATGCACTGATGCCATCATCAGGGAACAGAAATTCCACCGTATTCTTTACCAATAACAAAATTTCCACAGAAAATGCAGCTTTTATAAATGGAACCATGACAAGGTATCTTGATTATAACGATACATACCTTTCAAAGGAGGCTTTGCACCCATCTGACAATATTCCTCCGATTATAGGGATGGCAGAAGGTGGAAGCCATTCAGGTATTGACATTTTAAAATCAGCCTATGTGGCGTACAATGTAGTATGTGGTCTATCTGATGCGGTATCCATCAGGGACAGAGGCTGGGATCATGTCACTTATATCAGCATTTCTTCTGCTGCAGGAATGTCTCACCTTCTTGAACTAAATCATGAGAAATTCTCCCATGCAATGAATTTATCCATTAATAATAACATAAGCATGAGGCAGACCAGGGCTGGAGAGCTCAGCATGTGGAAAGGTGCAACAGCAGCCAACGCATGCAGAAACAGTGTGTTTGGAGTCAATCTCGCCGAAAAGGGATTCACCGGCCCAGCTCCCATCTTTGAGGGGGAAATGGGTTTCTTCAGGCAGGTTTCCGGAGAAATGTCACCAGATTTCGTGACAGACCATATGGGAAAAACCATGATCAAGAACTATCCTGTTGAGTACCATGCCATGAGTGCAGCTGAGGTTGCTGAACAGTTGAAGGATGAAATAACCGGTAAAATTGAGTCTGTAGATGTTGAAACCTTCAGGGTTGCCCATACCATCATTGTGAAGGATCCGGAAAAATTAAGGCCAAAGACCAGGGAAACTGCAGATCACAGTCTTCCTTATATTATTGCATATACACTGAAGTACGGGGCCCCCACTCCAAATTCTTATGATGATAAGTTCCTCAGGGATGAGACTATTTTACACCTTATAGACAGGATGAAATTTACAGTCACAAAGAAATTCGACAGTATGTATCCTGAATACCTTCCTGTAAAGATCGAGGTGAAGACTGACAGGGGTACTTTCAGCAAGGAACTGGATGCTCCAAAGGGACACAATAAGAAGCCTTACACATGGGATGATCTTAAAGTGAAAGCATCAAGAATGATGGGTGAAGACTCAGCCAAAGAATTGATTAATTTGTCCAGATCTTTTGAAAAGAGATCACCTGAAGAGTATCTGGAGGTTCTCAGGAATGTCAAGACTCAGAGATAATATTAATTCTGGGCCATCAGGCCTCAGGAAAATGCTGGGAAAGGGAATTATTGCATGTCCAGGCGTATTTTCCGGAATGACGGCCATAATGGCAGAAAGAGCCGGATTCAAAGCTGCATATCTGTCAGGTTCCGGGGTTGCCGGAATGATGGGTATACCTGACCTTGCAATGACCACTATGGATGAAGTATCTATGGATGCCAGGAAAATAATTGAAATATCTTCATTACCACTTATAGTGGACTGTGATACAGGATTTGGAGAAACAATCAATGTTACCAGAACCATCAAGGTGATGGAATCCACCGGTGTTGCTGCAATCCATCTGGAAGATCAGATCCTGCCAAAAAAATGTGGCCATCTTGCTGGAAAGGAATTAGTTCCGGTGGAAGAAATGAAAGCTAAACTCCAGGCTGCAGTTTCCGCCAGAAAAAACAAAGATTTTACCATAATAGCCAGAACGGATGAAAGATCTGTAGGTGGTTTTGATAGCGCAGTTGAACGTGCTAAAGAGTATATCGCTTCTGGTGCAGACTGCATATTCCCTGAAGCATTGCAAAGTGTTGAGGAGTTTAAGGAATTCAGGAAGAAGATTCCTGGATTTCTATTGGCCAACATGACTGAATTTGGGAAAAGTCCGTTACTTTCAGTGGATGAACTGGGAAAACTAGGTTATGATATTGCATTATTCCCGCTTACTGCCTTCAGGGCTACCATTAAAACTGCAGAAGATGTATATGAAAAACTAAAGAAAGCAGGTTCCCAGAGAGGGTTTATAAATGACCTGATGAGCAGGGAACACTTTTATGAAGTAATTGGATACGCGGATTACGAGGCTGAAGATTCAAGCCTTGCAAAAAGGAGAGCATAACTATGTCAGATGAAATTATTGTTCCAAAAGGACTTGCAAATGTTGTTGTAGATTCCACATCTATTGCCACCACCGGAGCTTCCGGAAATCTTCTTTACAGAGGATATCGTGCAGTTGAACTTGCTGAAAAGAAAACTTTTGAGGAAACAGCTTATCTTATTGTTAATGGTAAACTTCCAGACAAGGAAGAACTGTCCAGATTCAGGAATGAACTGTTTTCCAATATGAAAGTTTCAAAGGAAGTCCTTGACATAATGAAGATCATCAAGGAACATGATATTATGAGAAATATACGATCCATGGTATCCCTGTATCCTTATGCAAAAGGAAATGATCAGTCATTATTTACCCAGATGGAGGCAAAGCTTCCGCTTCTTTCTGCATATTCTGCATCTGCATTTCTTGGAACTCCCGTTAAAGAACCCACCGGGGAAGGTTTTTCACAGAAATTCTTTTCATTGATATCAAATGGCAATTCTAAAAACTGGAGATCTTTTGAGAAACTGATGATTCTATACCTGGAACACGAATTCAATGCGTCCACCTTTGCACTAAGGGTATCTGCTTCTACCTTAACCGATCCTGTTTCTGCAGTAACATCCGCTCTGGCAACGCTGAAAGGCCCCCTGCATGGTGGAGCTAATTCTGAGGTGCTGACTTATCTGGGTTCCATTGAGAATGAGGCAGATGCAAAGAAGTTTATTGAGGGTAAACTGGAAAGAAAAGAGAAAATAATGGGATTTGGTCACAGGGTATACAAGAAGAAGGATCCAAGGGCCCAGTTTGTCAGGGAAGAACTTGGCAGGATTGCACCTAAGGATCCAAAATACGTTGCTGCTGAAATGGTTGAGAATTACATGTTCGAGAAAAAAGGACTTCCAGCCAACGTGGATCTGTATGCTGCAGTGCTTATGGATTATCTTGGAATTAATGAGATGTTCTATCTGCCAGTGTTTGCATGTTCCAGAATATTTGGATGGAATGCCCATTATTTCGAGCAGCTGAAGGATAATAAGATAATAAGGCCAGCATCCAGTTACAGCGGGCCCGAAGAGAGGGGACTCTAAACTATATTTATTTTTATTTCTCTTCCTTCTCTGTCGAAAGCCCTGAAATTATCCAGGTTGTAAGGGGATCCAACGATTAAATGTACAGGCCCGCTGTTGGAGAACATATGTAAATCTTCATCCGAGGGCCTGAGTACACCATTAGGATGTGAATGCACAGATCCAACCACAGAAAAATCAATGGGCTTGCTGAACATCCACATAATGGTATGGCTGTCACCGTTAACTGTTCCAGGTAGAATGGATATTTCATAGATTACCTGATGTTCTGCCCTCAGCATGGCACCAAATTCCTTAGGGTAAATATCCTTGGAAGCCTCCATAATCATACTAAGCAATCTTCTTCTAATTGACCACATCTTTTAACAACTTCTCCCTTAATTTTGTATAGAAATCCCTCTTGAATGTAATGAATCTGTAAGGTTTTGAACTGCCCGTAATAGTCACTGTGTCCCCATCCCTGACCTTTATCTCCCTCTGGCCATCAAGAATGATCACGGAACTGTTGTCTTTCCCCACCACATTAATCGAGAGAACAGAACTTGAAGGCATCACCATGGGTCTAATCCTCAGGGTGACAGGTGCAAGATAAGAAACCACCATGGCCCGGGTCTCCGGCATGACAATGGGGCCACCTGCACTTAAGGAGTAAGACGTAGATCCCACCGGAGTGGCAACAATAACTCCATCCGCCCTGGTCCGCTCAACAAATTTACCATCGATATTCAGTTTAAAATTTCTGACCTTTGAAATAGCATCAGAATGGATTACAGCCTCATTAAGTGCGTATCCAACCATCTTGCCGTTCACGCTGATTTCAAGCCTCATTAATTCGGCAAATTTGTATTCACCTCTAACAATCCTGAATATGGTGTCTTCAACCTTTCCAAGTTCCACTTCGCTGAGAAATCCCAGTGAACCCATGTTGATTCCCATCATGGCTCCCCTTGCATACTGGGCTGCCCGTAAAACAGTACCATCACCCCCTATAATAAAGAGGATGTCTGCTTCTATATCACGAATGTCCACAAATTCTGGTGCATTTACATAACCTTCCAAACCATTTTCATAAACCCTCTCCCAGTCATTTGGCAGAATCCTGTCAATTCTTTCAAGAATATTTACGCATCTTGGACAATCTTTTCTAACGACATAAGCTATTTTCATCTTTCTTTTGCTCCAATTAATTTGGATTTTGCATGGGATAGCGCAATCATGTTTCTCCTGCTCCGCACGTCAAGATCCATATTCAATATGTTTCCTTTTTCATCAAGAACTGTTCCACCGGTCTCCCTTACCAGAAGGATGCCTGCGGCTATATCTACATTCCTAAGTTTTTTCTCACTTCCTAAATATGCTACTGAATCAAGGGAACCATTGGCCAGCAATGCCAACTCCATGGATGCACATCCAAAAATTCTCAATCTCGTGACATCATCAATCAAATATTGTGGTACGGAAGAAGGGTCCATGGTATATGTCACAGCAGTTCCAGTCATCTTGTCAGTTTGTGGAAGCTGGATATTATTCCTGAATGCCCCCTTTCCTTTTTCTGCCCAGAAATAATTTGAAGTGGGAAGGTTGAAAACTAACGCCTCGTTAATGCTGTTGAAGTCCTTTCCCATAATTGCCAGAGAAATAGAGTATGCCGGAATCTGGTTTTCTGCATTAAATGTTCCGTCAAGAGGATCAATAACAATATTATCTTCAAAGCCCCTGTCCACGAAACCTCTCTCTTCACTCACTATATTGAAAGGAAGATTCAATTCTTCTATTCTGTTAATAATTGCATCCTCACATAAACTGTCCAGGGTTGATGTCAGAGTACCGTCAGCCCCCATTCCTGTGTATCCCACACGGTCGGATTTATTGAATAAGCTGTTAATCTTTCCTGACAATTGATTACCAGTGACTATGAATTCCTTAAGAAATGGCATGGGATAATAAGTTAAAAAAGGTTAATAAATTTAGTCAGCAAAGGAAATGCTGTCAAGAAGATGAGTTAATCTTTCCGGGATTCTCTTTAAAGCAACATCCAATGCTAATTCTGCTGGAATAGATCCATCCGTTTCGAAATGGAAAATAAATCTGCTTTCATCCTCATCAAATAACAGCTTTGATTCGTTGACAACTCCATTTCTTCTTGCCCTATTTATATAGATCATCAATTCCCTTGAAGGAACATCGTCAGATAGAACAATTTGTGTTGAGTCCTCAGAAACAACTGCACCTGGAAATTTAGATTTGATGACTTCAAAACCAGGATTATCTGCTTTATTTATGAAATATTCCCTGTGAATCTTGTAGGAAACTCCAGAAGTAACCTGCCATTTTACATGTTCACTGCCTCTTCCAAGATAGGCTTCAGCAGTAACCAGTAAAGCCTGGTTAGAACCAAGTTTGACAATAGGAATATCCATGTCTGTAGGGACTAGATCAGTATTGCCTGTGAATGGAAGTAAATCAGCACTGGTAACTTCAGAGGGGCCGGTTTTGTTTATGTTAAAGGTAACAGTGCACAAACTGCAACCCTTTCCGCCACAAATACAATCATCCCTGAAATTCATTTTCAGGTCTGTCTTGAGTGGAATGAGTCCAATCCTGTGCGCCACCATTTCATCAAAGAGTGGTAGGGACGAATCAAAAACATTCCCACTGGAATCCCTGATCTGCCCATGCCTGAAAACAACCTTGTCGATGGCTAGCTTTGGAATATCATTAACCAGGGTTCTCCTGATCATGTTCGCCTCAGCGTAGTTAATGTTGTCAATTTCGAATCGAATAAATCTTTCCTTATTCTCAATTACTTTAATGGTGGGTTCACCAGTCATCAGACTCTCCTGCCTCTTTTTCCACCTTTTTTCTTGGTACCATCATGTGGCACTGGGGTGACTTCTTCTATCCTTACAATCTTGAAACCTGCCCTTGAAAGAGCTCTGATTGCTGATTGAGCGCCCGGTCCTGGTATCTTAGATCTGTTCCCACCAGGGGCCCTGACTTTGATAATCAGGTCAGTAATCTCTTTTTCCCTTAGTTTCTCAGAAATCAGATCTGCTGCTTTCATTGCAGCATATGGACTGGACTCGTCTCTGTCATTTTTCACAACCATTCCACCAGTGGCTTTGGCAAGTGTTTCAGCACCGGTCTGGTCAGTAACTACAATGATTGTATTGTTCTGTGATGAATATATGTGAGCTATACCTGTTTTATTCATTCGGATTTCATCTCCTTAGCAGCGTCAACTTTCTCAGCAGACTCTTCATTCTTCTCTTCTTTTTCCACAGTTCCTGCAATAAGTTTCCTTACAGGGTGCATGTCATCAGAAAATGGAGATTTTCCAGTATATGAAATTGAATCCTCTTCAAGTGATTCTACGAGTAATCCTGGAACAGTAACTCGTCTACCGTTGAGCAATATATGACCATGAGTAATCATCTGTCTGGCCTGACCAATGGTAACAGAAAGGTTTTTCCTGAATACAACTGTTTGAAGTCTTCTTTCAAGCACATTTTCCATATTTAATGAAAGAATGTCATCCAGAGATGTATTTCCGGAAATAATTCTGTACCTGTTTAATCTGGAAAGCAAAAGATTAAGCTGTTTCATTGCAACAGGATCATTTGATCTTATCCTGGCTTGAAGCTGTCTTGCCTGTGATCTTATGGAATCAAGCATTGCCTGACTTTTCCATAATTCCTTTTTGTTTTTAAGACCATAGGTATTCATTATGATTCTTTCGCTGTCAATTCTGGCTTTTTCCCAAGGATGCCTTGGAGTTGAATATGTTTTTTTAGGAAATTTCGGGTCTCCCATCTAAATCACTCCTTCTTCCTCTGCACACCAACAGAAAGACCTTTACGTCCATTACTTCTGGTTCTCTGCCCTCTTACCTTGTGCTTGCCTTCGTGCCTGATCCCTTTATAGGATCTCATTTTCTTCAAGGCGTTAATGTTGTCCTGTATCTGAACATCAAGGTCATTGGTAACAAGATTCATGTTTTTTCCAGTAACTGGATCAAACCTGTTGTTGAGCATCCAAGAAGGTATGTCAGAATATTCCTGAGACTCTACAAAGTCTCTAATTTCCTGAACTTCATCCTCAGATAGATCTCCTATCTGTTTATTTTGGTCAATCTGAAGTTTTTTGATTATGGTTTCAGATAACCTAATTCCAATCCCCTTGAGGTCCGACATGGCCAGGACTACATTTCGCTCGCCTTTAAGATCTTTGTTTGCAATACGTACTATGTACTGAAAGTCTTCTTTCTTATCTTTTTCGGCCATTATTTCACCGTCCCATGACATCCGTTAAATGTCAATCTTTGAGGCTCAGGTTCATTATTAAAATATATATAGTCTTTTTGCAAGATCCAGTAAAGTTGGTGTACAGGATTTACCGTAAAATCTGATGTTACAAATAATGTTTAAAAAAATATTCATGTTAAATCAAGGTATTGAATTTAACAGTTGCTTTTTGATTGATGCTGGAATTTGTGTTTTTTTCAATGATTCGTCAATCCAAACCAGAACAATTTTTCCTGTAGCAAAAACTTTTCCAGTTACATGATCTGAAACTTCATGGAGAAAAACGCAATGAGAATTACCTGCTTCACTAATCCAGGTAATAATTTCCGGATGATCTTCGAAATGAAGCGGCGCTTTGAAATCAGCTTCTGCAAATTTTACGACGAAAGCAACGTCATTTGAATCAAAACCATTTAAAACTTCCCGGAAAAATGCAATTCTCCCCAATTCGAAATACGTAAAATAATTTGCATTGTTAACATGATTCAATGCGTCCAAATCACCGAACCTCATTTGAATTTTGAGATGTAGTTTTTTTTCATCTGCGGACATGGTTTTCCTTAATTTCAATCTCAACTATATTTTTTTGCTTCTTATTCTGTTCCGGCATTTAATGTAGCAGTATGAAAACTCGTTAAATTATATCCTTGGGTTTTAAAAAGTATGCTAACATTTAATTTGCATTTAAAAGCTGTCTAAGATTGCCTAAATTAATTTTAATAATACCTTCATAATAATTTTTTTTATAATATTTAAGTATGTCTGGATATTAATTGAATGCTGGAAAGTATATATAGGTTAAAAAAATAATCTCAAATGAAGTATTCATTTTCCACAAGTATATATTTTCCCATGCCGCCTCCGGTTGTTTCGGAATTTGTTACGAACCCATGGTTATTCTTTAACCCAACAGGTCATATAACTGTGTTAAAGAAGATAACAGATGAAAAATGGGATATCTGTTTTAACCTGCATATCGATCAGTCCAGGGGAAATGCATTCTATGGTACAATGGATGGACCCACTAAAAAGGGAAATGATCTTTTTTACGCTGCAAAATCCAATGAAGATGAAATTAATTTTGTGTTAAAGGCATCTTTCAAGACTACACCCACTGGTACAGATCTTGAATTAGCTTTTGACGTTGTTACCAATTATGCATTTTTTGACAGGTTTAAAGGTGAAAATTTTTCACTAACTCCTGAACATATTATAAAGAGACACCTTTCTGAAAGAATACCTGAAATTTTGAACATAGTAAACTACAGGGAACAGGGAAGAGAATTTCTCCTTGAAACTGCTAACCTTTCAGGTGCACAGGCAATTCCATTTTTGAAAAGCAAAGCAAGGGACATTAAAAACTGTATTGTGATAGGTACTTCAAAAACAATGAAATTCACTATTATTGTTTCAAATGAACAATTTGACAATATCAATGCTGAATCTGGAAATACACAGACTTTTGGAGGAGAAGCAATACTTGATATCCTTAACAATACAGATATATTCCTGATAGGTATTTACGATGTTTCCGCTTCGAATCAGGTCAGGGAATTAGTGGAAAAACAGTACGAGAAATCATTATCAGCATGATTTCTATTCCAATAATAGATCTATCCCGTTTATCCACATTCCATTAATTTTACTATTAGAAAGGTTTAAAATTGTTGTACATATCAGGGAAAAAGGGGGTTGTAGCTTAGCTAGGTAGAGCGCCTGGCTCATAACCAGGTGGTCATTGGTTCGAATCCGATCAGCCCCATTTAAAAAAAGTCACCAATTTCCTGATTTTTAAAATATATGGAGAGAGGGATTTACCATATGTTTACCCTCTTTGTACTATTTGAGTTTTTATCACAGTTGAATGAATCAAGGAAGTTTTCATGCATATATGCAGGAATTGTGCCTCTATAGACCACAGGTGAATGAGGATCCATTGTTATGCTAAGTTTAAGGTACTCATCTCTCTCATGATATTTCCAGAGCTGGGAGAAAGAGACGAAAAACCTTTGTTCAGGAGTCATTCCATCTATGGGACCTGGCCTTCCATCCCTGTGGAATTTTTTCTGAAGGGCTTCATATGCAATACTAACTCCACCGATATCAGCAATATTTTCACCTAATGTCAATTTTCCGTTAACATTTAAACCCGGCAAAGGCTCAAATGCACTGTACATTTTTTCTATTTCGGTAGAAAGTTTTTCAAATTTTTCTTTGTCAGTTTCTGTCCACCAGTTATTGATATTCCCGTTTTCATCATAATTTCTTCCCTGATCATCATAACCATGTGTTATCTCATGTCCTATAACAGCACCAATGGATCCATAGTTCACAGCATCGTCCATATCAGGATCGAAACAAGGAGGCTGTAATATTCCTGCTGGAAAAACAATTTCATTGTCTGTAGGTGAAAAATAAGCATTAATTGTGGGAGGTGTCATATACCATTCATTTGGATCCACATCAGTTCCTACTCTGGCGTACACCCTATTCATTTCAAACTGGGTGCTTCTTAGTATATTGCCAAATAGATCATCCTCCTGAATCAAAAGAGAAGAATAATCTCTGAAATTATCCGGAAATCCGAGCTTTACTCTTAACTTTGAAAGTTTTAACAGAGCCCTTTTTCTTGTTTCCTCCTCAAGCCATGGAAGTTTTTCCAGCCTTTCATGGAAGGTTTGTAAAATATCATTTACCATTACCATTGATTTTTTCTTTGATTCCTCTGTAAAATATCTGGAAACAAAAATGCTACCAAGGGCCTCTCCCACATAAGCATCTACCAGTGATACTGATTTTTTCCATCTTTTACCCTGAATGGGCTGACCCATTAATTTTTTACCATAAAAATTAAAATGTTCTGTATCGGCTGCACTGTGGAGATAAGGAGCTGCAAAAGTTATTACATTCCAGTAAAGATATGATTTAATCTTATCAAGATCGATAACATCCATTATTTTGTTTATGTATTCTAAAACTTCAGGTTGTCCAACGATTAAATAAGTTATTTTTGGGATACCGAGTTTACTGAAATATGCCTCAAGTTTCAGGTGCTTGAATTTGTTCAATGCATCCTCATAATCTATCTTGTTGTAATTTTTTTCGTCATCTCTTAAATCTGCTCTTGATCTACTAATTTTTGCTATTCCTTCTTCAATTTCCAAAACATTTCCTGAAATTTTTTTGGATTGATCATTGGAAAAACCATAAAGATTACACATATTCTCAATATGGTCAGCATAATCTTTTTTAATTTGCGCAAATGTAGATGACAAATAATATTCCCTGTCTGGAAGATTTAACCCACCCTGAACCAGGTACAGTGTATATTTGGAACTGTCTTTTTTATCAGGTGATGGATCTGTTGAATAAAACACCTGTATTCCAAGTGAATGGAGATTGATAATTTCATTAAGTAATTCGTTTCTATCAGAAATTCTGGTTATCCCATCCATGATGTCTTTTATGGGCTTGAATCCAACTGTTTCCAGTTTATCAAGATTAATGACTGACTTGTGAAAGTTTCCAAGCATTCTAGCCAAATCGCCCTGAATTTTTCCGGATGCGGATTCTTCCAGGATTTTTCCAAGAAGGTATATATTCCATTCATACATCTCAGTCATAGTTCCATAACTGGATTTATCTTCAGGAATAGGTGTCTCCTTTAACCATTTACCATTTGAATATGTGTATAAGTCATTGCACGGTTTTGCACTTTTATCCATATATAACGCTGAAAATTTAGGCGCCTGAGGTTTTATATCCACAATCGTTGCGTTTCTCGGACTGTTCTCTTCCATAATCTTGCAAAGCCTTTATCGTATTAAACAGTTCACCAAAATCTTTGAAAATAGACAGTTTTGATGAAAAACTTTTAGCCTCTCGATAGATCATTATATATGTATTCACCAAAGTCCAAAGAAGTTTTTAAAATATTCAAAGGTCTGGAAACAGTTGATGGTGCAGGTGTAAGGCTCAGAAGAATGTTTGGCGGAATGAATACAGTTAGAATTACTGATCCGTTTCTTCTCCTGGATCAATTTGGCTCCAGTATTCCATCTGAATATTCAGCAGGCTTTCCATGGCATCCTCACCGTGGTATAGAAACAGTGACATATCTCCTTGAGGGAAAAGTGGCCCATGAAGATAGTGAAGGCCATTCTGGGACTATTTATCCCGGAGATGCTCAATGGATGACCTCTGGGAGCGGTATTTTTCACCAGGAAATGCCAGACAGTATGAAATTACAGGATTATGAAAAATTAAAATTAAATGGTACTGTCAATAACACGGTGAAAGGATTGCAGTTGTGGATAAACATACCATCTTTACAGAAAATGGAGACTCCTGCTTATCGAAGTCTGACCAGGGAATCCATCCCAGTGATAGATGACAAAAATGGCAACAAAGTTCACATCATTGCGGGTGAATATGAAAAGGTGCGCAATGAACTTCCAATGAAGCCTGCAATTGATCCAGTGTATATAGATGTGGAAATGCCGCCAGAGTCTTCCTTTACCTTTGCAGTCAAAACCGGACACACTTCTTTCCTTAATATGATATCAGGTGAAATCCGTGGGGTAAGAGGAATTGAACAACCTGTCCGGGAAAACACAACACTGGTTTTTTCCAGAGATGGAAGTGAAATTAAAGCTTTGACTGAAAATGAAAGGGCAAGATTTATTATTGTCTCAGGAAAACCGCTTAACGAGGAAATTTATTGGAATGGGCCAATTGTGATGAACACCGAAGAGCAGATAATGGAAGCACTCTCTGATCTTAGAAATAATAAATTTGTACGTGAGAAAAATCCCATTATGGGATGATCATGCCAGTGTGATTATGTCATTTAGTACAGCACCGGCAGTCTCTACTGGCCCATCTGTATCTTCTGACACTGTGACCGTAGACCTTCCAACAAATCCCATTCGCATTGACATAGCCATTGGATCGAGTCTAAGGAAAGAATCTCCCGTTTCCAGTGATTCAATTCTTGAAGTGACAGTAAATTTCTCATCGATACCAGCTGTAACTAGTAACCTCATATTTTTGTCAGGTGAATTTCTAATACCCTCATATTTTAGATCCTTCAGCCTTAAATTCTGGCCAAAAATTGCATTACTTATGATTATTGCCTTTCTTGCTGAATCAAGTCCGGTTAAATCATCTGACATGTCAGTCTCACCAATTCCCTCTTTAATAGCCATTTTGCAGGCCTCATCAAAAGATATGCCTTCAGTAATCATCCGCATTACATAGTTGGCTGTAAGATTTACAATTCCCTGAAAATAATTGCATTGGAATCCCTGTAAAGATGAATTTAGAAGACTGAAAATAGGCAACCCGCCAGCCACCGTAGCTTCAAAAAGCATCCTTTTTCCTGTTTCATTTTTCTTAGCCATTATTTCCTGCCAGTGGTTTGCCAACCCGGACTTGTTGGCTGATACAACATCTGCCCCTTTTTCAAATGCTTTCCTATAGGTTTCAAGTTCCATTTTCCCGTCTTTTGAAGCGGTCCTCAGATCCACATATATGTCAAAATCTAATTCATCAAATGATTTTTTCTCTGGATGTTCAGATGGTGAATTTAAAAAATTCAACACATCAGTTTTTTCCAGATGTTTCCCGGTAATCTGGCCCCTGCGATTCTCAATTCCAGCAACTGTAAATGGCATATCCCCGCTGTAAATCAAATCCAGAAGGTTTTTACCAACATTTCCAGTTCCTGCTATGAACACTGAACGCTTCAAGCCAGATCAACCTTTCCTACCGAGATAACCTCATCACCCTCTTCCAGGTTGATAATTGTAACACCCTGTGCATTTCTTCCGATGGCCCTGATTGAAGAAACCGGAGTCCTGAGAGTTTGTTCCATCCTGGTCATTACAATAATTTCGTCACCTTCAGAAACAGGCATTGAGGAAACTAGCTTACCGGTTCTCTTGGTAATGTTCATTATTTTAATTCCAGAAGATCCACGGTGATGTGGGGTAAACTCAATTTCAGGCGTTTTCTTACCCAAACCCTTGGCTGATATGGTAAATACATGTTCTCCGGGATTCAATGGGAATGCATTAAGAACTGTCTCATTAAGCCCAATCCTCATAGCTTTTACACCCATGGAAGTCCTTCCAGTAGTCCTCATTTCAGCAATCCTGAATCTTGATGCCCTACCGGTATCTGAAACAATCATGGCATCCATGCTGCTGTCAGCAAAGAAAACTGAGGAAAGGCTGTCTCCATCTTCAAGCCTGATTGCCCTAATTCCCACAGATCTTATATTCTCAAATTCAGAAACATTTGTCTTTTTGATAAGACCATGTGTGGTGGCCATCATAATGTATCCGTCTATTGAAAATATTCCACGCAGCATATGAGATATGTTTTCGCCGGGCTGCAGATTGAAGAATGTGGATGCTATGACACCAGCTCCCCTTCTGCTCTTGCTTTCAATGGAGTAAGCTTTGATACGGTATACTCTTCCAGAGGAAGTAAAGAATAAAACAGGATCATGTGAACTGCAGTATACAATATCTCTCACCTGGTCTTCGTTCCTTACACTGGTCTGTACACCTCTTCCGCCTCTTTTCTGTGACCTGTATTCATCCAGTGTTACCCTTTTAATGAAACCCTTGTCAGTAAGGATAAGAACTGAATCTTCAACTGGAATGGCATCCTCCATGTTTATAATTCCAATTTCACCCTTTATAACTTCAGTCCTTCTTTTGTCTCCGAATTTTTTAATTATGTCCTGAAGGTCTTCAATAAGAATCTCCCTTCTCAGTGAATCCTTCTGAATAATCTCCTCAAGCTTAGTGATGCCGGATTTTACCTCAGCCAGTTCTTTCTGGGTTTTTTCTCTTTCAAGCCCCGTAAGTCTCTGCAGACGCATTTCCATTATGGAATCGACCTGCCTGTCTGAAAGCGGAAAGTTTGATTTTAGGTGTGCTTTTGCCTCGGCAGAATCCTTGCTTTTCCTTATTGTATTAATTACAGCATCCAGGTTATCCAGTGCTATGTTGAGACCTTCCAGAATGTGTTCTCGTTCCTTGAGTTTGGCAACATCAAACTGACTTCTTTTAAGGATGACATTTAACCTGTGCCTTATGAAACTGTCGATCATTTCCTTAAGGTTCATCTGCTTTGGCTGGTTGTCTTCCAGTACAAGATTGATAATTCCAATGCTCTGCTCCAGTTCGGTGTGCATATATAGCTGGTTAAGAACCATCTCCTTCAGATCATCATCGCTTACTTTTATTACAACCCTCATACCTTCCCTGTCACTCTCATCCCTGATGTCCGTGATTCCTGTGATTATTCCATCATTGAGCTTTTTGGCAAGTTTCTCCAAAAATAGTGATTTATTTACTGAATATGGCAAACTGGAGATCACAATGTGTTTCTTTGTGGACAGGTCAACTACTCCTCTGGTTCGTACCTTTCCCCTTCCATTTGTATAAGCATCCATGAGTTCCTTGCTGAACCATAGAATACCTCCACCCGGGAAATCAGGCCCCTTAATATGGGTAAGCATATCCTCCACAGTGCAGGATGGATTCTTTACTGCCATAATTGCAGCATTGCACACCTCATTGAGGTTGTGAGGAAGCATGTTTGTAGCCATACCCACAGCAATTCCTGAAGTCCCGTTCAATAACAGGTTTGGCACTCTGGAAGGCAGGTATTCAGGTTGCTGAAGTGTCCCATCAAAATTCAGGTAAAATGGTACGGTTTCCTTGTCAATGTCTTCCAGCATAGCCTCTGACAGTTCAGAAAGCCTGGCCTCAGTATACCTCATGGCTGCAGGTTCATCCCCATCTATGGACCCGAAGTTCCCCTGGCCGTCTATGAGCATATACCTCATACTGAAATCCTGGGCCATTCTGGCCATGGCATCATATATGGCACTATCCCCATGTGGATGGTATTTACCCATGGTTTCTCCTACTATCCTGGCTGACTTTTTGTATGGCTTGTCAGAAGTAAATCCATTTTCATACATTGAAAATAGAATTCTTCTCTGAACAGGTTTTAACCCGTCTCTCACATCCGGAATGGCCCTGCTGACAATCACACTCATTGCATAATCCAGGTACGACTTCTTCATTTCACTATCAATATGTCTTGTTTCCATGAAATCACCTCAAACGTCTATGTCCTTGACGTACCTTGCATTCTGCTCGATGAATATTCTCCTTGGTTCAACTTTTTCACCCATAAGTATGGAGAACATCCTGTCTGCCTCTTCAACGCTGTCTATGTCAACCTTAACGAGTTTTCTTGTATCAGGATTCATTGCAGTTTCCCATAACTGGTCACCATTCATTTCTCCCAGACCTTTGAATCTCTGGATTATTACATTTTTACCCATGCTCTTTACAACATCATTCATTTCTTCTTCTGTATAGACATAAACCACTTTATCCCCTTTCTGGATCCTGAAAAGTGGCGGTTCGGCGAAATAAATATTTCCGTTGGTGATGAGTGATCTTGAGTGGCGGTAGAAAAACGTCAGTAGCAGAGTTCTTATATGTGCTCCATCCACATCAGCATCAGTCATTATGATGATCTTCCCGTACCTCAATTTCTTAAGATCAATTTCATCACCTATACCGGATCCAAGAACTGCTATGAGATCCCTTATAATTTGATTTGAAAAAGCCTTGTCATCGCTTACTTTCTCAACGTTCAGGATTTTACCCCTCAACGGTAAAACGGCCTGGAATTCCCTGTTCCTTGCCTGTTTGGTTGAACCTCCTGCTGAATTACCCTCCACTATGTACAACTCAGACTTTTCCTTGTCTGTGGATGAACAGTCTGAAAGTTTGCCAGGAAGCGTGCCACTCTCCAGGGTTGTTTTTCGTCTTACAAGTTCCCTTGCCCTTCTTGATGCCTCCCTGGCCTCAGCAGCAAGCATTGCCCTCTTAACGATCTTATCCGCGTATGCAGGATAACTTTCAAGAAACAACTTCATGGTGGATTCCACCATGGACTGGACGATTCCTTTAACTTCACTGTTGCCCAGTTTTGCCTTTGTCTGGCCTTCAAACTGGGGATTCATCATCTTCACATGAACTATGGAAACTATTCCCTCCCTGATATCTTCACCGATGACAGTATCAATTCCCTTGTAAGTGTCCTTTTTCCTGGCAAAATCCAGCACGGCTTTTGAGAGGCCAGCCTTGAATCCTGCGAGATGTGTTCCACCCTCAGGGGTTCCTATATTGTTTACAAATCCCTCAATAATCTCACTGCCTGAATTAGTATACTGTAGTGCATATTCCAAAATTATGCCGTCTTTCTCAGATGTTTCATGAATTGTGCTGCTGAGTAATGGATTTTCCCCTTCGGAGATATATGCCACGAATGCAGAGAGGCCCCCATCGAAATGAAAAGAGTTTACATAAGAATCAGATTCATCTGAAAGAATGAAGGTGATGTTTGAATTCAGGAATGCCAGTTCTCTAAGCCTTTTTTCAAGTATCTCCCTTGAAAATTTCAAAGTCTGGAATATTTCAGGGTCAGGCCAGAATTTGGTCACAGTGCCGGATTTATCAGGCATGTTCAGTTTGATTCCCATGCCAGTAATCTCATCAGGAGTTCTCTTAGCTATGGTTCCCTGTGTGATTCCCTTGCTGAATTCCATGGAATACATAGACTCAGGTTTTTTAACTACAGCAACTAATCTTGAAGAGAGTGCATTGACAACATGAACACCCACTCCATGCAGTCCTCCTGTTATTTTGTAAACCTTCTTGTCGAATTTAGCGCCGCTATGCAATTCCGTTAAAACAATTTCGAGGCCAGGCTTTCCATATTTTGGATGAATATCAACAGGGATACCCCTTCCATTATCCTCTACCGTAATACTGCCATCTGTTCCTATGGTGACATAGATATGATCCCCGTAACCTGCCCCAGCTTCATCAACACTGTTGTCCACCACTTCATAAACCATATGGTGAAGTCCTTCTGTACTGGTATTTCCGATATACATGCCAGGAACTTTCCTGACAGCTTTTAATCCTTCCAGCACCTCAATTTTAGATGCGTCGTAATTATCCAATTTAACCATGTTCGGTATACAATGTAGTTATAAAAACTTGCCCAGATTCAGATTTTTAAAGCGTTTTT
>JAKAWY010000058.1 GCA_021816745.1 Thermoplasmata archaeon
ACTGAATCAAAGATACTTTCAATTCTGGAGGCTATGATGAAAATGGATATGGTTGAGATTAGAAAAGGTGGCAAGTACAAGGTGATTTCGAACAGCGGACAGGACGAGCCCATGATCACTGATGGAGAGTTTTTCGGATATACCATACTGGGAGAGGAGGGTGCACTTGTTTTCAAGATTGGAGATTCAAACCCTACCCTGAGACTCATCCCTGTGTCTAACCTCATTGCCATTGAATTCGGCCTTGGTGAGATTGTCACTGAAAAGAAGAAAGAGACTTCCGGATCTCACCTGACTTATATCAGCTGAGTTTCCTTAAGTACTGTGTAAGTCGGGCCTGACTGGCCCAGAATGCTTTTTATCAGCATTATTTTTTCAGATTTCTGTTTTTTGAATGAGTGGTTTTTGTATTTTTCTTCCAGCAGCAAGGTGTCTCCAGGGAATTTGAACCTGCAGACGGTTACATGTGGATGGAATTCACTGTAGCTCCATGAAAATTTGTTTTCCAGATAGATGCTCTCATCTTTTTTCATAAAGAGTTCCCTGTTCAGATCAAGAAATAGCACCCTTGTTTTTTTCCCTTCAGGAAAATGGCCGATTCCAGTGGGTGAAAGAATTGAATTTTCAAATGCACGTATGTTAAGATTTTCCCATCTTTCCAATGCCTGCCTCTCTGTGATATCCGCGAAAAAATCCAGTGTTATATGCATGTTGGAAGTGTCAGGAATCCTTACCTCCCTTCCATAATTTTCCTTTACTTCATTCACTATGCTGAGAAAATCCTCATCGGGATGGAACGGAACTGCCAGGAAGCTTCTCACCATATATAATGGAATGGCTGCATAAATCCTTATTTGTGGCACAATGCTCATCATATTTATACTGTTCTTGTCTTACATGATCATGGTTAACGTACCAGAGGATCTCAAGTACGCAAAAACCCATGAATGGGTAAAATTAGTAAATGGCGAGGCCACTGTAGGTATAAGCGACTTTGCCCAGCAGCAGCTCACTGACATAGTTTATCTGGATATGCCCAAGGAGGGAAAGAAAGTAAAGAAGGGTGAGACGCTACTTTCCATTGAGTCTGTTAAATCTGCAGAGGATGTCTTTTCACCTGTGTCCGGAACTGTGATTTCAGTGAATAAAGAGCTGGAGAGCAAACCTGAGTCGGTAAACAGCAACCCTTACGGATCATGGATCGTGAAAATAAAGGTGGATGAAAATCCCACAGGCCTCATGAGCGCTGCAGAATACAAAAAATTCATTGGTGGGCAATGAGCAGGCCTGGGGATAAATTCTACAAGAGAGCAAGGAGCCAGGGATACAGGAGCAGGGCAGCATATAAACTCCTGGAGATGCAGAATAAATTCGAGTTCATCAGGGAGGAAATGGATATTCTTGAAGTGGGTTCGGCCCCCGGTGGCTGGACTGATGTCATAATGGAAATGAATCCGGCTTTACTGGTTTGTGTGGATCTGGCCGGAAAGAATTCCATGGAGCAGCCCGTTCAGGTCAAAGGAGATATCCTGCGGGAGGAGACATGGGAAAAGATTGCTGCAGTCACAGATAAAAAGGGATTTGATCTGATTCTCTCAGACGCCATGGCTCATACCACAGGCCAGCACCACAGGGATCATGCACTGTCCATGGAGATATGCAGTTCCATCATGAATCATGTGCCTGCGTTCCTCAAGCCAGGTGGAACCCTGGTGATGAAGCAGTTCCAGGGGGATATGACAGATTCCTTTGTTCAGCAGAATTCACGGAAATTTAAATATGTGTACAGAACTAAACCGCATGCTTCCAGGGATTCCAGCAGCGAGATGTATATTATTTTTTCAAGATTCCATCTCTGAGGTGTATTTCTCCCTCACAGGAACCATCATTTCATATTCAATTACTGCCACTATCCTTCTTTCCTTGTTTTCTTCCAGCACTGTATTAAGGTTTTCAAGAATTGAATTGAGTCGTGTTTCCTCCATCTTCCTCAGTGAACGGTTGTCCTCCATGAGCTCCTTCCACTGCATCACGAAGGTTTCAGGCGATGAAAGATCAAAGGTGTGCCTCATCATCCTTCTTTTCCTGCGGATATACCTCACCATGTCCACAGTGTTGAAGTTGTCCTCATAGGCTTTTCCGTAGGATTCCTCATCCATATCAAGGCCCATCAGTTCGACTTCCCTCTTCTTTGCATAAATCACTGCCTGTGTATACATGGGAGGAGGCATCTCCACCTCTCCAAACTTGGTGAGTATGGTGCCATAGATCACCTCATAATCCCCCATGGGAACGTTGAAGGGATCATCCACAAATTGCAAAAGCCCTTTAACCTCTTCAGGGGAAATCCCGAGAACAATCATCTCCGGAAGAAATGAGTAAAGTTCATCGCTGACTGCAATCCCTTCACTCCTGAGCCCTTTTACTGCAAAAATTATCTCCACATGCGGTCCTAAATTGAAAATTTCCATGGTGTTCAGAGCCTATCCATTTTTCTGATCTTTTTCTCCACGGATGATGCCAGTCCCAGCTCCATGATCTCCTTTATGGTTACCACCGGGCAGCCTGCTATGAAGTCCTTGTCAGTGGGTTTTTCTGAAATGATCAATGGCTCCCTTTCCATGATGTTGCATATGCTCCTGAGCAGTGAAACGTTATTCATGATCCTGTCAGGTTCATCTGAGAGCCCGGTGAGGTATACGTTGCTGTCCTCAGATGTGGCCACTGCATCGAAGGGAAATCTTGTGAAGAATTTCATGGCAAGTCCCATATTGTTCATTGCTGTCAATACATTGATGAAGAACTTCCTGTTCACTATGACATATTCCTCATCCATCCTCTGCCATTCCGTGGATATCTTCCTGAGGTCCATGGGTTTGCTTATATTTTCCCTGAGGATTTGTGTAAGTTTGTCAAATACATCCACAGTTGTGGAACTTCCGGATTCGTATAAGGAAACGGATCTTCTGGACAGGCCAATCTTGTTTGATATGTATCCAATGGAATATCCTCTGGATAACCTTGCATTCTGCATTTTCTCCCCGTCAATGGGCACATAATACCCTCCAGGGCCTGAATAAATGTCAGGCTTGATCCCTTTCATATAATTCCTGAAGGTTGCAAGATTCATGATGGGCATCCGGTGCCTGAAATAAAGTATACCGTCTTCCAGTTCACCTGATCCGCTCCTGGATCCTATGACCATGGCCATCACATCCAGTGAAAGTGTGAATCTCTGAATTTCCCTGGTAAGGGATGTCTTCAGTGTGTCAATATTGTATACTACCTTTATTACGAAGACCTCTTCGTCTCTTTTCGCTATGATATCGAATGCGAAGCTGTTTTCTGCGAAGAAGTCTGAAACAGCAAAATCGTTCTCCAAAAATATTTTGTAAATTTCTCTTATGGTGTTTATCCTGTAATCTTCCACTGCAGGTAGATGATTGCAAACCTTATATATTACTTTTTTACTTTTACTGGATTTTTTTTAAAAAAAATAAGCCAAAGCAACAGCCGGTGTGCTTATTTCACAGGTTAATACTGAAACATGCTCAAATGAAGCACACTTATCTATGAATTAGCCATGGGATGAATGATGAATGAGAAGGGAAGATTCATTGTGGTGGAGGGAATTGACAGATCAGGGAAGAGCACCCTTTCCCGCGGGGTAACAGATCTCCTCCGGAAACTTGGTTATAACGCCATATTGACCAGCGAACCAACCCCTGATTTTGACAGTAAATTTTCATCTCTTTACAAGGAAGAGCCATCCCCGGAAAATGAGTTTTCCATTTTGACATCACTATTCCTCAGGGACAGGCAGATTCATAATTCCTTCATTAAGGAACAGCTTTCTGAAGGAAAGATAGTCATATGCGACAGATACTCACTTTCCACATTCGCTTATCAGGGTGTATTCTTCAGGAAATTCTTCAAGGATGATGAATCGTTCTTCCAGTGGATGAGCACCTTCATGAAAATGTTTCATATGGATCCGGATCTGACCGTATTCATTGATTTCAACAGTAAAATGTTCGCCTCCAGGAAATCCGGTGAAAAGAGGTATTCGCTTTTTGAAAAAGAGCAGTACCTTTCAGAGGTTTACAAAATATACAGAATTTGCGTGGACAGGAATGCACTTTCCAGTAAATATCTGATAATTCCCGGAGATCTTGATCCAGAATCCATGAGAAAAAAAGCCATGGAATCTATTCTTGATCTTCTCAGGCAGTAGTCACGGTAACGGTATCCCCGTCAAACAATATGGTGTGTTCAGCCTGTGAAATCATGGCCCCCTTGTGCTCCCTGAGCACTGCAAAATGTGAGATCTGCTTCATGAACAGGCCCCTTCTAAGGTAATCCTTGTATTCTGGCATTATTTTGGCCAGCCACCTTTCTGCGAAGGGTAGAGTGTTGAAATTATCCACCACAGGATCTCCTTTGGTTTTCTTTGTTCCGCTGTAAATGTAGATGTTTCCTCCGGGACCGTTGTGTATCAACCCGATTCCAGTGGAGGCAAAAGGCTCGATGGCTATGAGCTGTTGCTGCTCAATCCTTCTCTGGTTCCCGTCATCATAATTGGGAATGAAAATAGTGGAATGAAGATCATACTGTTTTATGCCATGTCCTCCCAGATTCTTTACCGGCTTGAAACCATAAGATTCAATGACATGCCCTATGGCAGCACCAATCCTGTTGATCTCAATTCCGGGCCTAAGTACTTTCAGTGCAGCATTCAGGGCATCCCTGGAGCATTGGATCAGATCAGAGTATTTTCCTGTGTTTCCAACCTCCACTGTGGCTGCATTGTCGGAAATGTATCCCTCCACATGTGCTCCGATGTCCACCTTCACCAAATCCCCTGTCCTGAAAACTTTCTTGTCTCCTGGAATGGGTGTATAATGGGCAGCCTCATTGTTTATGGAGAGGTTAAGGGGAAAGGATGGGAATCCACCATTGTCCCGGATGAATTGCTCAGTTTTTTCTGCCACGTCTAGAAGAAGAGCCCCGGGCTCAATGAGTGACTGGGCATATTCCAGGGCCAGCCTGCCTATTTTTCCTGCTTCCAGTGTATACTTCCGGGCTGTTGGATCCATGATTCCTAATACGAATATTGAATTTATAGGTTATTTGAAACACGCATTATAATGAAATGTTATATATGTAGCAATGAGTTTAAGAATGGATGCTCGATCTCATCAATTCTATCTTAATCCTTCTTGCCATTGCCATGGGACTTGGCGTTATCTTCGATCGATATAATCTCCCTGAGGTAGTGGGAGCCATAACAGCCGGAATCATCCTGGGGCCTGCAGTTTTATCACTGATTACACCTTCAGCTGAGCTCTCCACTTTAAGCATCCTTGCACTGTTTTTCATAGTGCTGCAGATAGGCATTGAGGCATCTGCGGACATATTCTCCAGAAATATGGGATATATTACGGCCTTTGCCATCACATCCTTCATTGTACCCTTTGCCATAATGTCCACTGGCTCATTCTTTATTTTTGGGCTGCCATATTTTGAATCTGTCAGTGTATCACTTTCTGTGAGTATTCCCTCCATCTCGATTACATCCGTCCTGCTTGTGAGATCCGGGATAATAAAACTTGATGACGGCCTGAGACTCCTGGGAGGAGTTGCACTGAGCGATGTGATCGGATTCATCATATTTGTGTCATTCCACAGGGCTTTCCTTGGCCTGATTGCGGATTCTGCCTCTCTTGTGGTATTCGTCATTTTGCTCTATCTCCTGGATAATTACCTGAAGTCAAAATCTGAGCATCTTGTGAAGGGACTCACAAAGTTCAGGGGTTCCGGGAAGGAAAGCCTGGTATTTGCTGCAGTGATAATGATGGGGCTTGCAGTATCTTCCCTTTTTGAATATATTGGAATTACCTTTGTGCTTGGGGCACTCTTCTCCGGACTCATAATCCATCAGAATTCAGTAGGGGAGGAGATCTATGGCGTCCTGCAAAGAACGTTCCAGAGGATCAACAACAGCTTCTTCATACCTCTGTTTTTCAGCATTTCAGGACTTGAAGTAACACTAATTCCATTTACAGCAGTTCCATACATGATCTTCCTAATTGCAATTTCTTCATTGATTGGTGGATATTTTGCACTCCAGTTCTCAAGGAAATTCATGAAAAACGTGACTCCACAAATTTCCCTGGGAATATTCGGTGGAAGGGGGGCAGTGGGAATCATCATTGCATCCATTGCCCTTTCTGATGGGTTCCTGTCCAGTACGTACTATTCACTGGCTATATTTTCCACGGTGATCATGGCAGTGATATTCACCTTTATTTTCCAGAGGGCCCTAAACAGCAACCAGACACTCCAGAATGATATAAAAGAGGCCGCATGAATTCAACATTCTTCTTTTCTGCATGGTTGAATACTCTTATGCTTGCCTAATCATTAAGGGTAATCAGGTGTTTAAAAATGGAACATAATCAAAGAAAGCCCGCAGGAATTGATATTCCTGTTATATTGAGATTTATTGTGACAGGATTTGTATACCTTCTTGCCGGACTTATAATCTTCATGCTGAATCTTACAGGTATAATTTCCATAAGGGCAGACGCGATTTTTATACTGTGGCTGTTTGGATTTGTGGCAATGATGATCTTCGGCCTGTCCTACATGTTTTCTTCCGGACTGGCCAGGAACAGTGCTACCATAAATTCCACCATC
>JAKAWY010000059.1 GCA_021816745.1 Thermoplasmata archaeon
CCGGCGTTGAATCCAATTAAACCGCACGCTCCTCCCGTTGCGGTGCTCCCCCGCCAATTCCTTTAAGTTTCAGCCTTGCGACCATACTCCCCAAGCGGCCCACTTAACACCTTCGCTCCGGCACTGCACCCCCTTACCGGAGATGCAACACCAAGTGGGCAGTGTTTACAGCTAGGACTACCCGGGTATCTAATCCGGTTTGCTCCCCTAGCCTTCGTTCCTCACCGTCGGATCCGTTCTAGTTGAACGCCTTCGCCACCGGTCGTCCTTCCAGGATTACAGGATTTTACCCCTACCCCAGAAGTACATTCAACCTCACCCGGTCCCTAGATTCGCAGTCTCTCCAGAATTTCTTCTGTTGGGCAGAAGGATTTTCCTAGAGATTTACGAATCCGGCTACGAACGCTTTAGGCTCAATAAAAGTGACTACCACTCGAACCGCGGGTGTTACCGCGGCGGCTGGCACCCGTCTTACCCAGTTCTTATTCCACAAGCTTTTTAGGCTTGTGAAAAGCCTTAACAAATGTTAAGGCACTCAGGCTCCCCGTATCGCGCTTTCGCGCATTGTACAGTTTTCGCGCCTGCTGCGCCCCGTAGGGCCTGGACTAGTGTCTCAGAGTCCATCTCCGGGCTCCCTCTTTCAAGGCCCGTATCCGTCTTAGGCTATGTGGTCCATTACACCACATACTACCTGATAGACCACAGACTCATCCTCAGGCGAAATTCTTTCATCGCCAAAGCATTCCAGCATATGGCAACTATGGGGTATTAGCCTCAGTTTCCCGAGGTTATCCCCCACCTGGGGGTAGATTATCCGAGTATTACTGAGCAGTGCGCCGGTGTCTTGCGACCCCTTGACTCGCATGGCTTAGTCGGAACCTGATAGCAGTAGCCGCCGGCAGGATCAACCGGAGTTAATCCGTGACGGACATTTTCACTTATTGATTTTATTTAGAATTGGTGAAGCTATTTTGCACCATCTTATCTCTATTCAGCTGTGAAGCCACTCACAACCACATCTTTGCCCAATCTCGAATCAATGGATCACAAAGGGAACTTTCCCATCACCATATACGCCTAGATTGGTATTCATTTCAGGCTTGTGCGTAATTTCCTGTATGTTATGGTAGTATATAACCGTTCTGAATGATGAAGAAATAGCGTGAAATTCAATACGGCATGATTGCCTTCCTAAATGAATTTATTTCACCAATTATCTCTTTAAATTTCTCTATTTTGGTTTTTTTTCGTATTACTTATATATTGGTATTTAATTCCCTGCGATGGTAAATTCCCATTTCCTGAAGAAGATAATGGTTATTGGAGAACAGCAGATGCTCCGAAGCATGGAAGATTATCTTAACTTTGCTAGGGAAAATTCAAGTTCACTGATCACCATATTCACATATCCAGAGAATAATATTACAGACATTTGCGAATTGATAGAAAAAAATGAGAAAGATGCAGATGATCTTACAATGCATATCAAGAGAAATATCACCTCCGGCGCCGTAGGGGCCACATTAATGGAAAATTTCCTCAGCCTGACAGAGATCTTTGACGATGTCATTGACAAAACCTACTGGGTAGCAAGGGAAATGAAAAGAACTAAAAACAGCCTTCTTACAAACAGTTTCCATGAAGAACCACTGGCGGCATTCTATGACAATTTCGTCAAGATTCTCACCATTAACATGGAGGCAACGGAAAAAGTGAGAGTTCTCCTTGAATCATCCAGCGTTGAAGAAGTGAAAGCTGCCAGGGAGAAGATTGAAGAACTTGAGGAAAGCGTTGATGAAATCAAGGATGGAACCATAGACAGGCTTTACAGGATTTCAGAGAGCATATCCTTCCTGATGTTCAATCATGTGAATTCCATTGCACACGTGCTGGATGACCTTCTCGACAACTATGAGGACATTTCTGATCTGGTTCTGAACACTATGCTTTCGGTATCCAAATGAACTTCCAGATTGCCACAATAATCATTATCCTTCTTCTGACCATGATTGTGTCAGGGAACAATTTATCAGCTGCAGTTGGAACCTTGCTTGGAT
Source organism: Thermoplasmata archaeon (assembly GCA_021816745.1). GTDB lineage: Archaea > Thermoplasmatota > Thermoplasmata > Thermoplasmatales > Thermoplasmataceae > Cuniculiplasma. Next base: position 2,058 of record JAKAWY010000059.1, read on the forward strand.
CAAGGATTGTAAAGAAATGGCAGGGTTATCTCTTAGGTGCTGGTGGATTCTCCACGGGATTGATTCTTGAAGGTAATTTTCTGTCAGACTCCATATTTCGTATTATGCCCGGCGGGGACACATTCATACTGATTAACGTCTCAGTATCCTTTGCACTTTTTCTTTTTGCAACTTATTACAGGATTCCACTGTCACTCACCATGGCCATCGTCGGTACTGCCATTGGAATTTCCATGAGAACCGGATACTCCATGGACAGCTGGTATGCTTTAACGGTTCTGATTGCATGGATTGCGGCACCCGTAATATCCATCATTGCAGCGTATTATATGAACAGGGAGCTAAACGGAATAAAGTACAGGAACGTCTGGAAAGCTGCAGGCACCTACAAGATTTTGCTGGTTGCCATATCATTCCTGACAGCGTTTACCCTTGGGGCAAACACATTCGGCCTTCTATACTCCCTTGCACCTCATTCATATGAACTTCTGGCACTTATGATCGTCTCCATATTTGCAGGCACATTTTTCCTCAGTGGTGGAGTGATCAGGAGGGTTGCACAGGATGTATACAGCATGAGGTACCTGAATGCCTTCGTATCCCTCTTTATATCATCCATACTGGTGGAAGGGGCCACATTCCTCTCCATACCGTTATCAAACACCCAGACGTTGACCTCCAGTGTATTCGGTTCAGGATTATCTTACAGAAACAAACTGATGCTCCCAAAGGCCTTTGTTATAGTGGTTCTTATGTGGGTAATTTCGCCCCTGCTTGGAATGGCTGCTGGATATATACTGGCTTAATCATAAAATTTTAAAAATCGTAAAGGGTAGTCCTGTATTTCCTCTGGTAGTGCGGATAATAGAATTCATTGAATGATTTCTGGGATAGAAGGCCTTTTCCCCTCAGTTTTAAATCCCCGGATCTGTTCTCAATATATCCGGATTCCAGTCCATCTTCCACTGCCCTGTTTATGGATCTGTATATTTCTTCCTGAGACATTCCAAAAGAGAAGAGTCGGGCCTGATCATAGATTCCGGAAATGAATTCCTCCCTTCCATGTGTAGAGGAAGTACCCATGATGGCTTTCATTATGAGATATTTGCCATATACATGCATTTCCTCGTAATAGGGGAATGGTGACAGGATCAGCATGTTGTCATAGACAGACTTGCTGATAATTTTTCTAATCCCCTTTCCCTTTACCGGAGTTATAATTTCCGTGTGAGGCAACATTTCTGCCAGGGATGCGTCACGCGGATGGCAAATGAAATTTGGTTTTACTGCACCGGGGTAAAATCCTATGTTATTTTTTCCTATGAAGCCCACCCAGTATTCCTGCGCACCATTCACATCAATGGTTTCAAGCATGAATGATCCGTCCTTGAAATACCCATTTTTAACTGTGATTCTTCTTTCCTTTTCCATATGGAGGCATGAATAAAGGATGGAAGCAAGATTGTGTGTCCTGGATTTTTCTGACTGTTCCCTGGCATAGTTCTCGTAAAGTGCGTCATGAACCAAGGAATATCCCTCCTGAGTTTTCCATGATCTCTGCTGATTCCATGACAGTGTTAAGATCCGTGCTGGCCAAAGGCACAAGGTATGCCTTGTTGCCTGAAAATGAAGCCATGATGATGTTGGAAGTGCTATGTGTCCAGAAAGTTATGTAGGCTGTTTTTCCCTTCATCTTCCTGTAAAGGTTTGTCCTCCTCTTTCCCACAGTTTCCACGAATCTTGAAAGTGTGTCATCAAAGGATCCATAGGCTATGGCCTGGTGGGACACCGTACCATGCACAGTTGGAGCATCTGAAATAATGTATTTCTCGAAACCGTTGATGACATCCATCATCTGGTTTGCAAGACCATTTCCGACCACTGAGAGAAGATTCCTGTCATTGGACCACAGCCTTGATCTTGAATTTATCCCAAGAATCACACCTTCCTTCATGAAAGTGCAGCTGTTGAAGTGAAAACCACTCTCCAGAAGGGAAGTGATGCTGGCATAGTCCAAACCCACATCAAGACAATTGTTCATCCTGATGTACTCTTCCCTGGTTTTCTGCATATCCAGTGAAGATATGGAAAATCCGGATTCTTCCATGTCGGACATTACCCTGGTAAGGGAAGATATGGGCAATTTAATAAATGATTCGATATCATCCCCTGATTTATCGCCTTTCATAGGAGACAAAAGCCTGAGGTCACCGTGGAATGGTATGGCAATATATTCATCATAACGGTGCGGGAGTGGCCCGTAAACATATCTCAGGACATAAAATCCGTCAGATCTCCTTACGTTGCTCTCCAGTATTTCCTCGATGTTTTGCCACTTCAATATAAGATCAGCCTTTCAAGGTATTTATGAATTTCCAAGCCGCAATGAACTGCTTCTACAGTGACTTTTTGTCTGACATTCACCACTAAGGGTTATTAAAAGGAAATTAATTACTGTGAACATTGAATCTGGTTATCACTATAGAAATATTCGTCTATGCGTTCACCGCCCTGTTTGCCATAATGAATCCACTGGGCGCAATACCTACCCTTATATCACTGACCAGTGATTATTCACTGGACGAAAGAACCAGGGTCATCAAAACCAGTGTCCTCATGGCTGGAGGAATGGTATTCGGATTCACACTTCTTGGTGTATATATTTTCAGTTTCCTTGGTATAAATATCGATGATTTCAAGGTCGCAGGCGGCTTACTCCTCTTCAAGGTCGCCTTTGACATGCTTCAGGGGAGGACATCCAACACAAAACTCACTAAATCTGAAGAAGAGGAAAGCGAGGAGAGGAATGCCATCGGAGTCACTCCCATTGGAACCCCTTTACTGGCTGGCCCGGGATCCATCACCACTGCAATCCTGATAAATTCCAAGGAGGCAAATAACCTTCCCGGGCAGTTTGCCATGGGGCTTGGATTCCTTCTGGTAATAGTGGTAACTTACGTTATACTCATGTTCTCTTTCCCCATTTCCAAGAGGATGGGAAAAACCGGCACCATGGTTGTTTCGAGAATTATGGGTCTTTTACTGGCATCTATAGCAGTGGAACTCATAACCACGGGAATAATCAGCATAATTCTGGCTGCTAACCTGTAATCATCCGGTGGAATTCACAGATCTAAGCAATTCCCTGAATTTCACTGTGCTGAACTGGCCCGGGGCCACAGGCCTCTCATGATAGGTGTACACAAAATCGCTTATGGCAAGTGCACTTACAAGCCTCAGGAAAGAGGGTTCACCCATGGGTATCACAGACACTGGAATGGAAAGATTTAGTCCAGAAATGAAGGATCCAGCCTCCATAAGCTGAGGTGAAGTCATTGGACATGCAACCTTTACTGCACCTGGTTTGAGAGATAATATCTGCCCAATTCTGCCCTGCAGTTCCCAGTACTGATCAAAATGGGAGGATACTATGATTCTATCCCTTCCCTTTTCTGGAATCATCTCTTTGAGGGAAATATCGAAATCAGCAACAATATTATTGAATTCCAGTGCATCTGTGTAAAGCTGGCCAATGGATTCCTCTTTTCCCCTGAAGGTGAAAATTCCATGCCCCCCTTCCTCCGTGAATGCTTCAAGGTATTTCCTGATGGTGTCAGATTCTGCCATGGTATAAAGATCGAATCTGAATTCAGGTATGAATTCCTCCACCTTCATCTGCGAGGCAATGGATCTTGCCTGATCTGTGGATTCTGGAATCACAGAACTAATAAGTATGGGTTGCCCTTGCCTGCCTCTTAGGTTGATTGCCTTGAAGGTCTCCATGAATCACATAAACGAAATGCATAAAAATAATTTTGTGAAACGTATTACATATTTATGTTCAAGATGACCATTGCATCATCCCCGCAGAGAATCCTCAACAATGACGTGGAAAGAAACCTTGCTTATTTCCTTTCGGACATTGGATATATTCCGAGGATGAACCCTGACACCGACATGGATACCATCAGGAGATCTGCAGGATTCAGATTATTCCATGAATGCTTCCTGAGGGATCCCCAGAAATACTGGGAAGTGGAGGAGATCATGTCATATCTGGGTATTTCAAGAACCACACTCTACAGGCACCTGAACAAGTTGAAATCCATGGATGTCCTGGAAGAAGCCCATGGTGGCAGGAGCAAGAACTACAGGCTGAGGGGTGGAAGCCTGGAATCTGCATGGAACTGGGTGGAAATAAACGTCAGGATGACCATGGAGAACTACAGGAAAATTGTGGATACCGTGTGGAATCAGGCAAAAAAACAGCCCTGACAGTGAAGATTCCATTATAAAATTTCAAAAAGTTAATTAAACCTGAGATATGAGGAGTTGTTGAAGTTAACTGAATCAAAGATACTTTCAATTCTGGAGGCTATGATGAAAATGGATATGGTTGAGATTAGAAAAGGTGGCAAGTACAAGGTGATTTCGAACAGCGGACAGGACGAGCCCATGATCACTGATGGAG
>JAKAWY010000008.1 GCA_021816745.1 Thermoplasmata archaeon
TTATGTCTGATTCCTGAACTGCTTCCAGCAGCGCTTCTGCGTCTCCCATTCCCAAAAGCCTTGAAAGGAACTTCTTGGGGTTGAAAATCTCAAAGTCATCCAAATGCTCCCCTGTTCCCAGCATATATACTGGAGAGCCTGTTTCGGCCACAGCACTGAGTGCACCTCCGGCCTTTCCTGTACCGTCCATCTTTGAAATTATGGTACCCGTGATCCCTGCAGCATCCATGAGTGCCCTTGCCTGGGGACCGGCCTGTTGGCCAATAGTTGCATCAATCACCAGCAGAACCTCATCCGGTTCCACTTCCTTCTTCAATTCCTTAATTTCCTTAAGGAGTTCATCATCCAGGGAATCCCTGCCTGCAGTATCAACAATTACCACCTGCACATCCTTCATTTCCTGCATGGATGCCCTGTAGATCTTCAGTGGATTCTTTTCACCCTTTATTCCAAAGAATTTGGCACCGCACTGATCAGACAATGTCTTGAGCTGCTCATATGCTGCCGGCCTGTGAACATCGCATGCCACAAAACCTGTGGTCATGCCTTTCTTTGTGAAAAACCTGGCAAGTTTTCCTGCAGTGGTGGTTTTTCCATTTGCGTACAAACCCACCAGCATTATTTTCTGTTTCTGGACCTTGAGTTGCGAACCCAGCCCCAGTAAATGTAGAAGTTCTTCGTAAACAATCCTTAAAATGTAATCCTGTGGTGGCATGCCTGCAGGAGGTTTTTCATTCTCTGATCTCTCCTGGATCCTCCTGGTAAGTTCCAATGTAAGTTTTACATTGACATCTGCTTTAAGCAGGGCTCTCTGTATCTCCTTTATCATCTCCCTTATGGTTTCGCTGTCTATATGACCTGAATTTGAAATTTTCCTGAACACTTCTCTCAGGGAGGCAGATAATCCGTCTATTGCCATTTTACACCTTCAATATTCTCTCCACCTGTGGCCACACTGCTGGCAGGTGTATATGGCCGTTTCAGGTTCATCAGCAGCCCTGGTCTGCTTCAGTACATAATATGCACCCTTATGGCTGCATTTTGGGCAGACCGCTTCAGAATCCAGTGGTTCAACCCTGGTTCCTTCCCTGATCACAACCATTTCCTTGCCGGTACTCTTGGAGGTTATCTTGTTTTCAGCATCCTTTTCAGGTTTCATCTCATGACCGCACACGTTGCATACGTATTTCCCGTTGGTGGGTATTATGAGTGATCCACATGATGAGCAGAACATGATCTCATATTTTGTCCTTATATTTGTTTTTTCGTGATCGACTTCAATGATTCACAGCTAATCAAAATTCATTGTGCCTGTTTCACACTTTGCCAGGTGGGCAATTTCCTGCCTATGGAGAAGAGTATTCCCAAAAAGATCAGTGCCATTCCACCGGCCTGTATCAGGGTAAGGGTTGTGCCCAGGATGAAATAGCTCAGGATGACAGATATGGCTGGCACAACGAAAAGCAGGGATGAAACTTTTCCTATCTCATGCTTCCTGAACAGGATAAGGTATGCATAATATGCAATGGCTGTTCCCGGAATTCCTGTAAGGAATCCTGCAATGAGGAGCATGGTGCCCGGATTGTAAATCTGGGATGGAACCCCGAAGAAAAACGAGATAAGAAGCATGGGTGGCACAGCTACAAGGAACTGGTAAAAGTTGGCAGAAACACTATCCTCCCTGGTCATGTATTTCTTAAAATACACTGTTCCCGTTGCCCATGAGAGTGAACTTAAGAAGGAAAGGGCCACACCGTAAAGTGAAGCTTCAGTGATGCTGGAATAAAAGATGATGATCATTCCTGCAAAACCCATGGCAATACCCGCTATGGTTCCGCCATTGAATTTCTCCTTGAGGAATACAATTGAAAGCAGGGTGGCGGAAATTGGATATGAATATATCACAATCACACTCAGAGAAGATGAAATGAACAGTTCAGAGTAAAACCACAGGTTCATGAAGATCAACACGTTGAATATGGAAAGGATGGCCATTCTTCCAAAGGAGGCTAGGCTTTTCGGCAGGGAGATCCTCCTGTTGAAAATCACAAGTATGCCTATCATTGCGAAGAATACCCTGAAGAACAGGAGATCAAAATTGTTTCCATATTTCAGTCCTATGGATGAGACAGGGTAATTGGAGGCCCAGAATGTGGACATTAAAACGAATAGAATTACGTCCTCCCTGTCTGTCATGAAGTGTCATAATTCTTTGTTATTTAACAACTTTGAGCAAAAAATATCCTTTCAAAGGGAAGTTGTTTCATTCTGATAAATTGTTTCTGATATGGCAAATCAACTTTGCCTGTTTCTGGTTATTTTTCCACAAAAACTTATACGCAGGGCTTTCATAAACGATCATGGCAGTGGAGGGGTACCTTTTCAGGAACAGGTCACAGATTATAGAATTCTTCCAGGAAAAGGGCATGCTCATTGATCCAAAGGCACTGGAAATGATCATGGAAAAGTCCCTGGGAACCCTTATTGTCAAGTTGGTAAACAATGAAACTTTGAGCCAGGGATATGTAAAAGAGGGCGATGTTCTCAAGATCATATCAAGCCAGCTGGAAACCCTTTCCACAGTGAATGAAATAGATATTTCCGGTATCAAGGCGAACAGTTCAGTGGATGACTTCAGGAAAGTATTTGTGGACAGGTACAGGAAGCTTAAAAGCATCGTAATAACCGCAGGAAAAATGAGGGGAGTCACTGACATAGCCAATGTAAAAAAGATGCCCAGCGGATTCGTGCGCACGGTGGGAATGGTCAGTGATGTTTCAATTACAAAGAATGGGCACAAAAAATTCAGGATTGAGGATCTTGATGATCATATTGATGTGATAATCACAAGCAAGAATGCACTCCACAGGGAACTGATCCTGAATGATGAGGTTCTTGGGGTTATAGGAAGCAAGCCCGAGATGAGAAACGATTCAATGAAAAGCGAGCCTGTGATCTTTGCAAACGAGATAGTGAGGCCCGATGTTCCATCCAGGATTGTGGATGATACTGGTAGGGAACCAGAATATATTGGATCCATCAGTGACATACATGTTGGTAGCAAGACCTTTCTCAGTGATTCCTTCGTGAAAATGGTGGACTGGATAAAGTCATCGGGGGAGGATGCTGCGAGAATGAAGCACCTGATTCTAAGCGGGGATGTGGTGGATGGAATTGGTGTATACCCGGGACAGGAGAATGATCTGGAGATATTGAATCCCTATGAGCAGTATGAACAGCTTGCTGAATATGTGAATGAGATTCCTTCAGATGTAACTGTATATATCATGCCGGGAAATCACGACACTGTGAGGCTGGCTGAACCGCAGCCTGCCTTCAGCCAGAAGATCAGGGGAATGTTCAACTCCAACGCAAGGTTCCTTCCAAATCCATATAATCTCGCTTTGAAAGGCAAGAACATTACAGTATATCATGGAATGGCCCTGAATGATCTTGTGGAACTCATACCGGGGGGAAGTATGTCCAGCATCGGAACGGCCATTGAACTCATGCTCAAAAGGAGGTATATGGGTTCTTCTTATGGTGGCAAAACACCAATCATACCTTCAGAGCAGGATTTTCATGTGATGGATAAGGTTCCGGACATATTCATAACAGGGCACATACACGGCCACCATCTTGGCAACTACAACGGAGTAAGATATGTGAATTCTTCCACATGGCAGTCGCAGACGGAGTTCCAGAAAATGATGAATTTTGCACCTGATCCATGCATATTGACCATGTTCGATCTTAATTCAAGGCAGGTTGTGAAAAAAGACTTCAAGTGAGGATCAGAGCGTTCTGAGAATTATCTCCTCAAGCTCTTTCCTGAAGGTTTCAATTATATCTTTTGTCGCCACATCCCTTACAGATTCTGGTGCACTCAGGAATCCTATCTTTGCAGTGATCTTGGCCATTTTTGCCATGGAATCGTACTGCATGATCTTTGCCTCCAGGAATCCCTCCACAATGGAGGCCAGTTCCTTCTTCAAATCAGGATTCTCGTTCAGTTTTTTCTTGATATATTCCTTGATAAGATCCTTGATAATTTCCCTGATGGATTCGAAATACATTTCCTCTGAAGGAAGACTCCTCATGACCTCATCGAGGTATTTTCTAATATCATCAGCCATGTTATGTGAGTATGTAAGCATAAATAAAGATTCATTAACTTGTTTGTAAATGGAGGATGTTTTGTTATTATTAGTGTGCATAATTTCTTCTTTAAGATCTTATGAGCATATTGCAATAAGCGCACTTTCCTATTCCTGGCTGCACTTGGGATTAAAGATACTTGACAATAAATTAGAGATAAACTACTTGGAATAAGCATGGAATCATTATGAATGACTTTGATTTGTTTCTAGTGAACAAGATCATAAATACATGAAAATTCTTGAATTATTATATCTACAGTAGTTTTGCATGTAAATATTTATAATATGTATTGGTATTCAGCCAACGTTGGTCGAGCATAAGCTCCCATATGAGCATATATCCGCAAGATTCAGGCAACTAAATCTATGGATCTGCAGGTTGCTCAAGCTTGAGGTGAAATATTGAAGAGAAGTTCTAGGGACTGGAAAAAACGCGGTAACATGCGATGGAAGTGGAGAAAGAAGAGAATAAGAAGACTAAAGAGACAGAGAAAGGCCAACAAGAATTAGGGAGCATGGGGTAATCAGGCATCCTAATGGGCTCCAGTCAGGTTTTGATTAGAACTGGGTCATCTGATTCGTGATGATTGACTGGAACTATGAACCGGGAAGAGACCCGCAGATCTGGGTTCAAATCCCAGTGCTCCCATTTTTTTAAATCCCTTTTCACCACGATCAATTCTTCCATTTTTCCCTTCATATTGCTGCCTCCGCTTCTAATAGAAAAAATCCGGGGATTTGCACCCTCCTGTACATTTTGTACACCTCGTCCTGCACGTCTTCCGTACGTATGTGGGTGTAAATCACCGTGGACGATATGTCCTTGTGCCCAAGATAGACCTGTACCTTCCTTAAGTCCAGTCCGCCTTTAAGCAGGTTTGTGGCGCAGAAATGCCTGAGCGCATGTGGATGGAGTTCAGGCACACCCGATCTTCTTCCGCACTCCTTGATCTCCTGTGATATAAGTCCTGGTGTGGTTCTGACCTTGTCCCCGGTAAGAAATGCATGGCTGTCTGAACTTATCCTGTACTTCGCTATGTATTCCCTGATGGCGTTCATGGTAAGGTCGGAGAATGCAACGTTCCTGTTTGCCTCATTCTTCGAGGAGCGCACAAACATGCCATGGGATGAAATATCCACCAGATTGGCCCTTGCAAGCTCTGAAACACGCAATCCCCCCTCTGCAAGCACCCTAACCTCCACGTATATCCTGGACCACTTCCTCACATGGGCCTCCTGCTTTTTCCAGTCCCTGATTTTCCTGTCCCTTTCCGCATCAGAGGTCTTGATTATGGATGCGAACTGCTCTGCAGGGATCTTTTGGATCGTACTGCCCTAATCCTCGGGTTCAACTCAGGGATGAGGGTATCAGAGATAACTCATATTGATGTCGGCATGATAGATTTTGAGAATGAGAGAATAAAGATCTGGGATGAAAAGAAGGATCGATACCGTGTTGTTTACCCGGGTAAAGTGGCCATGTCTATGATCTCGCTTTACATGAAAGAGAAAAACATCAAGGGGCCCAGGCTATTTGACTTAAACGAGAAAACACTTGAAAGGCATTTTCAGAAATTAACCTCCTCTGCTTTGAATGATAAACGTTCCTGGCATACAGTGAGGCATACGTACATCACAATATGCAGCCGCAGGCGTATAGACCATAAGATCATTATGGAAAATACAGGCGATTCACTTCAAACCATCATGCGTGTCTATAATAACCCGAGTCCAGAAGATATGAGGATTAATGCCTTGGACATCGGAAGAGAACTTAACTAATTCCTTTTCTCAAGGGTTTATCAATAATTGATACTGCAGTAACAAAAAATATTATGGATTTTCGTTTCATAAAAAATGTTTATATTTAGATCCAGAGTGAAAGGGCCCAAATTAAAAGTGCAAGAGACAGACCAAGGCCTATGAAACCAGCGGCACCGGTATATGGGTTTCTTTTCTGTTCATACCTCTGCATATTAGATTATTCCTTGCATATAATTAAAATTTGCCCTTTGTAGACCAATCCAGTATGTAAAGTATTGAACCCACTACTGCTGCTATTGCAACAAGTGTCCACCACATTCCTGCAGCTCATGCATGTCCAGGATGAATTCCATGTCGTAGTAGAGCCTCACGCCTCCGAACTTTTTCACCAGGTATTCGGGTACAAAATATGGGAAATAGTTCATCGATGCCATCAATGGATCAGTTTCCTCTTCCTGCCCGATCATTTCCTGAACCCCCTTTTCTCTGTGTTCTTCACGTGAAAGATCCTGTTATATTTCTCATCCATCGGGATGGATATCCTCAGCTGGATGGGATTGCTGGAAATCCTGAAACAATCCTTTGGATGCCTGGATTCCCACCTTATGAGTTCATCGTTTGCCTGGACAAAATCGTCAAAGAACAGCCAGGAAACCTTTTCCGGAGAGACGATCTCACCATTCATCCCATCCATGTACCTATCGAGCCTTGTCTGAGGGTCAGGGATCTGCCTTAGGTCGAAGGTTTCCATCATTCAACCTCCCTAATATGATCTGAAAAAGTTGTAGAATCTGAAATATTACACAGTTCGATTGCAACATGTTCTGGAAACCCTGAATTAACGAGCTGGAAAAACAAGAAACCTTTATCAAAATCCCAGTGCTCCCACTCCCTGCGACTCCCCGTTTTTCCTTTTTATAATTTTGTTATCACTATAACTGATTCAATAAAATTGATTTTCCAGAACAATGCTGTACAGATGAAAATTGTTATCCATGGGCCATCATTGTTAAAACGAAAATCGCTATATTTATTAATATCTGTCTTGTATACAAATAATGGAATCACTGTATGAAAGATACTTCAATTCTTTGATTCCATATGTTATTATATATAATAGGGAATTCCAGAAAAATTTACAAGCTACAGTACTTAAAAATAGATTTTCAGACATATTATCATCTAATCTAAAAATTAAAGGATTTGTGGAGATTGGAAAAAAAATTGTTGAGCGCAGAACATTTGAAACATCATTATCTGACAATGAGCAGTGTGTTGACGAGCAGCTCAATAGTGTAAAATTCTCCATGAAGAATTCACTGGAGAACTCTTTTTTTTTCCGACCGATGCTAATTCTTATTTTTCTTAGGCTCTTTGGAAAAGGAAAGGTCTCCCAGATTAAGGAAGAGATCCCGTGCTCATTCAATGATCTGAAAGAACTTGAAGAAATGAATCTGATAACTCAGAAAATCGATGAATCAAATGGGAAAAAGGAAAACTATGTGATGCTTACCGAGAAAGGAGAGGAAGTCCTTTGTAAGATTGATGAAACTGAGAAAATTGTGAAAAGGTGAGAAGATAAAATGACAGAATTTAAATCGACAAAAAAACCATTAAATCTAATAATAAAAATGAGGCATGGCTCAAATGAAAGAGAGGAAATATTCCTGAGGCGCTTTTCTAATCTGGACATAGAATGGATGGATGTTCCTTCTATCCGAGAAGTCTCCACGCTCAAAAACGAGATAAAAAAAGGTGAATGGAAATTGAAGATCAAAACGCCTTTTAGTTCTCATATGGTTGTTTGTGGGAAGTGTTACAACAAATTTAAGACTACAAATCAAAGAGCGTACCTATTGTATAGATGGAGGGACACTTTTGACAACTGATGTAAGTAGTTTGAGATGCTACTCCAGCTCTTCTGAGAGTTTTCCTATAATCCGTGTTCTAGGAGGAAATCCTGCACCAGGATTTCTTTTTCTTGTTTGCGAGAGTGCTATTACTAAACATGTTAACAAAATCACTGTTGAAAGCAGCAGAACAGGTACTTCATATGAATTTGAATATTCAGCTGAAATTGATTCTGTAAAGAGTTTGGATAATTCATACAAAGATATGCTTAATGATTATCCCATTTATCTATTGAATAATTATGTAGCTGTGAAGAATTCCTATGTTCTTGGTTCAAAAATAGAGATGGCAGCAGGAATTAGATTTATCATAGAGCAATTTATATATAAAGTAGTTGCCAATGGAGCAGGATTATCGAATAAAGCAATGCGATCCATCGGCGTTGAAAAATGCATAAAGATTTTAGAAAATTCTAATGATGTCTCTACAAGCGCTCCAAACACAGAGCAAGCAATCTCAAACTGGACTCAGACACAAAAAGCAATGGGAAAAATGCCGAATACAGAATCCCTTGTTAAATTCCTTGAAGCCTATGACACGACTTCAGATGAACTGCATGATGGTTTAAAATCGCGTGGAGTGTTATTTGATGCTTTTAAAGATACCATGATTTTTCTACTAGAATTCTATAATTTAAAAAACGAATGGAGGGAGTAAATTGGAACAGGAAGAATTTACTGGAACGTTTCCTTTACAAATATCACCGAAAATCATTCAACACATTTCTTCAAGTATGTATAGGAGTCCTTCCAGCGCAATTAAGGAGTTATTAATTAACTCATTTGACGCAGATGCAACTGAAGTAGAGCTTATTTTTTCATTTGATAAAAATGATCAAGGAAAACCCAAACTTAAGGGGATAGAAGTCAGAGATGATGGATCCGGTATGGATGGCCAACAACTAAGAACGATATTCTCTGAGATCGGAGACAGCCTTAAGAGTAGAATAGGATCCGATCCTAATGCCGACCTTTTAACGGAAAAATTCAAAAGACCCTTAGTTGGCAGGTTAGGCATTGGAATATTGGCAATCGCTTCGTCTACATCTTCATTCGAGGTAATCACTAAAAAGGCAGATTCAGAAGATGAATTTGTTGCTGAAATTTCTATAACACAATTCGACAAGGCAATTGAAAAAGTTGCCGCTATTGAAAATTTCCCTATGGGAAAGGTTAAGATTATCAAGAACCATTCTAGTAAGACTCAAAAAGGTTACACAAGAGTTGTAGTAAGTGAGTTTAAGCCACCTTTTATGGCTCTAATAAACCACGATGTTGATAAAACATTCGTCTTTAAGGAAATATGTACTCCTGATGATACCGGTACATTTGATTGGGAGAAATACTTCAAGGCTTACTTAAACGAATTTTACGACAATGAAAGGATATCTAAAATGGAAGAATTGGATAAAGCAATAATCCAATTAGGTAACATTGTTCCGGTAAGATATCTTAGTGATGGCCCAGTAAGAAGTATCTTCAAATATGATGGAAAGGAATACAAAATTCTTAACGCAGAGGGACCAGTGATAAAAAAAATAAAAGAAGATCTTGAAAAATACAATTTTAACGTTAAAGTTTCCATAGATTACAATTCAAACAACTTCCACAATTCATTTTATATCTTTAAACCCCAGTTATTTCCAACTGAAAATTTACTAAATGAATGGAAAAATAGCGGTAAGAATATTGACCAATTGAAACCAAATATCTTCGAGTTTTCACATAAAAATGACATTGGAACAAACGGAGCTAAACACGAGATTGAAATACGAGGATATGCATATCATCAAAATTCAAGAATAAATCCTAGAGAGTTTAGAGGGCTTTTATATAGGGTTTACAATGTAACAATAGGAGAGGAATATAAGGATGACTTAAGGCTCTATAGTAATAATCCAATCGCTTTGCACCAGACTTCAATTGAAATTTATTTAGACAAAGGCTTCCAATCCGTAGTTAACATTGACCGTGAGAGTTTCTACCAAGGGGGAGATGCTTTTCAATACTTAAAGGCATACTTGGAGCACACTTTATCTGGAGGTGATAAGTTTCTAGAGGATGTAATGAACGACACTATAAAAATTCTTAGGGACATTGCTAAAGATAACACATCTCCATCAGAAAAACGCCCTCCACAAGTTTATGAGATGATTGCAAATGCATTCAATAAAACCAATAATAATACGATCCTGTCTCAAATTAAAAAAGATATGAAAGAAGGGCTTTCTTCTAAAAGATATGCATCCTCACAACATAAGATGAGTGACCCAGTGTTAAAATACGTTCAGAAAAAAAATATTGCGGAAAAATCCTTGGTCATTCCTGGAGAAGATTCGGAGACAGCAAACCTGACAGTAGATAAAGGAATTGCCATTTACAAACTTCCTTCAGTAAAATCTAGAAATAAGTCACTCTTTGAAGAGGTTGTAAAATTTACCCTTCTCTCTATAATGAAGGATGGAGAGTCCAGTCTTAACAAGGATCAAATCGAACTGTTGGTTGAACTGATAAATACATATTCTTAAAAAAATAAGACGAAATATCAATACCCTTCATATCTACTGGACCTAAGAAGCACTTCACAACGCTCTATCTCTGGATCGGTAATAAGTTCTAATCCTACATCTTTCTCCAATGAAAGTAGCTTTTCAAGGATAGTGATTCTGAATTTCTTATTGAGACGCCCCTTTCTTCCATCTTTTCTTATGTATCGGTTTTCAGGTTTCAACTTTTCTTCTTGTATCCACTCTCTGAACTCCAATAATTTTGTGATTACAGGGTTCCCGGCTTTGGCAAAGGAGATCATGGTTTTGTCTCTCATTACTACAGTACACATCCAGCAACCGAATCTCATGGAAGTATTCCCATAGAGGTCTATCACGTACTGGGTCTCAGGGATGACTTTCCTTGCAGGCATCATAAGGAAATACCACACTTCTTCAGCACTCCAGTGAATGATAGGTGCAGCAACATCTATCCCCTTCTGGTTTACCCACACATCACTTCCACACTCATTGGCCCCACCATTCAAGCAAGAACTCTTAAGCCTTATATCCCTCTGTTGGCTTTCACCAATCCTCAGACCTGTAATGAAAAGACCTGAATCTTCATGCAACTTCCTGGAAGGTTTGATCTTCATTTTCGGTGTGCACCACCTAAAACGTGGCCCTGGAGGAGGATAACCTCTACCAATCATCCTTACCCAGAAAGTGTCTTCTATTTCAGGCTTGACAATCTTAACTTTCGCAGGGTATCTCTTTTCCATGGCATCAAGGAATCCATATGCAACTGTGGACATCTGCGGTATTTCCATAAGCGTGTCTGAGTATGTTATATTGAGATCTATGTCTCCGTGCAACTCTTTCATATAAAGAGCAAGTACAACAAGGGCAGTGCTGTCTTTGCCGCCCGAATAGGTGATAATCCACCTTTTATTTTTAATGTAAAGTTTTTCAAAAATTTCTATGCTTTTCTGGAATTTCTCAAAGAAAATAGAAGTAATGAATGATGGAAGATCTAATATTTCTCTTTCTTTTATTACTTTTTGAAATTCCATAGATAAATACGTTCTAATATATTAAGATCTTATTGCTTTAAAGTACAATTATCATTGATTATTACTAGTTGGAGTAATCAATTTTTGTGATTACACGTTATGGCCGCTGAAGGACTTGGACTTCTCTTTGATGAAGGTTGGGTTCGCTAAGTTATTTGAAAATATTAACATTTTATCGAGACTTCACGCCCAACTTTTGTTTATGATCCTCTGAAAGAGTATATGGGAATGTTTGTTTTAGCGGAGGTGTCAACAACTTTCCACTATGTTGTTGTGAAAAATTACTCAATAAATATATTTAGAATTTACTCAGAGAATTTTGCATCAAATGGTTTTTTGTGGCCTATTTTTATTTGGAATTGTTATGTGTTCATCTTGATTATTCTTATTTTATCAGGGATGGTTCTCTACCGTACTTTTTGTTAATCCATTTTGAAATGGCAACTTCCATATTTGCTGCTCTCTCTTCCGAACCCAAGTTTCCTTGCAATTCATCTTTTATTATCTCGTTGATTGAATGAGATTCCTTTAATTCATAAACATATACGGATCCAAATTCATATCCTCCATAGCTAATCAATATATCTTTCTCGTCTTTCCTTCCCTTTATGAGAAAATAAGATTTCTTCGACATATAAAGACACAATCGAAAATGGATATTAATATATCTATTTAGCACAGTTGGAAAAAGGTAAAGTTTTTATTAGGAATATATTTTATTATTAAGTGTATGCTAATTCCAAGGGGAGAGGAGTATATTGGGTTAGACTTTAAAACTATGAATCCAATATTCTTACTTGGTGCAGGAATTTCTTTTTTATCCGGAATACCTGGAAGCGATACTATCAAACAAATTATTGAAAAGAATCTCCCAATCGATTCGTCTGATCGCCAATTATTAAATGATGTTCTTTTGAACACCCCACTAGAAATGTTATTTTCTTTGGCTAACGGTCTGTTGAAGTATAAACCTATAAAACTTCGATCTTTGATGATAGATTTTATGAAAGCATCTCCCAATATCAACCATTTTAACCTTGCGGGAATCGCACAAGGTAAGCCTGGCACTGTATTTCTCACCACTAATTATGATATTTGTTTAGAAAATGCATTGGAAATTCTTGGCCTACAAAGGGAAATTGATTTTTCGGTAGAAATCTTGCCTAAAGAAGACACTTTGCCCGAACTAAGATTAAATGATAAAAAAACAAGAATTATTAAGCTCCATGGTAGTGCTGACGAATGGAAATCAACACTCACCTCAATTGAAGACGTCACCTCAAATCTATCTAACTTCCAATATGCAAAGAAATTGATAGATATTTTTGCGTACAAAGATAATAGGCCTCTTTTGATTCTTGGTTACAGTTTTTCCGATAAATATGACATAAACTCTATTCTAAAGCTCTTAAGGGAAGGTAGACGACCCATTATATACATTAAACATGAAAATGGCAAAACACCATATGCAGTTCAACCATCGGAAAATTCTAGTCATGTTCCTCTTTTGCAACCAGAAGATTTTGTAATAATAGGTGACACAAGTATATTTATTCAAGAATTATTTTTTGAAAACAATATTATTTGCAGCTTTAATTTTGAAAGTGAAAGAAAACATGCTGTTAATGAATCAAATTATGGTTGGTTGCAGATGGATAAGGGCAATGGGTATGTCCTAGCTGGGAGATTATTTCGACATGCTGGGAAGAACGAGGAATCAAAGAAGTATTTTAATAGAGGGAGCTTAGCCGTAAATAATTTTCTCACTGAAGCAAATATTGAATGCATTTTAGAATCTGCTTCTTTCTACTCAAGTCTTGATGAGGCTTACAGCAGTTATAATTCCATACTTGAACTACTACCTAAACTAAATAGAAATAACGCAGTAAAGTTTAGAGCGTACATTGGATTGATGGATAATTCACTTATAACAGGTAAAATCTCTAAAGCATCTGAATACCTAGAACTTGCAAAAAGGGAGATTAAATATGTTATACCGAAAGATAAACAATATTATCAAGCTAGATACTATCATTCAGCTGGCAATTTAAAGAGATTCCAAGACAATACAGATAAAGAACTCGAAAATTATTCTAAGGCAATGAAATTAGCCTTTGCAATCGGCAATATAGAGTTGATGGGAATTTCATTATTCTCTATCTCTCAAACTTACTATTTGATTTATGAAAGTAGAGTCAACAAGGATCGATTTATGTATGACAATTCTAAGAATCTGTTTCTGGAATGTCTATCTGTAGGAATGAGATCTAGGTTTTTTTATTCTCTGCTTGGAAAGAACAATATCGTAGATTTATTAGATGAATTTTTAAGTGAATATTTTAATAATGTTATACTAAAGGGAAATTACAACAGCTTTGTTAAAAATTCATTTGATATAATGAATGAAAAATATTTAACAAATGATTTTAGTGATAAATTGAAAGAAGAACTCAAATCCATATTAGATGGGCTAATTAAAACCTATAATCCTGATTTTTGAAGGAGAACCTAATTTAGACTTGTAATATATTCCTGCATAAAGTTAATTTTCATCTATATAAGATATGATTCTGATCAACTTTGTTCAGTGATAGCTAGATTTCATTGGAAATTCATTTATTTGACTCTTTACTTAAATTTTGAAGTGTTATTAACGGATTGAAACCATTAATGCTAATATTTTGGATATGATTAGACTAATAAAAATTGTGAAACCTAGGTGGTAATATTCAAGCGTTTGACTTTTACACATAGAAAAGAGGTTGCAAGAGAAGCAATCCCTTCAGAACATTCCTCATGATTAGTCAAAGAAATTATAAATTTGGGTACACTCCCCAATCTTCAAATCTTTTGGAGAATAAATTACAAATTTTTAACTCAATACCGATCTATAAAAAATAAAAGTGTGTAAATCCAAAAGTCGAACTTATTATTTCTGAACTGAAATTGAAGTTTAGTATATCTTATCTTTGAAAACTCGGAGAAAAGCACTTATAATTTATTTGTATATTAATATTTTATATGAATACCTTACCAATATTATGTATAGCTAATGCAAATTTATATGTAGGGTTAAAAAAATGACTAAAGAAAGGGCTGCAGTGTTAATAGATAATTATTATTTAAAAAAGGAATTTTTAAATGGAAAAATGAGTTTTCTAAGAATAGAGCCAAAAAATTCATATATAGATGATAGAATACTTGATAGGTTATCATGGAATACGTAAAAATTTAGCATTATACCATTTCCAGGCTTGGAATGAAATGGTTTTTGTTTGAATCGCTAAATTTACGTAAATAACGAGAACTTGGAATGAATGGTGTAAATCATATGTCAATAAGTGAGATGAAAACCAACAGAAAGTATGGTTACGACATTTTAATCAATAATTTCGAACATTCGTTGAAGCAATTTCTTTCTCAAGAGGTGTTCTTAATATATTTTGGAAAATCATGGATTGAGCATATTCCGAGCGGTATTTTTCAAGAATCTGACCTTGAAAGAATGGAAGAACACTCAAAAGATGCTCCTATAGAAGAGTATTTTGATCAACTCACTTTACTTCAACTCAAACAAATTATTTTGACCGGAGAATTTTTTAATTATTCTAAACCATATATCGGCGAACTTGGCAAGGAAAAATTTGACGAACTTTTCAATTCTTTAAACAAACTGCGACGAAATATAGCACATGCTAAAATATCATTTAGCTCAGAGGATTTAGAATCGTTAAAAGATCTGGTAATTTCCGTATGCAATGGTCCAAGATCAAACGATGTTGTTGAGTACATAAAACTTGAAAAATACAAATTGGCAGCGGAGGTTCCTAAAGTATTTTACGAAGATTATGACATTCCAAATAATCTACCATACGAAGATTTTGATTTAGATGGAGGTTTTGTCGGAAGAGATAAAGAAATCAGGGAATTGAAGAAACTACTATACTCAAATCAAGATAGAATAATCACAATTATTGGAGCAGGGGGGGTTGGCAAATCTGCCACAGCCATTAAGTTATCACATGAAATGATTCTAGATCAGAACAACCCATTTGATGCGATAATGTGGTTTAGTGCCAAAGAGAATAAGCTTACAGATACAGGTATAGTTCCTTTAGATTCTGGAATAAAAAGTGAAATGGATTTGCTCAAAGGAATCGCTGAAATCTTAGATTCCATTAAGGCTGAGGCTTTGAAAAGTGCAAAAGCCACTTTTGATATGTATCGGAATTTTCTTTATGATGCATTTTCCAATGGTAGAGTATTGCTTATCGTTGATAACCTTGAAACAATTCTGTATAGTGATGCTTTAATAGAATTCATTAAAGACATTCCCAGACCTAGCCAAGTTCTCACAACAAGTAGAAAGGGATTAGGAGAAATTGAAAGAAGATACCAACTGGGAAATTTGAATGATAAGGATGCTCTAAGGCTATTCCGATTAGTATCAAGGGAAAGGAACCGAAAAGATCTGGTAGGTCTGAGTGATTCGGCAATAAATAACTTGTGTTTCAAAGTTAGAAACTACCCACTACTAATAAAGTGGTCAATAGGTCAAGTTTGCTTAGGAAAAGAAATAAACATTGCTTTCTCAGTGATATTAGAGGGTAACAGTGAAATCGCTCAATTTGCGTTCAATGATGTTTTCTCATTGCTATCTCCCAGTTCAAAGACTGTACTATTTAGTATAATAGTTTATGAAAATAAACGTATTCGAAAACCAATTCTAGCCAATATCTCAAAATTAGGTGACGATGACTTAGATAATGCTATCAAAGAACTTCAACTAAGTTCATTTATAATTTCTGAAGTAATTGAAGGTTCCGATTCTACTGAAACAGTGTATTATATGCTGGACTTGACTATGGGATTTGTTGAAACAAAACTTCAGAATGAAGTGGAAACATTACGTATATTGCAAACTAATAAATATCATTTAGAAGATCAGATACAAAATGAGGAGATTGCAAAATCAGCCTATGCTCAATCTTTGTTTTCATTAGGTGTGAAGACAGACAGTGATAAAATTGCTTTCACATATATTAAGTCCGCTAAGAATTACCAATTCAAGGGAGATCTTACAGAGGCTGAAAAATTATTCAAAGAAGCAATCAAATATTCTCCCAACTTTTCATATGCGTTGATTGAATATTCAAAGTTTGAGTTCGAACGAGGTTTTATTAGAAGGGCACTTGAATTAATAAAAAAAGCTGTTGACTCTGATGATTCAAATTTTCATTCATGGTTTACATATGGCAAAATGCTGCGTAAAAATAGGAAATATTCAGAGGCAGTTTCTGCATTAAAACAGGCTAAAAAATTAAATCCAGAATATCTACCTATTTACAACGAACTTGGAAGGACTTATACATTCTTAGGAGAATACGATTATGCTGACGCGGAGTTTCATTCTGCATTAATAGATCAAAAATATCCAAATATACGACATAAAATTATTACTTTGCAATATTTAGCAAACAATTTTAAAAGAAAAGCTGAAGCGTGCAGGGAAAGAAAAGATCTTGAAGGGGAACTTAATAATTTTAAAAATTCTCTTTCATCCATTGATGCTGCACTCGAACTATCTCCTCGCGATATCAAACTCTTGAGTCTAAGGTCCAGCGCCTACGTAGAATTAGGTGTAGTTCTCTGCAAAACCGATAATTTAAAAGAAGGTATTTCCTATCTTTACAAAGTCGTAGAACCAATTAGACTGGGTAATAGTTTGATTGATCCAATAAATCCTGCTTTTTATGAAGCTTGTTATTATTTGGTCGTTTTTGCAGGAAAGGGTAATCTTATTAGTCAAAACGAAATGAAGAAACTAGTTTCAAAGGGGAAGAGCAATTGTGTAGGGAACCCAAAATGGGAGAATAAATTCAAGAAACTTGGTGAGGAGAAAAACTCAGAGAATTTTGAAAATGTGGGAGCATCTACATTATACGGTTACGTAAAATTTTACAATTACAACAGGATTTTTGGTCTTATAGAATCTGGAGGTCAGGGTTATTTGTTCTTTCCGAATTCTTTCAAAGATCACATAAATAAAGAATCATTAATTGATTGCAAGGGTAGATATGTGTGCTTCATTCCCGGTGTAAGCGATGGTAAGAATATTGCCACGCTTGTTTCATTTAAAGATTAAGCAATTATTAAGATCTACTAGAAATCAAGAAAAAATATTTTTAAATTTATCCAATGATGAATACGGTAATCTTCCCGATAAATTTTCTGATGTTCAGCAATGAAAACAAAAAGATTTCAAAAATACTAAGGAAACAAAAATAGAGTTTCTATCAGTTAAACACTTTCATTCACATATATGGAAATTCTAAGAGACTTTTAATGGAAATCTACGCTAGTAAGAACTGGAGTGTCATGATGAATATAATGGGTATTTCTTTTCACGGGGTGTAGGATTTAAGGGTACCTAGCAGTTGGTAAAGAGGATATTATGACAGTCTTTGAACTCAAAAGAAAAATTATATGCAAAACGTCAAGGCAAGTTTTAAGATGAATAAGTCAAGTAAAAGTAAACGTTATTAAATTTAGCCAGGGTGTGAATGTGTAAATGGCAAGTGAATTCTGTCCAATTATGGCAGACGAAAAGTTTCCAGTTTTGGCAATCGAAAAATAGCCAGTCCCATATGCAGAGTTTGGGTGCAGCGGGTTGCTTGAACAGGAGGGATGGTACATGATAAAGAGCATGAAGGATCAGGGGCTTTCCATCAGTGAGATTTCAAGGAGACTGGGGATAAGCAGGACAACTGTAAGGAAATATCTCAGATCAGGAAAGTTGCCACAATATCAAAGGATCCCTGCAGAATCCATGATCAAATCGTATATTCCTCTCATGAGGGAGATGATTGATGTGCACAATCTCTCTGCAGTGAGGATATACGAGGAGCTGAAGAAGAAAGGATTCCAGGGTTCATATTCCCTTGTGAAGCAGTACAGCAGGCCCATGAGAAATGACAGGAAAATAATGGCAGTCTACAGGTACGAAACCGATCCTGGAAAGCAGTCTCAGGTGGATTTCAGAGAGTTTGGATACATAGATATTGACGGGAAAAGGAGAAAACTGTATGCCTTCAGCATGATCCTTGGATACTCCAGGGTGAGGTATGCAGAATTCACCACTGATATCAGCACACGAAATGTGATCCGCATGCACCTCAATGCCTTTCACTTATTTGGTGGATACAGAGATACAATCCTTTATGACAACATGAAACAGATCGTCCTTGAACGCAAGCTCAAAGCTTCAGAGTCAAGGTTCAACGGAGAGTTCATGAGCTTCTCCCAGTATTATGGTATAATTGTAAGACTCTGTTATCCCTACCGTGCACAGACTAAGGGAAAGATCGAGAATACCATCAAATATCTCAGGTACAACTTCTGGCCAGGCAGATCCTTTGAGTCCATCCCAGACATCAATGTACAATGTCAGGAATGGCTTCTGAAGGTCAATTCCCATATCCATGGCACCACCCATGAAATACCACATGAAAGACTGAAGAATGAGCATCTCAATCCCATGGATTCAGTGCAGGACTATTCCATCAGGATAGAGAAGATAAGGAAAATATCCAGGGACTGCTATGTTTCCTACAAGGGGAACAGATATTCAGTTCCATGGATATACGCAGGCAGGGCCGCTAGGATCACAGAATCGTCAACCCTGAAGATACAGATTGATTCTCTGATCGTGGCAGAACATGATATTCTCCCCGGATCCGGAAGAATATCAAGGAGGAAATAGCATTTTGAAGGCCTCCTCAAAGCGATCAGGGGACAGAATATGGAGAATTTCCAGACAAGGGTGAAGAAGCGTGATCTGTCAGAATATGAGGAGGTCATTTAATGGATTCTTATGAAAGGGTGCATGAAAGTTTGATCTCTCTTGGAATGGACACCATTGAACACACCATTGACAATTATCTGGAGAATGCCAGGGACAAAAGCATCATGGAGATCCTGGATCATCTCCTCTCTGAAGAGGTGAAGAGCAAGCTCTCCAAAAGATATGATACAAAGTTGAAGTATGCAGGTTTTCCCTTCAGAAAAACCATGGAGGAGTTCGATTTCCCGTTCCAGAGATCCATCGACAAGTCAGTCATAGATGATCTCATGACACTCAGATTCATGCATAATAAAGAGAATATGGTATTCCTTGGACCTCCCGGAGTAGGGAAGACACATCTTTCGGTTGCATTGAAATAAGGGCTCTCCAGTCCGACGTTTCCGCGTATTACACATCTGCAGTGAAACTGGTGCAGTCTCTCAGGAAGGAATACCAGAGAGACAGGTTTAACATCCTCCTCAGGAGCTATTCAAAGTACAGGATCATGATAGTTGATGAGATTGGTTATCTGCCATTGAACCGTGAGGAATCAAATCTCCTATTCCAGTTTGTCTCGCACAGGTATGAGAAATCATCCACGATCTTCACATCCAACAAGTCTTTTTCAGAATGGGATGAGGTCATGGGAGATCAGGTGATGGCATCAGCCATCCTGGACAGGATTTTACATCATTGCACGGTGTTGAACATCAAGGGTGAGTCTTACAGGCTCAAAGACCGGCGGAAGGGTAATCCTCCGCCTTACAGGGAGAAGTGAAAAAAAATGGAAAACATAAATACGGGTGGACAGATTTCATTTGCCGATTTTGGACAATATTCATCTGGCGTTTACACTCTCTGATAGTGAGCGTTTTTAACAAAGCCTTCATATTAATTCATGGATAATCTTGAAAAAGAAGTATCAAATTCATCTGAGACCTGAAAATTAATTTCTAAATTCCTTTGGAAGCTGATGAAATTGAAAAAGAATCAGGTTTAGAAATGGATCCATTCTTAGGCAAGGATTCAACCATTAAAAATTAATTAATATACTAAATAAACGTATTTGCAATAAAATTTTTGGAATTACAGATTAAGTTGGACTCATAAGTGGAACTATCTAAATGCGTCTACAGATTTTAAAGGATAACTGTCTCGTCAGTCGATCCAGTTGTAAAGATGCATGCTATGGGCTATTGAGAACAAATAAATTTAAATTGGAACTTATGTATTTATTGTGGAAGATCATGAGTGGTATAATTTCAACATCTCTCTATGAAAATATATTTTCTGCAGGATATGTTAAAATTCCAAAAGTTCTTGAACTTAAAGTTTTTATTTTTAATTTTATAAAATACTTTTTCTTTCTGAGAATATTTTAAGGAAATATTAGAATGGTTGTAATATCTAACATTCCGTTTTTATATTTTTAAAATCTTTTGAACAAAAAATTAACGGATTATAATCCAAGAAGTCATTGTACCCGGTTTCTTCATTGATTCCCTCTTCTCCACGATCCATTTTTCGTTTTGGTTTCCTCCAGAAAGTGCAAACATAACGACAGGTACAAGTCGAAAAGCTTCATGGTTTCTTTCCTCCTCATCAGTTATACCTGTCATCACATTTTTAATTCTTTTTTGTAGCTCCATCCAGGGAATTCCCTTTTCTTTTATTTTCTTCATAAAATCTATATCTTGTTCTATGGTTCTTTTTGCCTGCCTAACATAAACATCTATAACATCAATTCCCTCATTTGATGAAGTATCTGCTACCTCTGTTTCTTTTCCTTCCTGATCAGAATATGATTCTTTAGCTATCTTCTGTAATTCATCTCTAAATTTATTACTCATACGCTTCGCGTATATGTTTTCTGATTTTTTGGTATATTCTGTGTCCAAAGGAGTATACATGTCCCCGAAGGAAAGCACTCTTATCGGTATTGGATAGGCATGCCCATTTGCACTGCTCCAGAATACTCCATTTCCCTGTATTGGTTCATTAAGTAAACTTGATAAAATATCGGAACTAAAATTGGAATTAGCCTTTTTAACATTGTTTAAATCGCCTTGTGATAATAAATGAAAAATAAACCAATTATCTCCCTGACTTAACAATTGCCACGAAATACTTCCCGGTTGTTGAGTTATGAGAACTGCTCCCAGATCATACTTCCTTCCTTCTTTTACCCACGTTACATAAGGGCCTTCTCCTGAGGAAACCGAGGATTCGCTCAATACTGACTGTGCCTCTTCAACAACCATTATTGTTGGAATAGTATCGGGATTTGACTTAGTAAACTCCTTTTGATTATGTTCGAATATTCTTTGCAGTATTAAGCCAGACAATATTAAAGAAGACGAACCTCGAATCTGTGACACATCAAATATGCATAGTTTTCCTTCCTTCAAGGAATGTAATAACATATCCACCATAAGACTGCTAGGATCATGAAGCATCTTGACAATAGCTGTCATATTAGCTCTTGCAGCATATATTTCAGCACTTTGTTGTTCAGGATCAATGCCAAGCAGACTTCCAATTTTAACTTCATCAGCAAAATTACCAAGTTTATGGATTTCATCCACTAATTCTCTCCAATTCTGTTCATTTAATCCTTTAAGTTTTCTGACATTCTGTTGATCCTGCTTTTCTGGTGATAGAGCTATGGATATCACATCTGAAGGTTTTAGTCTCCTAATATCCAGCCTAATAGTTCCAGCAATGAATGATCCATAGAAATCACTGGGGGGCTCTCTTTGAGTAAAAACCACGATTTTATCTTTCAGTTCTGGCACATCGCATAAACCAGGGTGACCTTTATCGTCTGGCCAGAAATATTCGCCATCAGGATCGAATAGAACAGTACCGACAGGAACTCTTCTGTTTCCTCTCTTTTGAACGGTAGGGCTTTCCTTGTAAAGATTGCTGAACAGTAATTTTATGAGGTTTGATTTACCATATCCAGCCCTGGCGAAAACGAATGTTCTTCTAGAAATTAGGCTTGATATCTGAAATCTTGGAGTGACTTTTGGGCCGATAATTCTCATCCAGGGCTCCTGTTTCAACCTTTCATCTCCTTTTGCGTAAATGAACTCTCCTAAAGCAAGCCATCCTATTTCTGCCCCTTCAGAGGTTTCATTAACAATTTCTTTTAAAATTTCCTCAGAGAGAAAAGCGACATTGCTTCCAACATGGGGCAATCTCCTGTGTGAAGGAGCATAAACAATGGAACCGTTTGATGATCTAAGTACTCCAAGGACTCTAATGTTTACACGATACTTTAGGTACTGTTCCCGAAGATCTTCCGGTATTTTCCTATTATCTGCTGCTACTCTTAAACCATAATCTTCTCCAGCTCCGCTGGCAAGTTTACCCTCTGCAGAGAGTGATGTTATCCTTCCTAAAACCCCTTCATTTTCATCCTCAAGTTGAACAATGAGGAATTGGCCATGCATTGGAATGCTTTGAAAATCACTCTTGTATGGCAAAACCAGGTCCGCATGAAATTCTAAACCGCCCTCACTGAATCCCTTAAAGATTCCTATGCTATTTTTTTCATCAAAAAGTTTCATTGATATCGCCTTCCAGTTAAATCGGGTGTAAATAGAAAATTATCAAGTTTAGTAGTTTTTTCAGGTTCAACAAGATCTCTGACAGATTTAAGGACAACATCTTGAAGTATGTCCAAATCTAAATCGACTACCTGAGCAAATTTGTCTGCATTTTGAAGACATTTTGGATAGTACGGTATTGGAAAACCGTCTATTGCATCTGAAAGTAAATATGCGAAAATTTGTTGGTTTTTCCCAGACTGTGAAGAAAGTATATCTACTGGCCATACTGGATCGCCAGTTTTTGGGCCAAATCTTACAAAAAACATATCTCCTGCATTGAACTTTGGGCTCTCTCCTCCTTTACCGGAAGATTCTTGACCTCTTGCCCACTCCTGCCATTTATATGCCTTAGCCTCCATATCTCTAGGAATCCTAACATATTTGGCATCACCGGAAGGAATTACGTCTTCAATAGCCATAGCCATTCCATATCTTTCAATCACTTTACTATGTTTAGCAAGGCCTACTAAGTATAAGTTTCTATGATCTTCTTTCTTAATTCGATCAATAGATTCTTCTATTTTATGAATCATTTTTGTGAACAGTTCACCTCGAAAGATCTTGCTCCTTAGTAAACCATCTCTTACAAGAAGTGTATCTGTTGCAAAATCTCGATGGCAAATTCTATCATACAGCACAGCCCATTCACTTATATCTCTATACACTTGTACCCATGAGCTATTGACACTCTGTGGGTCATTCCGGATTTTTTCTCCACTTGGAATCATTGGGCTAAGTTCATTTAGGGTACTAACTTCTAAATCACTCATAAGAGTACCAAGAGGGGTTGGTGATCCAGCATCATCAAACTGTTTCTTACTAACCTCATCAGTATCTGTCATTGGTGAAACTGCGTCAAGAAACATCTGCTTTCCATAAGAATCTACAACTCTAACCAATTGCACATAAAAAGGGTCAAACACGAGTTTATTATTTCCACCATCACTTGCAACTAAAGATATTGATGTTGTAGTCCGAGGATATATTGTCTTAACTTCATCTCTTAGAGTACGTACCTCTGCTCTTAGTTCTTGCAATAATTTATTTTGATCCTGAGTGCATTTCTCGATTGCGTTTCTAATCTGAGGTAAAGAATCTGTATCAAACATAACTAACTCACTTTTCTTGCATATACGTCAATTTCATCCATTGAATGTTTAACCGAAGAAAGGAATTGGTTTGATTGGCGTTGACCATCTTCAGACGATCCAGCGCTTTCAATCTTTTCAACTTGCCATTCAGATCCACTATAGGAAAGGGATTTTTGAATAATAGATTCGAAATCGTATGGAGTTGATGGTAAAGCACCAAATCTGATCACGAGATGCGCATCATTATCGGAAATTAATGATACATTTCTCCACACATTAGAAAGTTCTTTTTCAAATTTTTTTGGTGAACCCGATGCAAGATTATTTTTTATTGCATACTCTGGTTTTTCGTCTCCTCCAACAAACCACTCTCTAAGCCACTGATTTGTGCTATAATTGTTCATTCCAAGATAAGGAGGAGAAGTTACTATCCACCTGAATTTCTTGTTAAATTTTTTAGGGAAAATTTTTCTAGCGTCATGAAGATATGCTTGACTATTGACTTTTTTTGGCACATCTTCATAATACCTCCTTGCACGTTTATCAACTATATCCAAAACATTAATTTTTTTTGGTGTGTAATTGTGTTTTATCCAGTATCTAACCGCTGAACCTGGTTTAGTTGTGTATGTTCTTGGCATTTGATTTGACAGATATGATTGAATTTTTTTTCCAGTTGGTCCATGCAATGCTCCAAGCATTATACCCCTGAGACCAATTCTTGCATCAGTTTTACAATCATTTAACAAACTTTCCTTAATTTTGCATATCTGGGCTAATGTATCATTGTCAAAAGCCAAGTCCCAAAATTCACCTTTAGGAATGTTGTCGGTAAAATTTTCATCATTTGATAATATTTTTTCGCACTCTCTTATTATTACTTCTGGAGTTATTTTTATAAGTTTTGCCTTAGTTATTGCTACAGCCACGGGGTCTTTGTCTATTCCTATGCTTTTTAAACCCAGCAATCTTGACGCATAAATTGTTGTTCCTCTTCCGCAGAAAGGATCTAAAACCCAGTCATTAGGTGCTGCTATTTTGAGTTTATCTAAAGGAAATTGGATAGGAAACATGGTGTAATACGGTGCTATTGCATTTAATGTAAACTGTTTCTTTGGGATTAAGGAAAGCACATCCAAATGATCGGCTTCAGTTGAGAAGTTTGATGTTTCTTTAGGATTTATTTTTCGAGCTATCTTTTCATTTAACACTCTTTTCCCCCAAAAAAATTAAATCAATATGTGTGAACATTATGAATTATGTATAACTTATATTTTATATTAATTTTCCGCCTGTACACAATTTAAAGAGATAAAATAATGTACCAAAAATGTACTTTCTTTGTGATATTCATCTCACGCATTTCTTGAAAGTAAATCATCAGTAGGATTCATCATGATTTAATTTAAAACCCCCTCTGGGGAAGATATTCTTAGGTTTTGAAAATTTGGATAATGAGGAAGATGAGAGTGATAACCTGAAAGAACTTGAATCAGATGGGAATCTGAATTATAAGTTTCAAATTCACTGAAAATTGTAACGGAGTGGTAAAAGAAATACTCGGGATTGTATGATATTGACTATTTTCCGAAATGAGGCACTTCCCTTTGAAGACCTATGTCTTTCTAAAATAGATATGCAAGAATTTATCAATTAAATTCTTATAATCTACTAATGGCAAAATTCCAGCCTTTAGGAAAATCTGCTGAGAACACAAAGAGCAGTTTTCTTACGGGAATATTATCAAATTTGGGTCTTGAAGCGTATTTTGAAAGAACTATCAATCTTTCTGGTGTCGAAAAGCCAGATATACAAATTGTGAAAAATGGATATTATTTTATCGAGGCTAAACAGCAACCAGCAACATTGCAGGATGCTACAGCAAAGGCTTTTAAATATAAGCAATCCTTAATTTCCAAGGGAATCACACCAAAAGTTGTTTTTGGAGTATTGTATTCACCCGAATCGGATGGTCCTTGCGAACTAACTGCTATGTTTGACTATGATCCCTTTTTCATAAGGCGCAAGGTAAAAAATTTACAGGAATTAGCAGAATCGATATATGAATTCGTTATTAACCCACCAAAAGTTTCAGAACCAGACGCTGAAACTACTATTAACACACTTCGGGACATAGTATCCAATATTACAAGTCAAATGGGCAAGGTTCCAGTAAAGGATGTGGAAAAAGTATTTGGCGGAGAAAGTGTATTTGAAAATATTCTTGAGTATAAGCATGATAATCTTCCAGTAAACCAAATGAGAAGAGCTGCCGCTTTTCTTTTGGTAAACCAATTACTATTCTACAGACTTCTTTCAAAGGAAAGTGAGGATTATCCAGATATTAACGAAGATCTGGTGAAGAGCCCTACTGATCTTTTAGTTTATTTTTCAAAGGTTCTCGAGAAAGATTATGCAGTAGTGTTTGGATTTGACGTTGTCTCAAAGATTCCACAGGATGCTATGGATCATCTAAGATCTGCAATAGTGACTATCAAAGCATTGACACCTACAAAACTTCCACATGATATTGTTGGACGAATTTTTCATGACTTGATACCAATTGAGTTGAGAAAAGTCGTCGCTGCTTTTTATACAAATAATGAAGCAGCGGAAATGTTGGCAGCTTTAGCTATAAAAGATAAGGATGACAAGGTCGCAGATTTTGCATGTGGAAGTGGTACCTTACTTGTTGCAGCTTACCACATGAAACAACGTTATTTAGCAATAGATGGAAATTTTAGTGAAGATGATCACTCACGATTTCTTCAGTCGGATATAACGGGAATTGATATTATGCCATTTGCTGCACATCTGGCAGCTGTAAATCTTTCACTTCAGGCCCCATTATACGAAACTGAACGTGTACGAATTGCTATCTGGGATTCCACTGATCTTAAACCAAATAAATCTATTCCTGCACTTTCAGCTGAACTTACAGAGGCGTATAGAAATCCAAAGTTGGATATGTTTTTTGGACAAATGCCTAGACCACAAAAATATATGAAGAAAGGAGGTATTTCCTTGGACAAGGAAGGTAAAGCAGAGATGCCTTTATCATCAGTGGACGTCACTATAATGAACCCTCCTTTTACTAGGCATGAAAGACTTCCTGATTCTTATAAGAAAAAAATGGGAACAAGGTTTAAAGAATATAAAAACTATTTTACCATTCAACTTGGTTTACATGGGTATTTTATCTTATTATCAGATAGATTTCTTAAGAAAGGGGGAAGAATGGCATTTGTTCTTCCAGCGACAACTCTTCGCCTAAAGTCTTTTGAAGGTATCAAAAAATTGATTTCAGAGAGATACTGGTTGCAATATATCGTAATTAACGTAAGTCGCTCTGCCTTTTCCGAAAGCACACAGATAAGGGAAATATTATTAGTTGCTGAAAAGGGAAAAGCAGGAGATGGAACTATTATAGCTACAATAAAATCTATGCCCAATAATAGAGAAGAAGCTTTACAATTTTCAGAATTTATTAAAAATCAAGTGAATAATGAAAATCTTTCCACAATTAAGGTAAATCAAGAAAATGTACTTGAAAATATTAACAGATATCTTGGAGATGATCAGCTAAAGGGCGAAGAAATTTTGTCCACTTTTCTTACTTCTACAAACAAACTCCGGAATCTAACCGAAGTTGTTGAAGATAATAAGGGTAAGCATTTAAGAGGTATTCAGGTATGGAAAGGTGACAAGGTGTACGCTGCAAAGATGTTTATTCTTTTCTCTAAAGAAAGGGCAATTAAGGCCCAAGATGAATGGGTTCTTGAAAGCATTGCACAAGAACATATCAATGTAAAAAACAAAATTAACGGACTCCAAGTAGAAATTCCCAAGAAAAAAGTAGTTTTCTCTTTAAGAAGATTTTCAGGTCTCGGCAGAATGGATGTTTCCAATGAATTAGATTATCTAATAAAAAATGAATTTGATAAACTCAATTATTTCATAACAGAAATTGGAAAATCCGATCTTGTGAAATGGGAAAAGAATCTAGAGAATAAACAAACACATCTTGTTATCATTGGAAGATTTGATATTTCAGCTACTGGCACAAAATCTCTCGCATATTATTCTGAATATGAATTTAGTCCATCCCAGATGTTTTGGCTTATAAAGGGGATGTCAGGCGAGGATTCTAAAATATTTGCATTATTCTGGAACAGTTCCGTTAACATTCTCCAGATCTTATCAAACAAAAAAGAAACTAGGGGTGCTTTTATCCAAATTCTTGCATATTCTTTCCAAGATTTCTTTGTAATTGATCCTCAACTTCTTTCTTTCAAAAATAAGGCGAATTTGGTAAAGTGTTTTGAAGATATTTCACGAGAGGATTTACCATCAATCCTCTATAGATATGAGAATATGGATTCGAGGCAATTAAAAATTGATTATGCCATTTTAGAAGCACTTGGTGTAAGTTATAGTAATGATCAACTTAAAGAATTATATTCATTCATCGCTGGAGAGATTAAAAAGCTTAAAAGTGTAATGAAATGAAATTAACATTCTATCATCAACAATTAGTTGGAATTGTTTTTGTTTAGAAAGCAAATTTCTCTAGTCAATTACATTTTTCTCTTTTTTAGATGTTTAGAGAATGAACCACCGACTCAACACTTATTTTAGAAATAACTCATATACCATATCATGACGTGTGGGTCTAACAATGAAGATAAAGTCGCCAAAGAAAATTTGGATTAAATGTGCCTATAAGTAACAAATTCTCAAAGGAAAATCCAATGATAGATCGGCCCATCTTCAAACGATTTGTTTATCTGAAGCATACAAACCAATAATTATGAAGAACTAGAGTGGAATATTGAGAACATAAGTTTGCCCAGAAACAATTACAATATCAAATTTTAAATATAATGTTGTATTATAAATCATTGATAAGAAATTTGGAAATGCAAATTTCCACAACATGGAACTAATTAAACCAAAAAAGAAGTATAATGAGAATCAAATGAGAATTGCTCTCCTCTCATTGAATTGGTACAGAAGGAAGGATCCGAGGACACCTTTGGGTATAGCCTATATTTATTCAGTTCTTATGAACCTGAAATCAAGATATACAGATCTTGACGTTAATTTATTGCAGTTTGACACGAAAGGCAATTTAAGCGACGTTTTGCATGAAATAATGGTACTTGTTCCGGATATACTTGGCATCAGCGTTTATGCGTGGAATGCCTACCAGGTTAAAATGATAATAGATGCGCTTAGGAGTTTTGAATACAATGGTTCCATCGTGCTAGGTGGTTCAGAAATCACATATGGAGGTGATGAGTTAAATGATGAATTTTCTGGAGCAGATTACTTCGTTAAAGGTTTTGGGGAGCAAGCTTTCTCCGATCTGATAGAGGGAATGATTTCAGGAAATGACTTATCCATTAAAGGTGTATATAAAAATGGAGACAAAATAGGCAATTTATTGGCTGTTGCCCCTACTGGCATACCAAATTCACCTTTTAGTCACGATGAAATCATTCCGATGATTTCTGGAGACAAATTTATAAGATGGCAAACCCAAAGGGGTTGTGTCTTCAGATGTAGTTTCTGTGCATTTACTATTCCTTCTGGAAACGTTGAAGAAAGTGATATTGAAACTGTAAGATATGAACTTGAGAAGATTAAGGAAATTGGAACATCAAGCGTAGCGGTTCTTGATCCAGTTTTCTTCCTAAACAAGAAAAGGGCAATAGAGATTCTAGACCTCATTTCCTATAAGTTACCTGGAATCAAATTCAGCATACAGACAAGGTACGAACACCTGGACACTGAAATAATCGCTAAATTGTCGAGTATGAATGTAAAACTTGAATGTGGACTACAGACTTTAGACAACAAGGTACAACTAAGGATAAAAAGAATAAATAACAGGGAAAAGGTAATTGATATGATGAAAGAACTTACTGACCAAAAAATAGAATATGAAACGCATCTGATCTACGGACTACCTGAGCAAACAAATCAGTCATTTCTTTCAGACATTTACACTGTTGCAGAATCCGGAAACAGCAGATTGAGGGTCTTTCCTCTTTCTAAACTTAGAGGTACAGAACTAGCAAACACTACGAAGGATGGAGAAATTTATTTTTCTCCATTTTTCCCAAATGAGGTAATTCAAACTAGATGGATGACAGGAATTCAGATTCTCAATCTTAAGAAATTTCAGCGCAGATTGGAGGATGCTGGAGGGCAATTTGATTTAGGGTTGCTTGATTCTTTGTTACAAAAGGAGGAGGTTGTAAAATGAGCTTAAGAATATTCAAAGGTGGAGAATTGATGGAGACGGGTGAAAGAGAACAAGCGTACAAGATGATTGAGTATCTAACTCCGTTTTTTAATGAGAGAGGCAGTGACGTATTCATTGTTGTAAACCCTCTATTTAACGTAAATTCACCACAAATTGATTGCCTATTTTATAGACAAGGAAGAATCGTGATTCTTGAGTTAAAAAACATACATGGGAGTTTCATCCCTGTAGCTGATGAGGAGAAACCGTGGATAGCAATATCAAATGAAGGAATCACAAAAGAAATTGAAAAGCAAAATAAGAACCCATTTGAACAGGTGAAGCATCAAAGGGGTTTCCTCATTAGATATTTCATTCATAATGTTCTAGATCATTCTGATATTTCTGGAAATGAAATGATAGCAAAGATTATTGGAGACAACATAAGTGGATGGATAGTAACAGCAGAAAATTCTAAACCGGAAGAATACGATAAGATAGGTAAATACTGGAGCGATGTTGTACCTATAGGAAAGATGCTCAGCACAGCACTTTCTACCATCGGAACTGCCAAAAAGGATTCCATAGATGAGGAAAAATTTAAGAAGTTTTTGAGTAAAATTGGGGCTAAAGAGACTAGTCTTGAAAACTTATTTTTTAAGGGGGTGGTTCCAGAATACGAATCTGGAAAAGTTCCAACAGTGGAAATTTTACTAAAATCCAATAATGAGGAAGAGAACAGGACTGCGATAAAGTATTGCAGAGAACTAAATCTTTTGCGCTATTTTGATGATCTCACAGCCTTATCCATAATTGCACCCACAACGGTAAGATTTGATGCATTTTCATTACTTTTTGAATGGCTCAATAGATTTCAACAAAAATTTCCAATAAGTGATAAATATCTAGTCGTAAAACGTTCAATCATTGATTCTGATTTCAACATTCGGAAAATGGCTTATCAATTCCTTTTAAACAGTCCTTTTAAAATGGATAAAAACTTGCAAAAAATTGTTGAAGGCATTCTTGTAGAGGAAACTAACGGGGAACTGATAGTCCTGAATTTAAAAACATTTGAGTTCATGGAGAACATTCAAAATGCGGAACTTACATTGAAGAATTTTTACAATCAGAAGATAGGATTAAGTTTCTTTTATTGGTTAAAGGAGTCAAAAAAACTGAATAAAACTTATTCAAAGCAATTGAAATATACAAGAGATAACAAACAAGAAGGAACGGAGGATAAAACAGAACTTCGCAATGAGATGGATAAAGCAAGGATTCAATCAAAATTATGGATTGATATTGCAAATGCTTGGATAGATGTCTCGTCAACATTAAAATCCAAGACTTTGGCTGCCCTTGTTTTAGAGCACTTAAAGAGAGTCGTTGAAGAATTCGAACCGCCCCAGAATTCTGATCTCACCCCTACTCCAACTATACGGGAGAGTATTAAGGCTTTGGCAAAAATTGGCAGCGAAGAGGCAAGAAATTATCTAAGGAAAACTCTTCTTAGTTCAACGAATGAATACATTCTCTATGATACAATAGAAGCTCTTGGAGAATTACAGGATAATGATTCATCCGATCAACTCATGAACTTATTGAAAAATGTAGACGAAAATAATTCAATTGATACTAATTACATCAAGATTCTAGCTTCAGATGCATTGTCCAGGATAGGCATCGTTGAATCCTTTGACCTAATATGGGAACTTTTTCTATTGGATGTAAACAAGGAATCGGTTTCGGAAGAAGGGAAATCATATTTTAACAGCTTAAGGCGCTTAAATAGAGTCAAGCTTGAGAAAAAACTGTGGGAAACAATTGAGGAAAATGGCTATAACACGCAGACTTTTGAAACCTATGGAGAATCTATTAAACAGTGTGGAGGTAAATACACCATAGATAAATGCAAACAGCTGATATTAGAAAGAAATCTCAAGATCGATAATTTTTACAAGAGTCCAGAAGGAATTCTTAGGTATGTCTTTTGGGCAAACCCTACAATGGGGGATGCTGGAGTGAAATTGGGCCTTGAACTGCTTAAGACCGGCAGGAAAGAACTGGAAATGACTGGGCTTGATCTAGCTGAATCCTATATGTTAAATAATGTAAAGGAGCTGGAAAAGTACGAGTACAGTGAAAATGAGGATACCAGGTACTTGGTTTCTATGATGTATTGTAAACTTAGGAATCAAGATAAAGTAGAATCAGCTATAATCTATGAAATTGAAAAAGATGCCTTCCCTTCAGCGTATTTGCTGGAAACCTTGATACCAGAAAAATGTTTCAAATCTTATTACATTGTTGGTGATGGAAACGTTCAGGAATGTGAGTTTGTCGTTGGCAATTCTGGTTTGTTCGTAACAACGTTTCCTATTCATGGGCACACATCGGCAACGGAAAAATTGCAATTTATTCCGTGGAACAATTTTTCTGCATATAGGAAATTTGGGATTCAAAATATCATAGTTGGGTTGCTAATCAAGACAAAAGAGGAAAAAATTTCAAGTCTTATGCCAAGGGAAGCAGTTTCATGGAACTCTTTAGTGGGAAATAAGAAAGTGAATGAAGCAGGCATAAACTGTATAGTCAATGGCATAGAGAACAACGTTAGTGCCGGAATTGGACAGCAAGAAGTTGCTGCTACCTCTGACTCACTTTATGAAATCCTTAAATCAGCTTATATTCAAGAGGAAACACATTCATTTGGAGGAAACGTTCAAGAAAAAATCGAAATGTTCTCAAATAGGTTTAAAACTGAAATGATGAAATTAATTTGAAACATAACTGCATCTATCCAAGAATAATACTGCGCTAACAGCGCAGCAGGTTTGAATATGCTGAAAATAATACGTATTCATTAGGGAAGAATTATTAAGATTTATTTGAAAAAAGGTTAAAAATGGGGATCATACCCAGCCACGCTTCCTGAATATTAAAAGAAGGACTGAGGAAATAAGCAGCATGATCACTACCATACCATAAAATCCATAGATGGAAGAAGATGCAGGTTCGTAAAATCCCTTTGTGAAATTCATTCCATAGAAACCTGTCAGGAATGTAAGTGGAAGGAAGATGGTGGCCACTAAGGTCAGCAACCTAAGTATGTTATCTGTATACGCTGATCTCAGTGTGAAATACAAATCCCTGATATCACCTGCCCTAAGAGTATACGAATCCAGGGCCTCAATCATCTGGAACGTATGATCATAGATATCCCTGAAATCATGGGACAGATCAGGTGACAGAAACTTAATTGCATCATTCTGTGCAAGGGACATAACATCCCTGTGCTGTGTCAAAGTGATTCTAAGATTTCCCATCTCCGATCTGGCCCGGGAAATGAAGGCCATTATATTTTTCAGGTCATTAAGCTCCTTGGAAGTGATATTATCAAAGTCCAGCAGATCAACCCTGACCGAAACAAGCCAGTTCTCCATGTCAGAAAGTGCGCTGAAGAAAGAATCCACAGAAAAATCAAATACCTGGTGCATCACCAGTGAAGGGAAATTTTTCTCCTTCTTGATAGTCTTGGCACGGTTCCCAATGGAATCAATAGAATGCTGCACCACAGAAGAAGGATTCTGGTGGAGTGTCAGCATACCCTTCTCCATCAGTATGAGAAATATCTCCTCTGTATCATAACTGAATTCATCTTTTCCTGTTTTAGTGACATTTTTTGATACCATGAAGGTATAGCTAGGATAATCCTCAATCTTCACCCTCTGTTTTCCTGCATTGATATCCTCCACTGTCAGGGGATCGATGGAAAATCTCTTCTCAATATAATTAAGAAAATCAGGTGTGAAACCTTCCACATCCGCCCAGAACAGATCGTCTGGCCCGATCTGGTCCATTATTGAAATGTCTGTTCCTGAAGAGGCCCCAATCACCTTTCCGGACAATTTTGAAACTGTTATCCTCACTAAAATCCTAAGTCATAATTCTAAATATAATTTTTCAGGGAATCAGAAAATGTCCCTCATCTGTTTCATCGCAACTGAAAAACAGATTCAGGTGAATTTTATTAAGAATCAGAACATAAACAACAGATTGTACATGGTGAAGATACAGTTCCTGGAAAATGAATTCGAGCTTGACATGGAGGGACTTGAAGAATTTGAGGCCTTCAAAAAAAAGTTAAGGATTCCTTACACATCTATCAAAAATGTGGAAGACACAGC